>JACQGW010000105.1 GCA_016199325.1 Chloroflexota bacterium
TCCTTGCGCAGACCGCGCTCGCGTTTGGGAGGCTCACGCGGAGGCTGGGGAGGCGGAGCGTGCAGGTTCGTAGTGCGCACTCGCAAGTGCGCTCCCGAGCGTAAGCACCTCGGCTACGCTGGCCGGCGAGCGACGCCGGCGGGAGTCACCGAACCGAGCCGCGAACGTGAGTGAGCGGATCCCCGGCGCGCAGCAGTGGACCGCGTGCCGGCGAGCGACACCGACGGGGATCACCGAACCGAACCGCGAACGTGAGCGAGCGGATCCCCGGCGGGCGCGGTCCACTCCCGCTCTCGCCGGGGAACGGCTCACTCACGTTCGCGGCTCGGTTGGTCCGCGCCACCGCGTGCAGGTTCTCATCGGATTCCGCAGCACAGAGCACGGCGGGGAGCCTCGTCGCACCTCATCCGACGCGGGGCGGCGCACCACCGGCCTGGCCCCGCGACCAGCCAGGCAGCTATCCGTTCAATCCGTTCCCCGAATCCGTTGACAGCCATCCGTTCCCCGGCGCGCGACACCAAGCGGCGTCACCGAACCGAGCCGCGAGCACAAGTGATCGCCTACCGGCATGCGGTCATCTCCCGCGCGCCGGAGAACGCCGCACAAGTCGCTGCCGCTCAGCCAGATTGGCCGCCAGTCCGTCAAGTGGGGGTCTGACAAGTCAGGAGAACGCCAGGGCCGCAGAATCCGCTGCAACACTCTGTATTCGTTGTGCACGGCGCTCCATTCGCCTTGCAGCTTGACTGCGCAGCCGCCGTCGGGGCCGTGATCGACGCGATGGCGGGGACAAGCGACGCGGCGAGGCCCACCTTCCCCGCCGCCTTCAGCACCTGCCGCCGGCTCACCACCCGCCGCGGCGGCAGCGGCTCCGCCAGCAAGCCCGCCTTCGCCAGCGCATCCAGCGCCACCCAGACCGCGCCCGTCTCTGCCGGAATGCCCAGATCCCGCTCCAACCCCTCCGCCAGCACCGCCACCGTTCGCCGCCCGTCACACTGCTGCCAGACGTACGTCGCCGCCCGGTTCAGCGCGTGCGCGCGCAGCGTCGTCTGGTCGTAGACCACGGTCTCCTCGCCCAGCTCGGCGACCACCTGGTCACCCTGACTGCGCATCGGGACGATCTGGCTCGCCCCGGCGTTGACGCCCTGCCGTTCACGCTGCTGTTCCATGTGCTGCTTCCTCCTCATTCTTCTTCTATACTCGTCGAAGGGTGCTTCTTCCTACCCGACTGGCAGCGCCTGCAACTTGGGTTGGTCCCACGAGTGTCTCCGACTGGAGCGGTGCCAAGAGACGAACCGCCAGGACGCCAGGATCGCCAGGGAAGACGCCAGGACCATCGGCCAGACAGCCATCCGTTCAATCCGTTCCCCGAATCCGTTGACAGCCATCCGTTCCCTCCCCGCTCATCGGAGGAGCCTGGCCGCCAATTCCGTTGCCTCTCCGCGAACGCCCTGCACGACCGCCGCCCGGGCAACCACCGCCTCCAGCGCCGACAGCACGCGCGCCGGCTGCCGCCGTGCCGCCACCGCGTTGTCCAGCAGCGCCAGGAGCCCTCTGGCCGGCGAGAGCCGCCGCGGTCGCCAGACTCTCCCCGGCGCGTGCTTCCCGAACAGCACCAGCCCGACCGGCAATGGCTCGACTCCGACGGTCGCACCCAGCGCCGCCGGGGGCGTCCGCTCTGGTCGCTCCCCCGTGGCTCGGCGCAGCGAGAGCGGACGCGGGTACGGGTGGACGCGGCCCGCCTCATCCAGCACGGCGTACTCGTCGGAGTAGAAGGTCGCCCCCGCCCGGATCAGCGCGGCCACCAGCGTCGTCTTGCCCACGTAGCTCCGGCCCGGCATGACGATGGCCTGTCCCTTCCACCCGACGACGCCCGCGTGGACGAATACCTTCTCCGACGTCCGCTCGGCGACCAGCAGATGGCAGCTCTGCTCGAAGGCCGCCAGGCAATCCTCCAGGTCGAGGCTGCGGGCCAGGCGGGCGGCGCCGTCGTACAGCAGATGGTAGCGGCGGAGCCCCGGGTTGGCCGGGCTCGGCCCGCCGACGACGGCGGAAAAGAGAAACTCGACGATCGGGCTGCTGGCCGGGGCCCAGCCGGGCGGCAGCAGCTCGACGAACCGGGGCAGCGCGGCGGGGTCCGTCACGCGCACGCCGACGGTCACCCCGTAGCTCGTGAAGGCGACCCCATCCGCCCACCCGAGGCGGTCGACCTTCGCCATTCACTGCGAGGTGCGGTTGATCTGGGGCAACATCCGGTGGGCCACCCGCCCACCTTCCCGTTCGAGGCTCACGGTTCGCATCCTACACTCCTCGGGCGATCAAGCCGACTTTGGCCCGCCGTCGAGCACCACGCGGCGCAAGCCGGCGGATCAGCGCATGGACGATCTGATACGGCAGGCGCGGCAGGCGATTGAACACGAGCGGGCCAAACCAGAGCGACTCGAGCGGGTTCGGCAGGTGAAGGCGCAGATCGTCCACCAACCGACCCGGCCGGGAGAGCGCGCGCCGCGGGTCTCGCCGGATCTCGTCCAGGACGGGCACGCCGACGACCTGCCGCGGCAGCCACCAGTCCCAGGCGTCGAGCACGGCATCCGGCAGCCAATCGGGCATCCGGCCGGACTGCCGCCGGATCTCCGGATCGGGGATCGCCGCGCCAAGCAGCCGCTCTGCGAGCCCGATGGCCGCCAACAGCCTCGCTCTGTTGCCCCGGCTCCCCTGGCAGCAGGCTTCCCAGTCGAAGTCGGGCGGGAGCGATTCCAGCACCGCGGCGATGTCGCACAGGCTGGACGGCCGGTAGAAGCCGTGGCGAAAGGCGTGGCGGGCGAGCAGCGGCAGGTGATCCGCCGGGCCGAGGAGCCGGATCGCCACGCCGTCCAGCGTGACCTCGAACGATCGATCGACGATCTCCTGATATGGCCGCTCGGGCAGCAGCTTGGCAAACCCGTCGTGGAGATCGACGTTGCCTGCGGCGCCCCCGCCCGGCGCCGTCAGCGCCGAAACGGCGCTCCGCCATTCCTCGGGATGCACCACGAGGTCGACGTCGCCCAGGGGCCGAACCACCGGCTCCGGATACCAGCGGGCCGCCGCCCAGCCCTTGATGAGGAACGGCTGGATCCCCGCCGCCTGCAGGCGACGGACCGCCGTGCAGATCGCCCGGACGCCGGTCGCGGCGTCGACGGCCAGGAAGCGAATCGCGTTCTGCAGCACGATGCCCGACGGCGACGATGCGAGCGCCGTCCGCCGGATCCGCCACCACGCCAGGCCGCCGGAGCCCGATTGGAGGATCAGTGGTTCCAGCGAGGCGAGCTGGCGCGCGCCGATCGCCGGCGGCCCGGGATCCCGCCGCCAGGCGCCGACCAGCAGGGTGGCAAGCTCCCTGCCCCGGCCGGCCGCCGCTCGGGCCTCGTCGACCGTAATCGCCAGAGTGGCGGTCGTCTTCTCCGTGCCAGGGACGACCACTCGGCGGCCGTCCGCGAGCCGAAGGCTCTGCGACGCTGGAGGCGGGACGAGGGCCGGCCGCGCAGGACTGTCGGATTGACCACGCTCTGCTATTCTGCGCTTCTCTGGCACCATAGCCAGGCGAGCATCGCGCATTCGAGGGGCCGTGTCAATCCCTCGCGCGGTCGTCTGACGAGGGATAGACGAACGATGGCGAGCCAGTTCTCAGGCGCTCGACGAACTAGTTCGCTGGCGATGGGGCTACTGGATGGGGCTACTGAATGATAGGACTATTGCATAAAGTCGGAGGTTGTCCTACTATCTCAGTAACGGCCAGGAGAGGATGCGGTGACTGGAACGCCGGACGACCGGGATCGGGACGAGCGGGGACGCTGGCTGGCGGAGACCATCCGCGCGTCGGAGCTGCTCGTCGCCGAGCGCATCTCGGCCAACAGCGAGTTCTGGGTCGGACGGGACCTGACGATGCAGCAACTGAAGGCGCTCCACGTCCTGCGCCTCCAGGGGCCGCTGCCGGTCGGGGGACTGGCCGCCGTGCTCCGCGTCCACATCTCGTCGGTGACCGGCCTGGTCGACCGTTTGCACCGGCAGGGGCTCGTCGAGCGCACCGAGGACCGCGCCGACCGCCGCCATTCGCTGCTGGGGCTGAGCGACCGCGGACGGGAGACCGTCAACCGGCTCTACGTCCTCCACGAGCGGGAGTGGCGGCAGCTCGCATCCGGCTTGAGCGACGCGGAGCTCCAGGCGCTGGCCATCGGCCTGACCGCGCTCGCCCGTGAGGCCACGCGGCTGCGGATGGACCCGGCGCCGCTCGGGCGTTAGCCAGGCGACGGAGCGCCCGATGCGACGAAAGTCCCAGACCGCTCGTCACGATGGCCGGGCGGCGACTCCGCCGGTGCAGTGCCCGGCAACGGGACGGAAGGCGGATGCAGCCGGGCCGATATTGGTGTTCAATACGGAGCGGGTGCCAGATGCGTCATACGTCATGCGTCAGCGATCGACGGGCGCTGCCCGTCAACATCACTGTGGTGTTCGGCTGGGCTGAGGGGTTCACGATGCACTGTGCCACTCCCAACCAGAAACCCGTTCCAGAAACCCGTTCCAACAATCTCGCCCCCGGCAACGTGAAGGAGTCCCCGATGTGGATCACTGCGTTTTCGCTGCGCCGGCCGCTCGTCCTGGTCATGGCGACGCTGGCGCTCATGATCGCCGGCCTCATCGCCTATGGCCGGATGAACGTCGACCTCTTGCCGAGCGCCAAGTTCCCGTTCATCTCGGTGACCATCGCCTATCCGGGCGCCGGGCCGCGTGAGGTCGAGGAGCGGATCACCAAGCCGCTCGAAGATGCCGCGGCCGGCGCCACGAACGTCAAGCGGATCACCTCCGTTGCCGGCGAAGGCTACGGCTACATCGTCGCCGAGTTCCACGACGGCACCGAGCCCGACGCGGCGATGCGCGAGATCGAGCAGAAAGTCAGCCTGATCCGGGGCCAGCTCCCGCCCGAGAGCCGAGCGCCCGTCCTCGCCAAGTTCGACCCCAGCTCGGCGCCGATCCTGATCCTGGCGATGCGCGGCGGGCTGCCGGTCGACGGCATGCAGCGACTGAGCGAAGAGGTCGTCAAGCCGGCGCTGGAAGCCGTCGACGGGGTCGCCGCCGTGAGCCTGATCGGCGGGCGCGAGCGCGAGGTCCACGTCCGGGTCGATCCCGCCAGGCTGGCCGGGCATCGGCTCTCGATCCTGCAGGTCAGCCAGGCGCTGCAGGCCAGCAACCTGTCGGTGCCGGCGGGCACCGTCGCCGTCGGGCAGGGCGAGGCAAACCTGCGCGTCTACGGCCTGCACCAGGACGTCGAAGCCATCGGCAACCTCGTCCTCATGACCGGTCCGACCGGCGCCGTACTGCTCAAGGACGTGGCGACCGTCGAGGAGGGGTTCACGCGGCAGAGCTCTATCAGCAGGGTCAACGGCCAGGAGGGCCTCGGCATCCTCGTCCAGAAGCAGCCGACGGCAAACACCGTCGCGGTCTCCCGCGGCGTGAACGAGGCGCTGGCCCGGCTCTCGTCCCGGCTGCCCGGCGGCGTCCAGATCGTGACCATCGCCGACGGCGCCGAGTTCGTCCGGGCTTCGCTCGACGGCCTGAACGCCAACCTGCGCGACGCCGTGATCATCACGGCGCTGGTCCTCCTCCTCTTTCTCCACACCTGGCGGGCCACGGCCATCGTCCTCGTCGCCATCCCCACCTCGCTGATTGCGACCTTCGCCGTCATGTGGGTCGCCGGGTTCTCGATCAACATGATGTCGATGATGGGGCTGGCGCTGACGATCGGCATCCTCGTCGACGACAGCATCGTCATCCTCGAGAACATCTACCGCCACATGATGCGCGGCGAAAGCCCCTGGGCCGCCGCCATCACCGGCCGCGCCGAGATCGGCGCGGCGGCCGTCGCCATCACGCTCGTCGACGTCATCGTCTACGCGCCGGTCGCCTTCCTCACGGGCATCGTCGGCCAGTTCTTCCGGGAGTTCGGGCTGACCATCGTCGTCGCAACGCTCTTCTCCCTCGCCGTCTCGTTCACCCTGACGCCGATGCTCTGCTCCCGGTGGCTGCGGCTCCACGGGGAGGAGCGATCGCCGCTCGCGTTCCTCTGGCGCCGCTGGGACGCCGGGTATGAGGCGGTGGTGCGGGGCTACCGGCGCGCGCTGGGCTGGTCGCTGGGGCATCGCTGGGCCATCGTCGGCCTGGGCGCACTGGCCTTTTTCGGCGGGATCGCGCTGATCCCCCTGGGTGCCGTCGGCACGGAGTTCGTGACCCAGGGCGACCAGGGCCAGTTCACCGTCAACCTGACGCTGCCGCCGGGGACGTCTCTGGAGCGGACGAACCAGGTCATCGCCGAGTTCGAGCAGCGCCTCGCCGCCGTTCCTGAGGTGGAGGCGTTTCAGACGGCGGTCGGCCTCGGCGGCCAGTACGGCCGCTCCGAGCACCGCTCCGGGCGCATCTACGTCCGGCTCAAGCCCAAGCGCGAGCGGGCGCGCTCCGTGTTCGAGGTTGCCGAGAGCATGCAGCAGCTCAAGCCCGACGTGCCCGGGCTTCAGGTGCGGGCGAACCTGCCGAACGTCGTCGGCATCGCCGCCCAGCCGGTCATCGTCCGCATCCGCGGCGACGACGTCGACACACTCACGAAGCTCGCCGGCGAGGTCGAGGCCGTCGTAAGGAAGACGCCGGGCACGGCCGACGTGACGAACAGCAGCGCCGCCGGTCTGCCCGAGCTGCGGATCGAGGTCGATCACCGCAAAGCCGCCGACCTGGGTCTGACGACGGCCGCCGTCGCCGGCGCCATCCGGACGGCCTACGAGGGCGAGGTCGCCACCCAGTTCCGCCGCGAGGGCCAGGACAAGATCGACATCCGCGTCCTCTTCACCCAGAGCGAGCAGGCGACGCCGGAGAGCCTGGTCGCGCTGCCGATCGTCACCCCGCGCGGGACAACGGTTCGGCTCGGCCAGCTCGCCCGGATCCGGCGCCTGGACGGTCCGGCGCAGATCGAGCGGCAGGACCGGCATCGTCAGATCGAGATCGGCGCCAACCTGGCCGGTCGGCCCCTGGGCGACGTCACCGCCGACCTGAGCGCCGCCTTCGCCGGCCTGCAGTTGCCGGCCGGCTATGAGCTCTCCATCGAGGGCGAGACCGAGCAGCAGCAGGAGAGCTTCGGCTCGCTGAGCGCCGCCCTCCTGCTCTCGCTCGTACTGATGTATATGCTGATGGTCGCCCTGTACGAGTCGTTCACCCATCCGCTGGTGATCATGCTCTCGTTGCCGCTCGCCTCGGTCGGCGCCATCGGCGCGCTGGCGCTGACGGGCGACACGCTGAACATCATGTCCCTCGTCGGCCTCATCATGCTGACCGGCCTTGTCGGGAAGAACGCCATTCTGCTGGTCGACTATACCCACACACTCCGAACGCGCGGCATTGGCCGGCGGGAGGCGCTGCTGGAAGCCGGCCCCACCCGCTTGCGGCCGATCCTGATGACGACGGCGGCGATGGTCTTCGGCATGCTGCCGCTGGCGATGCGCATTGCCGAAGGGGCGGAGATCCGGAGCTCGATGGGCGTCGTCGTCATCGGCGGCCTCGTCACCTCGACGCTCCTGACTCTCGTCTTCATCCCGGCCGCCTACACGATCGTCGACGACGTCCAGGTCTGGCTCCTCGGCAAGCTCGGCCGTCGAACGACCCAGCCGCCGGCGCCCGCCCAGGCCCCCGAATCGGGGCTGGCTGAGGAGTACGTTCGGAATGGATAGAGGTGCATACGGCACGTCCCTCGCGGCTCTGGACGGCTCCCCGTCTGTCATGCTGAGCCGCAGCGAAGCATCTCCCCGGCTCGAACGACCAGCGTCCGGGAGATGCTTCGCTGCGGCTCAGCATGACAATGGACAGGCCAGCCAACCTGCAACGGACTTGCTGGATGCACCAGCTAGCGCGCTCGAAGGAGGAACATCGTGATTCGCAAGCTCGTCGTCGTCGGCACCACTCTCGCGCTGTTGATTGCCGGCGCCATCGCCGCGGTTGGCCTGCCGGAACGGTCGTCGCCGGCGGTCGCCGCACCGCCGCCTGTGGCCGCAGGCGTCCCTGTCCGTACGAGTGCCGTCGGGCGGTCCTCGCTCGCCGGCTCGCTCAGCTACACGGGTGACGTGCGCGCGCGATCACAGGTACACGTCATTCCGAAGGTCGCCGGGCGGATCGTGCGGCTCGCCGTCGACGTCGGCGACGAGGTCAAAGCCGGCGACGTCCTCGCCGAGCTGGATCGGGACCAGGCGAAGCTCCAGGCCGAGCAGGCAACGGCGGCGCTGGCGGCGGCCGAGGCCCGCCTGGCGCAGATCATCGAGGGCCCTCGGCCCGAGCAGGTCGCGCTGGCCCAGGCGAACGTCGACGCCGCTCAGGCGCGGCTCGACGCGCTCCAGGACGGGCCGCGGGCCGAGCAGATCGGCCAGGCTCAGGCGAACCTGCGCGCCGCCGAGGCACGGCTGGCCCAGGTGAAGGCCGGTGCGACTGCCGAGCAGATCGCCGCCGCCGAGGCGCAGGTCCGACTGGCGCGCAATCAGCTCTACCTGGCCCAGGCGCAGGGGGACGCCGTGCTCGGCAGTCGCCTGCCGAGCACCTATACGAGAGAGCAGCGCGACGCCCAGACCGGCATGGCGTACGAGCAGATCCAGCTCGCCGAGGCCAATCTGGCCGGCGCGAAGAAGGGGGCGACCGACGAGCAGATCGCGCAGGCCGACGCTGCCGTCGACGCCGCCCGCCAACAACTGGCGCTGGCGAAGAGCCCGATTACGAGCCACGACCTGGCCCAGGCGCGGGCGGCGGCGCAGGCCGCCGTCGAACAGGCCAGGCTGGCGAAGGCGCCATTCACCGAGCATGATCGCCAGGCCGCCCGGGCGGCGGTGGATCAGGCCCGAGCGGCGCTGGCGCTGGCCAGGCTCCAGGACGCCGAGGCGACGGTCCGGGCGCCCATCGCCGGCGTCGTCGCCCAGAAGTTCCTGGTGGAGGGCGCCCTGGCCGGCCCGACCGGCCCCATCGTTACGCTGGTCTCGAAGGAGGTCGAGGTCGTCGTCAACGTCGAAGAGGCGCAGATCGGCCGGCTGAAGGTCGGCCAGGCCGCCACCATCGCCGTCGCCGCCTACCCGGACAAGCCGCTCCGCGGCGTGCTCAAGCTGGTCAGCCCGACGGTCGATCCGGCCAGCCGGACGGTCGCCGTCAAGGTCGATCCGGCGCCGGGGCAGGACACGCTGCTGCCGGGGATGTTCGCCGAGGTCGGCATCGCCGCCGACGAGAAGACGTCGGCGCTGGCGGTGCCGAAGGCCGCCGTCGTCGCCCGCGGCGGCAGCGCCCACGTCTTCGTCATCCGAGGGGGCCGGGCGTACCGAACGCCGGTCCGGCTGGGCGCGACCGAGGGCGCGCTCGTGGAGGTCCTCGGCGGGCTGGCCGAGGGCGAGGTCGTCGCCGCCGACAACCTCCCGGCGCTGACCGACGGCACGCCGGTCGTGGAACGGCCGAGCTGAGATGTGAACCGCCAAGACGTCAAGATCGCCAAGAAAGGCGCCGAGAAACATGACGCATGACAGGACGCATGACGCACGACGCACGACGTCCACCAACCAACAGGATCCGCCCCCGAACCGCGCGACCGAACGCGACCTCGTCCGTTGTAAGAGATGCACGGTTTCTCCTTCCTTCTCCCGCTAGCCGCCCGGTCCGGCCTGGGCAACCGGACCGGGCGGCGGCGCGTTCGGCTGATCGCCGCGCCGTCGTTGCACCGAGCCGATGGGCGAAAAGGTTGACACAAGCTGTAGCAAGGGGTATGATCAAGGAGCAGAGCGGAGACAGGATCGCGCCATGGATTACAAGGACTACTACAGCATTCTCGGCGTCCCGAAGGGCGCCGCCCAGAAAGAGATTCAGTCCGCCTATCGGAAGCTCGCCCGGAAGTACCATCCCGACGTCAACAAAGGGGACAAGGCGTCCGAGGCGAAGTTCAAGGAGATCAACGAGGCATACCAGGTCCTCGGCGATCCCGAGCAGCGGAAGAAATACGACGCGCTCGGCGCCAACTGGCGGCAGTACGAGCAGTGGCAGCGCGCCGCTGGTGCCAACGAGCAGCCGTTCGACTGGGCGCAGTTCGGCTTCCGGCCGGCGGGCCAGCGCGGCGGCTCCCGCGGCTACTCGGCGACCAGCCAGGCGGAGGTCGAAGACCTCTTCGAAAACAGCGGCCTGTTCTCCGACTTCTTCAACACGTTCTTCAGCGGCACGCAGGACCGCACGAGCGGCCGCGAACGCGTCGCCCGCAGGCGCGGCGGGGACGTCGATCAACCGGTCGACGTGACCCTGGAAGAGGCCGCCGCCGGCACGACCCGGACGCTCCAACTGACCGACGCGTCGGGTCGCACCCGCCGTATCGAGGTCAAGGTCCCCCCGGGCGTACGAGAGGCCAGCCGGGTTCGCGTGGCGGGTCAGGGCGGGCCCGGACTTGGCGGCCCAGCCGGCGACCTCTACCTGGTGGTGCATCTCCTGCCGCATCCGACGTTCGAGCGCCGCGGCGACGACCTCGTGACGAAGGTCCCCGTCCCGCTGACGGCGGCGGTCCTCGGCGGCGAGGTCGAGGTGCCGACCCTCCGGGGGAAGGTCGCGCTCAAGATCCCCGCAGAGACGCAGAACGGCCGCGTCTTCCGCCTGCGCGGCCTCGGGATGCCCCGCCTGGAGGACCCCGAAGCGCGCGGCGACCTCCTGGCCGAGATGCGCGTCGTTCTGCCCGAGGGACTCTCACCCCGCGAGCGGGAAATCTTCGAGGAGCTCGCCAGACTCCGCACCCCCTAGCGCAACCGGCGGATTTGTGGCAGAATGGAATCAGCCCAATCAAGCTGGCAGGCTGGGCGCCGCTGGGATACCGCGCCGGAGATCCGCTGGTGGATGGTGGCTGAGCATGCTGCATGCACCCGTCAATGGCTACTTCGACGATTTCCTGCCCGCCCTGCGCTCGGCGGACCTCGGCCGCGCGCGCTCGCTGGTGCAAGAGGCGCTGGCTCGGGGGCTGCCGGCGCAGCGAGTGCTGGACCAGGTCGTGGTCGCCGGCCTCGCGGCGCTCGGCCAGGGCTGGGAGGACGGCTCGGTGTCGCTCACGCAGGTGTACATGGGCGGGCGCATCGCCGAGCAGTTGGTGAGCGGTCTCCTTCCCCAGGGTGCTCAACCCTCCGCTCCCTGGGGCAAAGTGGTCATCGGCACGCTGGGTGACTACCACGGGCTGGGCCAGCGCATCGTCGCCGCCTACCTGTCGGCGGCCGGCGCGCAGGTGGTATCCCTCGGGCTGGGCGTCGAGCCGGAAACCTTCGTCCGGCGAGCCCGAGAGGAGGAAGCCGACCTCATCGCCATCTCCGTGCTGATGTACGTATCGGCCCGCCGAGTGCGTCGGGTGCGCGAGCTGCTGGATCAAGAGCCGCGGCCTGTTCCCCTCCTGGTCGGCGGCGCTCCTTTCAACCAGGATAGCAGGCTGTGGCAGCAGGTGGGCGCGACGGCCGTGGGCGGCAATCCGGTCGCGGCCGTCACGATTGCCAGGCGGCTGATCGGAGGGGAACGATGAGCGAAGCGGTGACACCGCTCCAGCGCGTGCTTACCTCCCTGAGCCATCAGGAGCCAGATCGGGTGCCCGTGTTCTTGCTCTTCACGATGCATGGAGCGAAGGTGCTGGGCATGAGCCTTCGGGAGTACTACGCCAACCCGGAGCATCTGGTGGAGGCCCAGCTCCGCCTGGCGGACCGGTTCGGCCACGACTGCCTCTACGCGTTCTGGTATGCCGCTGGCGAGGCCGCCGCCTTCGGCAGCGAGGTGATCTTCTATGAGGATGGCCCGCCCAATGCCGGCGCCCCCCTGACCCGCCGGGCCGCCGACCTGCTCTCTCGGCCCCTGCCCGATCCGACCCGTGTCGCTCCCCTGAAAGACACCCTGGAGGCCATCCACCGCCTGGCAGAGCGCAACCAGAACCGGCGACCCATCGTCGGCGTCGTCATGGCCCCCTTCTCCCTGCCCATCATGCTGCTGGGCCTGGAGCGCTGGATTCTCCTGCTGTACGAGGAGCCGGAGACCGCCCATCGGCTACTGAGCTACCTCGGCGACTTCTGCGCCTCCTGGGCGAACGCGCAACTGGCCGCCGGTGCCCATGCCATCGCCTTCTTTGATCCTATGGCCTCCACGACGATGACGACCATCGATCAGTTCCAGACCTTCGACCTGGCGGTCGCGAGCCACACCATCGCCCGGATCAACGGGCCGTGCGCCTACCACTTCGCCAGCGGGCGGGCCGGCCCCGTTCTAAGCCTCGTCCCTCAGACGGGCGCCGCGGCCGTAGTCGTGGGCGCTCGGGACGATCTCCGGGCCGTCAAAGCGAGCATGCGGGGGCGGCTGGGCGTCCTCGGCACGCTCAACGGCATCGAGATGGTCCGCTGGACGCCCGATGAGGCCGAGGCCGCCGTCAGGGCCTGCCTGGCCGCCGCGGGGCCGGGCGGCGGCTTCATCCTTGCCGATCAACATGGGGAGATCCCCTTCTACGTGCCGGACGAAACCCTTCACGCCATCATGGACACGGCGCGGCGCTGGGGGCGCTACCCGCTCGATTGGACGGCGGATGAGCCGGCTCGCTGA
Source organism: Chloroflexota bacterium (assembly GCA_016199325.1). The sequence continues at coordinate 12,631 of JACQGW010000105.1, forward strand.
CGTCACGGTCGCCCGCCTGGAGCGCCAGAACGCCGAGCTGGCCCTGGTGGCGGACCTCCTCATGACCCTGGGTCGTACCCTGGACCTGGAAACCATCCGCCGCGAGATCGTGCGCGTGGCCTTTCTCCTGACCGGAGCGGCACAGGTCCGCCTGGCGACGCAGGCAGGAGGGCGCTGGCAAGCCATAACGCTCATCAGCGGGCTGGAGGTGACCGGCGAGTGGCAGCCCGATGCCCTCGCCGAGCGGCTGCTGGCGACCGGCACCCCGCTGGCTCTGGCGGGCGATACCGGCCAGCCGGGGCTGAGCTCCTACCTCGGGGTGCTCCTGCGCCGTGACGAGTCCGTCGTCGGCATGCTGGAGGTGGAAGACCTGCCGGTGACGGACCACCTGAACGACTACGTGGACACGCTCTCCCTGGTCGCGAGCGCGGCTTCTCTGGCTCTGACGAACGCCGGCCTTCACGACAGCGTCCGGCAGGCCAAGGAGGTGCTGGCTGCCGAGCGGGAGCGGCTGGCCGTGACCCTGCGCAGCATCGGGGATGGCATGATCGCGACCGACACGGCTGGGCGGGTGACCCTGCTGAACCCGGTCGCCGAACGTCTGACCGGCTGGACCCAGGACAAAGCAGCCGGAAGGCCGTTCGCCGAGGTCTTCCGCGTGGTCGACGAGGGGACCCGGCGGCCCAGCGAAGACCCGGTTCAGCGGGTGCTGCGAACGGGGGAGATCGTCGAGCTTGCCAACCACACGGTCCTCATCGCCAGGGACGGCACCGAACGGAGCATCGCCGACAGCGCCGCCCCCATCCGCGACGGCCTGGGCAATCTGCTGGGCGTCGTCCTCGTGTTCCGCGACATCACCCATCAGCGGCGGGCCGAGGCCGAGCGGGAGCGGTTGCTGGCGGAGATCCAGCGCCGGGCCGACGAGCGGGAGGCATACATCCATACCATCTCCCACGACCTGCGGAACCCGCTGGCCATTGTGCAGGGCCACGCCCAGCGTCTCCTGCGGGCGCTGGACCGGGCCGGCTTGAGCGGCTCGGAGCGGTGGAGCGCCGAGGCGATCCTCACCGGGGCCCGGCAGATGAACGTCATGATCCAGGACCTGGTGGACTCGGCCCGCCTGGAGGCGGGGCAGCTTATCCTGGAGCGGCAGCCGGTCAGTCTGGCCTTCTCGGTGCTCGACCTGCTGGAGCGGGCCCGCGGGGTCATGGACGTGGGGCGGGTGATGGCCGAGACCCCTCCCGACCTTCCGCCGGTCAACGCCGATCCCAACCGGCTGGAGCGGATCCTGGTGAACCTCATCAGCAATGCCCTGAAGTACTCCCCTCGAGACGCGGAGGTGACGGTCAGGGCGGAGCGGCGTGGCGAAGAGGTCGTGGTATCGGTGGCGGACCGGGGGCCAGGGATCGCGCCGGAGGACCGGCCCCGGATCTTCGAGCGATTCTTCCGAGGGCAGGGCACCCAGCGGGCTGAAGGGGTGGGGCTGGGCCTCTACGTGACCAGGATGCTGGTGGAGGCCCACGGTGGCCGGATCTGGTTCGAGAGTGAGCAGGGCAAAGGGAGCACCTTCGCCTTCACCCTGCCGATCGCGTAAGAGCGCCTAACGAAACCGCAGAGGCGCAGAGAACGCAGAGA
>JACQGW010000103.1 GCA_016199325.1 Chloroflexota bacterium
GCGGTCGGCAGTCGGCCGTCAGCTATCAGCGGTCAGCTATCGGATTTCACCGATCGGGCCGGCCTTTCATTGCCGACTGCCGACTGCCGGCCGCCGACTCTGGACTGCCGACTGCCGGCCGCCGACTCTGGACTGCCGACTGCCGACCGCCGACTCTGGACTGCCGACTGCCGACTGGACGATTGGCACACCATGTTATGTTATGTTACACTTAGCCAGGTGAACGGACGCTCTGCTCCGTGAACCCTCGTTCGACCTTGGTTCTCGAACAGATCGGTCGGGGTAGCGCCCGCGCGCCGGTCTGGTCGAAGGCCTGTACATAGGAAGGGGGTGTAGCAAGATGGAGAAGGAGATGACGGTTCGCGAGGCTGGTCGCCGTGGCGGTCAGCGGGTCAAGGAGAAGTACGGCCCTGGCTTCTACGCCGAGATCGGCCGCAAGGGCGGCGAGGCGGTCGCCCAGGAGCGGGGTCGCGATTTCTACGCCAAGATCGGCCGCAAGGGCGGTGAGGCGGTAAAGGCGAAGCGAGGCTCTGAATTCTACTCTCAGATCGGCCGCCGAGGCGGTGAGGCCGTGCGGGAGAAGCACGGGTCCGAGTACTACTCGGCCATTGGCCGCAAGGGCGGTCGCGCGAAGAAGCAGACGTCCTGAGGTCGCTACCACCCCGCTGGAGACCGCTCCACACGCTGCGGCCTCCGGCGGGCCCTCGATCGGCGGTGCTGTTTCGATAGATGACCCGCAGACGGAACCGGCATCACTCGCAACTGCTGACCGGCACATCCGTCTGCGGGAAGATCGTGCGCGCGTCGACGCCGTGAATCCAGACGTTGGAGAACGTCGAGATCCCGTCGGCCGCGGCACGGAACGAGAGCTTCGTTGCGGGACTGCGTGCGGCGGATACGTCCACGTCGTCGAAACCCCATCGGGGATAGACCAGGCTTCCACGGGTCACGGTCATGCGCCGGCCGACGCCAACCTCGGTTTCGACCCCGGCGTTTACCGCTCGATAGAGGCGAACGGTTCCGGCCCAATCGGCCGGGACGGACTGTAGCGTGCCCCGGTTGTAGACGTCCACCGCCAGATTCGCCAGCGTTGCCGCGCTGACGGGGGCCTCGCGCCCCTGGGCATCGTGGGGCCAGACGATCTCGATCCGTGCGTCCACGGCGGAACCGGCCGTCGCCGTCGACGTCGGGACGTCCTGATGCGGGAAGATCGTCCGCGGATCGGCGCCATGCACCCAGACGCTCGACCGGTGCGGCACCCCGTCGACCGTGAGCCGGAAGATGTACTTGTTCGCCGGATCGGTCGCTTTCTCGACCGCCACGTCGTTGAAGTCCCACACGGGAAATGCCTTGCCGCCGACGCTGGCCATCCGCCGAATCCCCGTCGCGACCGGCTCGGCCGGCGCATTGCTCAACGAGCGCCAGAGCCGCACCGTCCGGTCGTAGAGGCAGGGCACCGGCTTCAAGGTATCGTTCTGGAACAGATAGGCCGTCGCGTTGACCGCGGTTGCCTGGGTGACCGGCTTCCCCCCGTGCGGCCAGACGATTTCGATGCGCGCGTCCACGGCGACCGGCACCTGAAACTCGCCGATCGGCAGCCGCCAGACGCCATCGTCGGTCCCAGCATAGAGGACCTGGGGGCTGGAGTCGTCGACGGCGAGGCTGCGCACGTTGGCCGTCGCCAGCGCACCGGGCATCGCCGACCAGGTGGCGCCGCCGTCGTTGCTGACCAGCACTCCCTGGCCGAGCGACCCGGCGAAGACCGTCGACGGCTGGCGCGGATTCACCAGCAGTCGCTGGACTGCAACGGAGCCAAACGCGCCAAGCAAGCGCTGCCAGTTCTGCCCCCCATCGGCGCTCCGCCAGATACCGGCCGCACTCCCCAGCAGCGCGATCGCGCCGTCGGCCGATGGCACCGCCACGTCGAAGATCGCCGGCAGTCCCACCTCGGCAACGGTCGTCCAGGTCGTCCCCCCGTCCCGAGAGCGGAACACCCGACCGGAGCCGCCTTCCGTTACTCCCCCGGCCAGCAGGGTTTGTGGCTGGAGCGGGTGAATGCTGAGCGAGGTCAGGTCGGCGTTGGCCGGCGGCACCGTGATGTTGCGAGTCCAGGCGAGCCCGGCGTCGGTCGACCGACTGAAGAACGGGTCGCCGGCGGCGTAGATCGTGCGTCCATCCCCGGGTGCCGCGAGCAGGCGAGCAACGTGACCCTCGAAATGGCGCGTCCAGTTGATGCCGCCGTCGGTGCTCTTGTAGACGCCGCGGCCGCTATCGCCCTTCGCCGCGCTCTCGCCGGTGCCTGCCAGAACGACGGACGCGTTGGCGCGGTCGGCGAGGAGCGTGTTGACGAAGCGATTGGTCAGCCCGGTGTTCACGGCCGTCCAGGTGGCGCCGCTGTCGGCGCTCCGAAAGACCCCCTGCCCCCGGGTCCCCGCGAAGATCACCTGCCCGTTCACCGGCGAGACGGCCAGGGCATCCACCCGGTGTCCAGCCAGGCCGAGCCGGGTCCAATCGGCTGCCGAGACGGGCAGCGGCCGCGGCCCGATCGCGGGCATCACCGCCAGGAACAGCAGGCTGACGATCCGCGCCAGACGTCTGACGCCAGACGTCTGGCGCATGACGTATGACGGCATTATCGCCAGGAACAGCAGGCTGACGATCTGCGCGAGGGCGCGTGAAATGCGCTGACGCATCGTTCATCCCCGGTCAAGGAGTGTCATGGAGTACAACGGTTCCTCACGGTGCGGGTTGCGTCTGCGTCGGCTGTCTTCCGACGAGCTCGGCGATGCGCGTCTCGTCGAGCGTCTCCTCGCGAAGCAGCGCCTGGGCCAGCGCGTCGAGCTCGGTCCGATGGGCCTCGACGAGCTGGCGAACGGCGGTGTGGCAGGAATCGAGCAGGCGGCGGACCTCGGCGTCGACAGCCGAGGCTGTCGCGTCGCTCGGCTCGGCCTCGCCCTCGGCCAGGCTCGTGAAGGGATCGGCGCGCTGGGCAACGGTCATCAGCCCCATGGCGTCGCTCATCCCCCAGCGGGTCACCATCGCCCGGGCCAGCCGATTGCCCTCCCGCAGGTCCTGCTCGGCGCCCGTCGTCACCTCGCCGATCGCGATCTCCTCGGCCACCCGGCCGCCGAGGAGCACGGCGAGCCGGCCCAGAAGATAGCGCCGCCCGTAGTTGTGGCGGTCGGCCTCCGGGAGCTGGGCGGTCGCGCCCAGGGCGCGGCCCCGCGGCATGATCGTGACCTTATGCACCGGATCGGCGCCGGGCGTGAGCAGGGCGACGAGCGCGTGGCCCGCCTCGTGGTAGGCGACCGTGTGGCGCTCGGCCGGATCGATAAGGCTTGGCCGTTCGGCGCCGAGCACGAGCCGGTCGAGCGCCGACTCGAAGTCGACCATCGCCACATGCTCGGCTCGGCGGCGTGAGGCTGCCAGCGCCGCCTCATTGGCCAGGTTCGCCAGGTCGGCGCCCGAAAACCCCGGCGTTGCCCGCGCCAGCTTGCCGAGCTCGACGTCGGGAGCGAGCGGGATCCCGCGCGTATGGATCCCGAGAATGCCGAGGCGGCCATCGCGATCGGGCAGCTCGACGGCGATCTGGCGGTCGAAGCGACCGGGTCGCAGGAGCGCCGGATCGAGCACGTCCGGCCGGTTCGTTGCCGCCAGCAGGATGACGCTTGTCCGAACGTCGAACCCGTCCATCTCGACCAGGAGCTGATTCAGCGTTTGCTCGCGCTCCTCGTGGGTGCCGGCGAGGCCGACGCCGCGCCGCCGGCCAATCGCGTCGATCTCGTCCATGAAGATGAGCGCCGGTGCCGTCGCCTTGGCCTTGGCGAAGAGGTCGCGCACGCGGGAGGCGCCGACGCCGACGAACATCTCGACGAACTCGGAGCCGGAGATGCTGAAGAACGGCACCTGCGCCTCGCCGGCCACCGCGCGGGCGAGTAGCGTCTTGCCCGTGCCGGGCGGGCCGGTCAGCAGCGCGCCGGTAGGGATGCGGGCGCCGAGCTTTCGGTAGCGCTCCGGATTCTTGAGGAAGTCCACGACTTCGCTGAGCTCCCGCTTGGCCTGATCCTGGCCGGCGACGTCGGCGAAGGTCACATTTGGCCGCTCGGCCGTGTACAGGCGCGCCCGACTCTGGCCGAAGCCGAAGACGCCGCCCTGCGCCTGGGCCATCCGCCGCCCCGCCAGCACCATCACGCCCAACAGGAGCACCAGCGGCAGGGCCTGGAAGAGCAGCTCGATAAACCAGGGCGTCGTCGTCAGCTCGGCCCGCACCTCGACGCCCTGCTGCCGGAGCAACGGCACCAGCTCGGGATCGTCGAAGGGTAGCAGCGTCGTTCGGAAGGCGCTGTAGCTCGCAGGCGTCGGCGAGGGCGTCGGGCGGGTGGCGCCGGCCGGAGTTGCCGCCGGCGCCGCTCCGGCCGGCGGCCAGGTGATCGGCGACCGCAGCGCGCCCCGGACTTCCTGCCCGCGCACGTCGATGCGGTCGACGTTGCCGGAACGGACCTCGACCAGGAACGCGGAGTACGGCAGCTCGGCGCGGGGCTCGGCCCGCGGCAAGTAGAAGATGATGTTGATGATCGCGGTGGCCGCCATCAGGATGAGCCAGGTTCGCAGGCTCATCACCGGTCGGCTGGGCGGCTTCGGCTTGCCCGGCGGGGTCCCTTCGGCCTGCTTGTTCGTCGTGACCACAGTCGCTCCTTCTGCCCTCCAGGGCGTCCAGGGAACCGCTCTCAGCGCACGCGAGAAACCGCCAGCACCACGGCGATGGCCGCCGGGATCAGGAGCAGCAGATTGCGCAGCGGCAGCAGCATGGCGGCCAGGAACGTCGCGCCGATCTGGCCGGGCGAAAACGCGCCGACGGTCGTCGCCAGCAGGAGGCTTGGCATCGCCAGGCTGGCGGCGAAGGCGAGATACCCGCTGATGCCGGCGATGACCTCCAGCCATCGGCCGCGCTTGCGATTGACGGCGCGGCTCACACCCTCGCCGATGAGGTAACCGGCCAGCGCAGCGAGCAACCAGACAAAGAACCCGCCGATGAAGGCGCCGAGGAAGGCCCAGCCGGCCCCGACGGCGAGCGCGAGTCCCATGCCGGCCCCCAGCCCCCGGGCGTACTGGGCCGGCGACACACTGTACACCGGCGACCTTCGAAGCTGGGCGCACTGGCGACAGCGGGCGCCGACCGGCGTCTGGACGAGACAGCGCGGGCAGATCGGCCGGTCGCACTTCCCGCATCGGAGGACCGTCTCCACGCCGGGGTGCTCGGCGCAGCGAAGGACGGGCACCGAGGAAGGCGCAGGATCGACCATCACAGGTTCCCGTTCGCCAAGCCGGGCGACCCAGCCCCGATCACCCGCCGGACGTCGAGAACGTGCGGGACGTGCTCGGCGTCGTAGGCTGGGCTGCCTGCGTCCAGGCTGGAGATCAGGGCTTGGCCGGGCGTGCCGGCCGCGTGGATGTACGTCCGCGCGTCGAGCGCGAGGGCGACGTGGGTTGCCCTGCCGTTCCGCCCGAAGAAGAGCAGATCCCCGCATCGGATCGCCGGCAGCGGGACGACCGTCCCTAGCGCCTGCCGCTGGGGCTCGGCGTCCCGCGGCAGCGCATAGCCCGCGAGCCGGTAGACGAGCTGGACGAAGCCCGAGCAGTCGAGTCCGGCGACCGTCGTTCCGCCCCAGAGGTACGGCGCACCCAGGAAGCGGCGAGCGATCGCCGGTATGGCGTCGGCAGCCAGGCGGAAGAGCGGCGCTGGGGCGGCGTCGGCGACCACAAGCCGCCCGCGGCTACCGTCGGGCAGCTCCACGACGTACGTCGCGCCATCGCAACCGCAGACGGCCAGCTCGGTCCCGGCGTAGACGGTGAGCCGGGTGCCGTCGGGAAGGTGGAGCGAGGTCTCCGGCGCCGTCACGACCACGGTTGGTTGGGCAGACGGGGGCGGGCCCTCACCCTGACTCGCTTCGCTCGTCATCCCTCTCCCGCTCGGCGGGCGAGGGGGCGAAGATGGGAGCGAGGGTGCGTCTGTGCCCGTCCCCCCTCTCCCGCCGAGCGGGCGCGGGGCTGGGGGTGAGGGCGTGTCCCCTGTCCCCCCTCTCCC
>JACQGW010000104.1 GCA_016199325.1 Chloroflexota bacterium
GAACGGATTGAGCGGATTGGGCCACACGGCGTCGATCCCAGCCCGGTGCGCGCAATGGTCCATGCGCCAGGTCATGCGTTGGACGATCTTGGAGTGAGCACTTGTCCGCTGTCGGTAGAAGCGATGCGTCTGCTCGACCAGCGCGATCTCGCCCATCGGCTCCAATCCGATCAATCCGCTCCCAGAATCCGTTGACAGCTCGTCTTACCGCGTACCTACGAGCTCCCCTCTGGTCGGAAGCGCGCCGCCGCGTCCAGGACGTCCTCGACGGTGACGGCTCGGATGCAGCGGTAGTCCCGACAGCTCCGGTCGAAGCTGCCGTTCACGAAACAGGGGCTGCACGGCACCTGGCGGTAGAGGGCGATGGCATGATCGCCGATGGGGCGGTACATCGCCGGCGAAGACGGCCCGAAGATGGCGATCACCGGCGCGCCGACCGCGGCAGCCAGGTGGGTCGGCCCGGCGTCGTTGCCGATGTGGAGGGCGCTCCGGGCGAGGACGGCGCCAAGGCGGCCGAACGTCGTCTGTCCGACGAGGTCGACGGTGCGGGCGCGGGCGGCAGCCGGCAGGTGGGCGAGGACGGCGTCGGCGGCCGAACGGTCCGACGGCGCGCCGACCAGGACGAGCCAGGCGCCGCCCGCGACGAGCCGAGCGCCGACCGCGGCGAACCGATCGGGCAGCCATCGCTTGGCCGTGAGGACCATGCCCGGGTTGGCGCCGCCGCCAGGGTGCATGGTCACGACCCGCTCACTCCCAATCTCCGCCAGGGCTGCGCCGGCCCAGGCGAGATCCTCGGCGCCCGGGACGAACCGGAGCCGAGGAGGAGCGACGGCGAGCCCCATGGCGCGCAGAACGTCCAGGGAGAGGTCGGCCTCGTGGCGATCGGGCTGCCAGGAGGCGCGAACGGTCAGGGCGAAACCGCGGCCGCCGCTGTTGATGCCGGCCCGGTGCGGGATGCCCGCCATCCAGGGAAGCAGCGCCAGCCAGGCCGAGCGATCCAGGACGACGGCGGCGTCGTAGCGGCCGCGCCGGAGCCGCCAGACGAGGCGCAGGTAGTCACGCCAGCGACCGGGCCGGGTGGTGCCCACCCGACCCGCCGGCACGATCTCGTCGACGTCCGGGTTGCCGGCGACGGCCGGCCGTGACCAGTCGCCGACGGCGAGGGCGAGGCGCGCTTCCGGGTAGGATCGGCGGATCTGCCTGATGGCGGCCGTCGCCATGAGGACGTCGCCAAGGCAGCACGGCTTGACGACGACGACGGCGCGCGGCTGCGCCGGCGGCGGCCGGGACTGCGACCGGAACAGACGGTTGAGGATGGCGAGGAGCAGGTGGCGGATGCCGCTCACGCCTTCGCAGCCGGCGCCAGAGCGAACGTGAGCTCGCCGTCGGCGACCACCTTACCGCCGACGGTGGCCCGGGCGCTCCCCTTGCCGACCGGCCCTCGCTGCTTTGTCAGCACAACCTCCAGCCGGAGGACGTCGCCGGGGACGACCGGTCGCCGAAATCGACAGCCGTCGATGCCGGCGAAGAGGACGAGCCGGCCGGCGTTCTCCGGCAGGCTCAGGATCGCCACGGCGCCGACCTGGGCCAGCGCCTCGACGATCAGCACCCCCGGCATGATCGGATCGCCCGGGAAGTGGCCCTGGAAGAACGGCTCGTTTACGCTGACGTTCTTCAGCCCGATGGCCCGCACCCCCGGCTCCAGCTCCTCGATCCGGTCCACCAACAAAAACGGATACCGATGCGGAATAACCGCCTGAATGGCCCTGGCGTCCATCTCACTCATCACTCGTCACTCATCACTTCCGTAGGGCGCGGAGGCGTTCCACGGACTCGTAGGGAACGGCGATACAGCCAGGCGTTGGGCCGCCGGTGTTTGGGATGCCGTGGAAGTCGCTGCCGCCGCAGGGAATCAGGTCGAAAGCGGCGGCGACCCGAGCCAGCCAGGTGATGACGGCGGGATCGTAGCCGTGGTAGTGGACCTCCATGCCGACGAGCCCGGCGGCGATCAGGGGCGGCAGGCGGTGCTCCAGATCGGCGATGTCGGCCGGATGGGCCAGCACGGGCAACCCGCCGGCCCGAACCAGGAGCTGGACGGCTTCTTCCGGCGTCAGCTTGCGGCGCTCGGCATAGGCGGGGCCGGTGCGGCCGAGGTAGGAGGTGAAGGCGTCCTGGAAGCTCGCGACGTGGCCGGCCTCGACCATCGCCTGGGCGATGTGGGGCCGGCCGATGGCCCCCTCGCCGGCAATGGCCCGAACGCGCTCCCAGGCGACCGGCACGCCGAGCTCGGCCAGCTTCTGCACCATGCGCTGCGCACGGCCGATCCGGGAGTCGCGCAAATCGGCCAGCACCTGCTGGAACTCCGCGTTGTCGGGGTCGAGGAAGTAGCCGAGCACGTGGATCTCGCCGCCGGGCACGTCGGTGCTCATCTCGACGCCGGGGATGACTTCGAGCGGGGGGCGGCAGTCCGCCGCGGCGGCGACGGCCGCGGCAACGGCGTCGGTCGAATCGTGGTCGGTGATCGCGATACAGGCGAGCCCCTGCTCACAGGCGAGGGCCACGAGCTCAGCCGGCGAGAGGGTGCCGTCGGAGGCCGTGGTGTGCAGGTGGAGGTCGACGACGCTCGGGAGGTCTGCCATGATGCTCCAATGAACCGGGCTGCGACGGGAGCACAGACAGGGCCGGAGCGAACGGCGCCGCCCCGGCCCTTTCCGTGCTTACTTTGCGTAATCTACTGCCCGGGTTTCTCTAACCACGGTCACCTTGATCTGGCCTGGATAGTCCAGGCTCTCTTCGATCTTGCGAACGATGTCACGAGCCAGCCGAACGGAGCCGACGTCGTCGATCACGTCCGGCTTGACCAGGATCCGGACCTCGCGGCCGGCCTGGATGGCAAAGGAGCGCTCAACGCCGGAGAAGCTATTGGCAACGCTCTCCAGCGCCTCGAGACGCTTCACGTATTGTTCGAGCGAATCGCGGCGGGCGCCTGGCCTGGCCCCGCTGATGGCGTCTGCCGCTGCCACGAGAAACGCCTCGACCGTGTCCGGCTCGACACCCTCATGGTGCGCGGCGATGGCGTGGACGATCTTCGGCGAAACGCCCAGACGCCGGCAGATGTCAGCGCTAATGATGTGATGGCCGCCCTCGACCTCATGGTCGACGGCCTTGCCGATGTCGTGCAACAGCCCGGCCATGCGTGCGACCGCGACGTCGGCGCCCATCTCGGCAGCCATCATGCCGCAGAGATGAGCGACCTCGATGCTATGCATGAGCACGTTCTGGCCATAGCTGTATCGATACTTCAGGCGCCCCACGAGCTTGATCAGCTCGGGGTGCAGGCCGTGGACGCCCGCCTTGGCCGCCGCCTGCTCGCCCTCCTGGCGAATGGTGGCCTCCACCTCTTTCTTCGCCTTCTCGACGACTTCCTCGATCCGGGCGGGATGGATCCGCCCGTCCAGGACGAGCTTCCCCCATGCCACCCGGGCGACCTCCCGCCGCACCGGGTCGAAGCCGCTGAGTGTGACCGCATCCGGCGTATCGTCGATGATCAGGTC
>JACQGW010000106.1 GCA_016199325.1 Chloroflexota bacterium
GAGCTGCGACGGATGGCTCGCCGCAGTTTCATTCGGCTCGGTCGCCGACCGACGGTACTGCATGGTTTCTTCCGTCACGTCGGTCTAAGTGTTACCTGAATTTCGCGAAGCTCAATAGGGAGCTGCCGTATAGCGATTGCCTGACGCGAAATAGTGGCGCCCACCCTTCTGTTGCCTCCCGCTTTGACGCCGTCCCAGCGGTCATGTATGCTGCCAATAATCGGGTTCAAGGTTCAGGGTCCGTCGTCCCTGGTCCCGGGTCCCTGGCCGAGACTGTGGCTGCGAACCGGGGACCACGGGGCAGGGACCCGGGACCAGGGACCTCGAACCTTGAACCTTCGTCCGGAGGAATGCCGTGTCCATGATCGAAGGCGCCATCACCGCGATGGTGACGCCGTTTGGACCTGAAGGGGAGATCGACGAGCCTGCGCTGCGGCGGCACATCGACGAACAGGTCGGGGCGGGCGTCGACGGGCTGCTGGTTATCGGCGGCAGCGGCGAGTTCGTCAGCCTCGACGACGCCGAGCGCCGGCGGGTCATGGCGATCGCCGTCGAGCACGTGAACCGCCGCGTCCCGGTCGTCGTCGGCCTGCTGGCGCCGGGCACGCGTCACGTCGTCGAGTTGGCGCGTCAGGCCGGACGGGCTGGCGCCGACGCCGTCCTGGTGCTGCCTCCCTACTACATCAGCCCGTCGGCCGCCGGGATCGCCGAGCACTTCGCCCGGGTAGCCGGGGAAGGGGGCCTGCCCATCGTCGTCTACAACAACCCCGGCCGGACGAGGGTGAACCTGGACGCCGAGATGATGGCGAGGCTGGTCGAGATCGACGCGGTCGTCGCCATGAAGGAGTGCGATCGGGACCTGGGCAGCGTCTCGGAGAAGATCCAGGCCGTCGGCCACCGGATCGCGATCCTGGCCGGCGACGACGACCTGGCCTTTCCGACGCTGGTGCTCGGCGCCCGAGGCGGGATCTGGGCCGGCTCCAATCTGGCACCGGCGCCCTACGTCGAGATGTACCGGGCCGTCGTGGCGGGGAACATCGAGCGCGCTCGGCAGATCCACTACCAACTGCTGCCCTTCGTCAAGGCCTGGTACATCGCCAACCATCCGGGCCCGCTCAAGGAGGCGATGGCGCTCGCCGGCCGCCCCGTCGGCAGGGCTCGCCCCCCGCTGCAGCCAATGACCGCCGACCAGATGGCGGCCGTTCGCCAGGCGCTCGCCGGCCTCGGCGTGCCGGGACGGAGGTAGGGATTTCGGGTTTCTGGTTTGGGAACGAGCCGCAGCCCCCGACCAGAAACCCGGTTCCCTACTTCTTGGTCACATACGTCGTCTCGAAGTGCATGTAGCGGTTGGGCATCGGGGTGTAGCCCTCGACCCGCTTGTTCATGACGTTGGCGAACCGCTGGTAGTAGTTCGGAATGGGCGCGTGCTCGTCCAGCAGGATCTTCTGCATCTCCCAGAGGATCGCCTTCCGCTTCTCCTGGTCCAGCTCGGCCCCCTGCTTTGCCAGGAGATCATCCCACTTCGGATCGCACCAGCCCCAGCGAGCCTGGCGGGGATTGTTGCAGCCGAAGAGGACCCAGTAGACCCCATCGGGGTCGGGCGTCTGGTCGGTGGCGTCGCCGATGAACAGGGCGTGCTTGCCTTCGGTGACGAACCCGTAGAACTTCGCCGAGTCGACCTTCTCGATGCTCACCTTGAAGCCGGCGGCGTTGAAGTCGTTCTGCATGAGCTCGGCCAGCCGGGGCCAGAACCCGGAGCTCTGGGTGTGGAGGGTGAACTCCGGCGCGCCGCCGGCCTCCTTGATGAGGTCTTTCGCCTTCTGCACGTCGTACTTGTAGTAGTCCTTGAGCTGAGGCGCATACGACCACATCGGCAGGGGCGATTGTCCGGCCGGAAGGTCGCCCTCGCCGTAGAGCATCGTGTCGATGATCTTCTGCTTGTTGACGGCGTGGGCGAGCGCCCGGCGAACCCGCGCGTCCTTCATCGCGTCGTGCTTCCGGTTGACGCCCATGTAGCCGACGGACGACGCCTGCACCATCTGGACCTTGAGGTTCGGGTTCTTCCGATAGGCCTCCAGGTCCTTGAAGTCGATGAACTGCGATACGTCGATCTCGCCGGAGAGGAGGCTGGCCGTCATCGCCTGCTCGTCGGCGATCACGCGGACGACCAGTCGGTCGATCGGGGGTCGGCCGCCCCAGTACTCGTCGAACGCCCGCATCGACACCTGGTTGCCCTTCTCGCCCTTCTCGAAGACGAAGGGGCCGGTGCCCACCGGATTCTGGCCGGCGTCTTTGGCGCCGACCTTCTTGACGGCGGTCGGAGACATGATGCCGCCGTACATGCCGGCCATGGCGGCGATAAAGGCCGACATCGGCTTCTCGCGGACGATCTCGACGGTGTACTCGTCCTTCGCCTTGACCGATTTGACGTCCGGCAGGAGCGAGGTCCGGCCGACGGCGTTGGCGTCGTAGTAGGGATGGTTCTTGTCGATGTAGCGCATGTAGTTGAACTCGACGGCTTCGGCGTTGAACGGGGTGCCGTCGTGGAACTTGACGCCCTTGCGGAGCGGGAACGTGTACACGAGGCCGTCGGGCGAGACGGTGTGGCCGGTCGCCAGCTCGGGAGTGAGCGTCTTGAAGTCCCGGAAGGTGTAGAGCCCATTGAAGACGTTGTTGAGGGGCCAGGTGCCCGCCCAACCCTGGAAGCTGACCACCGGCACGTAGTTGTCGCCGATGGCCTCGCCGCCGACGACGAGCGTGCCACCCTGGTTGGCGGGCTTGCTCGCCGCCGCTGGCGCGGTGGTGGCCTGAGCAGCCGGCTTCGTCGCTTGCGCGGCGGGAGCGGGCGCCGTCGTCGGCTGGGCGGCGGGGGCTGGGGCGCTGGGCGCGCAGGCGAAAAGGGCGGCCAGGCTGGCGCTCATCCCCACGACGCCGGCTGCCGCCAGCAGACGTCGTCTGGACATCTGTCCGGGGACGACGCGGAACGGATCTCGAACCTCTGCTGTCACGTACTCTCTCCTCCGTAATCGTGATCGACCGGTCATGACCAATCGCTGGCGGTCACCCATCGCCCGCGGCAATCGGCTGCCCTTGTCGGCCTACCTCGTCCCGTGCTGGAGCCGGCATCCTCGTGCTCCATGAGGTGCAGGCGTGGCCTCCCGGCGGGTCCAGCACGAACGCATTATAGCTTTCCGGCAACGCCAACACAATGATGGGAAGCATGCTCAGTGGTGCGTCCGGCAAACCACTCGCCGATCCTGGCGATCCCCGTCTGTCATGAGCCCACTGAAGAAAGGCTGCTTTGCGCGGTTCACGCACCGATTCCCCGGATCTTTCCGCGAGTCGGCCACGCGCGATGTGGCTTTTTTCAGGGAACTCCTGCCATGCTGAGCCGCAGCGAAGCATCTCCCGGCCTGAACCGGCAACATCCGGGAGATGCTTCGCTGCGGCTCAGCATGACATTGGACATTGGAGGGGCCGGCCAATCTCACTCAATCCTTGTAGTCCTCTCGGGGCGGGGAGAAGGCCGCGATCAGGACGGTCCGGGAGAGGGCGGTGGCCGAGTGGCGGATGCCGGCGGGCAGGAGCCACGTATCGCCAGGCTGCTTCGCCTCATGCTGCCGGTCGTCTATCCCGACCTGGAAATGGCCGCTGACGAGGGTTCCGATCTCCTCGTAGGGGTGGGAGTGCCACGGCATGGTCACGTTCTCCTCGACGGTGACCTCGATCACCACCATTTTCTCGCCGTACTGCAACGTGCGCCGAGTGATGCCGGGGATCACGTCGATGGGTCGCGTCTCGGCGTAGGGCTTGAACATCTCTTCTCTCCCGGTGCGCCAACGATCACCCGACACTCCTGGCGTCTTCCTTGGCGATCTTGGCGCCTTGGCAGTTCGTTGTCTCTCGGTCTTGCTCTAGGCGGGTACCGCCGGCCGTTCGACCAGCAGCTCCGGTCTGGCGCGAACGACGTTCCCTCCCTTCGCCACCCAATCGACCCGCCACAGCGCGCGGATGTCGGCCAGCGGGTTGCCGTCCACCGCCACGAGATCGGCGAACCGGCCGGCCTGGAGGGTGCCGACCTCGTCCCAGCCCAGTAGCTCGGCCGCTCGTCCGGTGGCCGCCACGATGGCCTCCATCTCCGTCAGCCCCCACTTGACCAGGCACTCGATCTCGAAGGCCAGGCGGCCGTGGCCGCCGTCGGAGCCGGCGCAGATCCGGACGCCGTGCTTCTTCGCCAGCGCGATGGTATTCCCGGCCTGGCGAATGGCTCGGGCCATCGCTGGATTGACCTTGCTGGGATCCTGCGAGAGCCAGAAGCCGGCGGTGGGGACGACGAAGGTGCCCCGCTCGGCCATCAGCGCGACGTCCTCCCCTGTGGCCCAGAGCGCGTGCTCCACGCTGTCCACCCCGGCCCGGACGAAGGAGCCGAGGCCTGGTCCGCCGTGGCAGTGGACGGCAACCTTCCGCCCGAAGCGGTGGGCTTCCTCGACGGTGGCCTCGGCCTCGGCCTGGGTGAAGTACGGGTAGAACTCTCGGGCCGTGCTCGTGCCGGTGGCGTAGGACTTGATGAGGTCGGCCCCCCGGCGGATGTTCTCCTGGATCACCTTCCGGATGGCGTCGGTCCCCGTCACCCGCACGTCGGAGATGATGATGTCGAAGGCGGCGCTTACAAGCGGCCGGGTCGCGATCCGCAGGCGCGGCCCTTCCAGGAGGCCGCTTTCACTGGCCTGCTTGTAGGCGACGTCGACAAAGCCCGGCTCGCCGACGACCCGAGCCGTCGTCACTCCCGCACGGAGACAGAGCCGGGCGTTGCGGGCGGCGCGGAGCGCCAGCACCTCGGGCGGGTCGGGGGCGCCAACCGGATTGTCACCGGGGAACGTGAAGGACATGTGCGCGTGGCAGTCGATCAGGCCCGGCAGCAGGGTCCGCTGGCCCAGATCCACCACGCGGGCGCCCGCGGGCGTCCCCACCTGGTCCCGCGATCCCACGGCGCGTATGCGCTCTCCCTCCACGAGCACCGCCGCGTTGGCGACGGGTGGCGCGCCCGTACCGTCGATGAGCTGGGCAGCGGTTATCAGCAGGGAAGAGTCCAAGGGTGTTCCTCCTTACCGTGAATCCAGCCGGAATACGATGGCCGCCCGCATGGCGTCCCAGTCGACCTCCACTCCAGGTCCGGATGACCGCGGGCCCCGGGGACGGGACCCCAGGCCCGCCGTCATGCAGGTTGACGAATCGATCGGATACCGCGAGACGGGGGCGACCACGGGGGACATGTGACCCAAGTAGTTGGGCGACGCGCACCATGACGCCCATCTCACGAGCGGGAAGGCGGGCCGGCGCGTCACGGTCATTCCGAGCCGCAGCGAGGAATCTCCTCGTCCGCCAGAGATCACCCCCGGGCCAGTCCGGGCGACCGGTGAAGCTGAAGCCCACGCTCCCTGCGGCCCCGCGCACGGCGCCCGGTTGTCCCGCACCCACCGGGGAGATTCCTCGCTGCGGCTCGGAATGACAGGAGTCCTCGCTGCGGCTCGGAATGACAGGAGTCCTCGCTACTTCCTGGTCACGTAGGTCTTCTCAAGGAACATGAGCCGAACAGGCATCGGGTTGTAGCCCTCGACGCGCTTGTTCGAGACCGTCGCGAACCGGTTGTAGTAGTTGACGGGCTGCACGGCCTCGTCCATCAGCATCTTTTGCATCTCGAAGAGGGTCTGCTTGCGCTTCTCCTGGTCCGGATCGGCCGCCTGCTTGGCCATCAGCTCGTCGAACTTCGGGTCGCAGTAGCCCCACCGCTTGTGGCGCGGGTTCTCGCAGCCGAAGAAGATCCACATCAGCTCCTCTGGATCGGGCGAGCTGTAGGTGCCGTCGGCCAGGAACAACTGCTGCTTGCCGTCGCTGACGAACTGGTAGAACTTCGACGAGTCGACCTTCTCGATAGAGGTCTTGAACCCGACGGCGCTGAAGTCGGCCTGGACCAGCTCGGCCATCCGCGGCCAGAAGCCGGTGCTCTGGGTGTAGACCACCAGATCGGGCGCGCCGCCGGCCTCCTTCACCAGGTCCTTCGCCTTCTGCGGATCGTACTTGTAGTAGTCCTTGAACTGCGGCGCGTGCGCCCACATCGGGATCGAGATGATCCCGGCGCCCAGATCGGCCTCGCCGTAGAAGACGACGTCGATGATCTTCTGCTTGTTGACGGCGTGGGCGATAGCCCGCCGGAGCCGCACGTCCTTCACGGTGTCGTTCAGCTTGTTGACCCCCATGTAGCCGGTCGACGCCGCCGGCACCGTCTGGACCTTCAGGTTGGCGTTCTTCCGGAACATCTCCAGGTCCTTGAAGTCGATGAACGGCGACATGTCGACCTCGTCGGAGATCAGGCTGGCGGTCATCGCCTGCTCGTCCGGGATGACGCGGACGACGATCCGGTCGAGCGGCGGCCGGCCGCCCCAGTAGTCGTCGAACGCCTTGATGGACCCCTGGTTGCCCTTCTCGGCCTTCTCGAACACAAAGGGGCCGGTCCCGACCGGGTTGCGCCCCACGTCCTTGGCGCCGTGCTTCTTGATGGAGGCCGGGCTCATGATGCCGGCGGTCGGCGCGGCGAGCGCGGCGATGAACGCGGCCATCGGCTTGTCGCGGACGATCTCGACCGTGAAGTCGTCCTTCGCCTTGACGGACTTCACGCCCGGCAGCACCGACGTGCGGGAGATGGCGTTCGGCTCGTGGTGGGGGTGGTTCTTGTCGAGGTAGCGCATGTAGTTGAGCTCGACCGCCTCGGCGGTGAACGGCGTGCCGTCGTGGAACTTGACGCCCTTGCGGAGCTGGAAGGTGTAGGTGAGGCCGTCGGCGGAGACGGTGTGGCCCGTCGCCAGCGCCGGCACCGGCGTCTTCATGTCCCGGAAGGTGTACAGGCCCTCGAACATGTTGCCGTACAGCCACGAATGGGCCCAGCCCTGGAAGCCGACCATCGGCACGAAATTGTCGCCGATGGCCTCGCCGGCGACGACGAGGGTGCCGCCCTGGGTCGCCGGCTTGCTCGTCGTGACCGGCGCCGCCGTCGCCTGGGCTGCGGGCGCGGGTGCCTTGGTCGGCTGCGCGGCCGGTGCGGCGGTCGCCTGGGCTGCGGGCGCGGGTGCCCTGGTTGGCTGAGCCGCGGGCGCGGGCGCGCTCGGCGCGCAGGCGGCGAGCGCGGCGAGGCCGCTGCTCATCCCAAGCAGGCTGACCGCGGCGAGCAGATGGCGCCTGGACAATCGCGTGGGCATCGCGCTGGATGTCTCTCGATCCTGTGTTGTCACGTTCCTTCCTCTTGAGCTGTCGGGTTGAGTTTCTGGTTGTTGGTTTCTGGTTTCTGGTTCGAGAGGCATCGACGCACCCCCAAACCTCGTTCTCTGCGTCTCTGCGGTTGGTTCTACTCGGTGTTCTCGATGCGGTGCTTGTCTTTGCTCGATCTCTCCTCCCTCTACATGGCGCTGCCAGAGCACCGGCTGCCCGTCGCCGGACACCTCATGCGATTCGTCGCCTCGATGTCAACCGCGCCGGTGTCCGGGTCGAGGACGACGCCGTGCTCGCGGGCAGCGAAGGCGGCGCTGATCTTCTCGTCGCGGACGTCGCGGTGGACGGCCGCCGGGTCTCGCTCCAGCGGGTCGCCCCAGCCGCCTGGGCCGGCGAGCTGGCTCCGGTAGACGTCGCCGGCCTTCAGCCAGATCAGGAACTTGGACGGCAGCTCTCGCCGGCCCTGCTCGGAGTTGAGAACGTTCGTCGTCAGCGTCCCGGCCCTGCCGCCAAAGAGGCCATAGGGCCTCGTGAGCACACGGTCAGATCGGACCTGAAGCATCGTCCCGTCGGCGAGCGCCTCGTACTCGCGCACCACGCTGAGCCCGCCACGGAACCTGCCGGCGCCACAGGCGTTCTGGACGAAGCCGTACCGCCGCACGCGCAAGGGGTAGTCCTGCTCGATCACCTCGCACGGCGTGTTGGCAACGCTGGCGACGACGCCGCAGATCCCGTCGACCCCGTCCCTGTCCTGGCGACCGCCCCACGCGCCGAGATGAACGTCGGTGAGGAGCCAGTGGCCCCCCCCGGCATCCTGGCCGGCGAAGGTGATCAACGCGTTGCCGCCCTCATCGCCGGCCATCATCCGGTGAGGGACGATCTGCGCCAGCGCCCCCACGACGGCGTTGACGGTTCGGAGGGCCGGCAGCGCGCGGGCGGAGACGGCAGCCGGCGGCAGGGGGTTGAGCACCGTTCCAGGGGGAACGAGCACGCGAATGGCCCGTGTGAAGCCGGAGTTGTACGGGAGGTGGGGGGGCATGGCCGCCCGTACTGCGAGGTAGGAGGCGGCTTTCGTGAACGTCTCCGGCGTGTTGATGGCGGCCCGCACCTGGGGCGCCGTGCCGGTGAAGTCCAGCTCCAGCTCGTCCCCTTTGACGGTCACTTTGAGATGGATGGGGATCGGACCGGGGTCGAGCCCATCGTCGTCGATCGCGTCGGCGAACGTGTATTCGCCATCCGGCCAGCTCGCGATCTCCGCTCGCGCCATGCGCTCCGTGTAGCCCATGATCTCGCCGACGTAGACGCGAAGCCGGGCGTAGCCGTATCGCCGAACGTACTCCAGGAAGCCACGCTCGCCGACGGCGATGGCGGCGAGGATGGCCCGAATGTCGCCGACGACGCGGTGGGGCTGCCGAACGTTCTTCTCGATGATGTCCCAGAGCGTCCGGTTGGGCACGCCGCGCCTGGCAAGGTGGCTCGGTGGAATCCGAAGCCCTTCCTGATAGATCTCCGTCGAGTCGGCGGCGTTGGACCCCGGCACCCGGCCGCCCACGTCGCTCATGTGCGCCTCGGCGCCGACCCAGGCGGCCAGCGCCCCGTCCACGAAGATCGGCTTGAGAATGAACAGGTCGGGCAGGTGGCTGCCGCCCTCGTACGGATCGTTGACGATGAAGATGTCCTCGGGATCCGCGCCGTCGCCGAACTTGCCCCGGACGCCGGCCAGCGCCGCCATCATCGAGCCGAGGTGGAGCGGGCTCGAACGGCCCTGGGCCATGACTTCGCCCTCCGGCGTCAGGAGCGCGGTCGTGAAATCCAACTGCTCCCGGACGACAGGCGAATAGGCGGCGCGCGCCATCGTCAGCGCCATCTCGTCGCAGAGCAGCGTCAGGCCGTTCTTGATGAGCTCGAAGGTGACCGGATCGACCCGAGCCTGCACCTATCCTCTACTTCTTCGTTACGGAGGTCTTCTCGAAGTGCGACGAGCGGATCGGCAGCGGCGAGTAGCCCTCGACGCGCTTGTTCATGACGGTGGCGAACCGGTTGTAGTAGTTCGGCTGGTGGACGACATTGTCCAGCAGGACCTTCTGCATCTCCGTCAGGATCTGCTTGCGCTTCTCCTGGTCCTGCTCGGCCGACTGGGTCGCCCGCATCTCCTCGAACTTGGCGTCGCACCAGCCCCAGCGATTGTGCCGCGGGTTGTCGCAGCCGTGGTGCTGCCAGAACTGGTCCTCCGGATCCGGGGTGCCGGGCGTGCCATCGCCAATGAACATGGCGTGCTTGCCCTCGGTGACGAACCCGTAGAACTTCCCCGAGTCCATCTTCTCGATCGTCACCTTGGCGCCGGCCGCGTTGAAGTCCGCCTGCATCAGCTCGGCCATCCGAGGCCAGAAGCCCGAGCTCTGGGTGTGCAAGACAAACTCAGGCGTCACGCCTGCTTCCTTTAGGAGGTCCTTCGCCTTCTGGGGATCGTACTTGTAGTAGTCCTTGAACTGGGGCGCATAGGCCCACATCGGTAGGGGAACGAGGCCGGCCGCGATGTCGGCCTCGCCGTAGAAGACCACGTCGATGATCTTCTGCTTGTTGATGGCGTGGGCCAGCGCCCGGCGCACGCGCACGTCCTTCATCGTCTCATGGCGGAGGTTCATGCCCATGTAGCCGGTAGACGCCGCGGGGACGACCTGCACCTTCAGGTTGGCATTCTTCCGGAACGATTCGAGGTCCTTGAAGTCGATGAAGGGCGTCAGGTCGACCTCGCCGGAGAGAAGGCTGGCCGTCATCGCCTGTTCGTCGGCGATGGCCCGGACCACGATCCGGTCGAGCGGCGGCCGGCCGCCCCAGTACTCCTCGTTCGCTTTCATCGATGCCTGGACGCCCTTCTCGGCCTTCTCGAAGGCGAAGGGGCCGGTGCCCACCGGGTTGCGGCCGGCATCCTTCACGCCGGCTTTCTTCACGGCCGTCGGGCTCATGATGCCGCCCTGATAGCCCGCCAGGGCCGCGATGAAGGCCGACATCGGCTTGTCCCGCACGATCTCGACGGTGAGCTCGTCCTTCGCCTTGACCGACTTGACGCCCGGCAGGAGCGCCGTCCGGCCGATGGCGTTCTCGTCGTAGAACGGGTGGCTCTTGTCGAGGTAGCGCATGTAGTTGAACTCGACGGCCTCGGCGTTGAAGGGCGTGCCGTCGTGGAACTTGACGTCCTTGCGGAGCTGGAAGGTGTAGGTGAGGCCATCCTTGGAGACGGTGTGGCCGGTGGCCAGCGCGGGCATCAGCGTCTTGAAGTCCCGGAAGGTGTAGAGCCCGTCGTAGACGTTGTTCAGGACCCAGACGCCTGCCCAGCCCTGGAAGCTGACCGGCGGCACGTAGTTATCGCCCACCGCCTCGCCCGCGACGACGAGCGTGCCACCCTGGGTGGCCGGTTTGCTCGTGGCGGCCGGAGCCGCCGTCGCCTGGGCAGCGGGCGCCTTCGTCGGCTGGACAGCCGGGGCTGCGGTCGGTTGCGTAGCCGGCTTGCTCGTCGGCTGAGCGGCGGGCGCTGCCGGCGCCGGCTGCGCAGCCGGCGCGCAGCCGGCGAGCGAGGCAAGGCCGGCGCTCATGCCGATGGTGCCGAGCGCCGCCAGGAAACGGCGCCGGGACACGTGCCGGTCGGTGGCGCTCATGGCCGATGGAGATGCCACGATCACATCATTCCTCCTGCTTGTGGTCGGGGTTCATCAATCGGTGCCGTAGCGAATACGCGGATCGATGAACACGTAGAGGACGTCCACGATCAGATTGACGACCACGTACGTCGTCGCCAGCAGCAGAATGCTCGCCTGGACCTGGGGGAAGTCGTGGAGGTTGATGGCGTCGACCATCAGCTTGCCGAGTCCGGGCCAGGAGAAGACCGTCTCAGTCACGGCGGCACCGCCGAGCAGGTTGCCGAACTGGAGGCCCATGATGGTGACGATGGGCAGGAGCGCGTTGCGCAGGCCGTGGCGGATGACCACGAGGCGCTCGCGGAGCCCCTTGGCCCGGGCCGTCCGGATATAGTCCTGCCGGAGCGCCTCCAGGACCATGGCCCGGGTGATCCGGGCGATGAACCCGGCGATGAAGAGCGCGAGGACCGAGGCCGGCATGATCATGTGGGCGAGGGCCGTCCGAACGGCCGCCAGGTCGCCGGCCAGCAGGCCGTCGACGACGTAGAAGCGGGTGACGGTCTCGATGGGCGTGCGCGCGTCGAAGCGGCCGCCGACCGGCAGCCAGGCCAGGTTGACCGCGAAGAGGCCGATGAACATCAGGCCGAGCCAGAACGTCGGCATCGAGATGCCGGTGAGCGCGATGGCCCGGGCCAGCGTATCGACGACGGTGTTCTCCTTGACCGCGGAGAGGATCCCCATCGAGATGCCGAAGAGGCTCCCGAGGATCATGCCGAGAATCGCCAGCTCCAGCGTCGCCGGAAAGCGCTCGGCGACGACGTTGGATACCGGGGTGTTGCTGAAGAACGAGCGGCCGAAGTCGCCCCGCACGACGCCGGACATGTAGTTGATGTACTGGATGTGGATGGGCAGGTCCAGTCCCCATTCATGCCGGATCCGCTCGATCTCCTTCGGGTCCCGGGCGGCCTCGGTGGCGAGGTCGACCGGGCTGCCCGGTCCCAGGCGGAGAATAGTGAAGACGAGCGCCGAGACGACCAGCAGCAAGAGCGGCAACTGAAGCAGTCGGTTGGCAATGTATCGGGTCACGCTCGGCTCCTCAGGCGAGATTCTTCCGGGCGGTGGGATCGACCAGGTCGATCAAGCCATCGCCCAGGAGGTTGAGGCAGAGCACGGTGACGGCGATGGCGACGCCGGGATAGAGCGGCAGATGGGGACGGTCGAAGACGAAGCGCCGGAAGTCAGAGACCATGGCTCCCCAGTCTGGCGACGGCGGCTGGATGCCGAAGCCGAGGAAGTTCAGCGCCGTGGCATTCAGGATCGCCAGCGCCATGGTCGTCGTCGCCTGAACGACGAGGGGGGCGATGATGTTCGGGAAGATATGCTGGCCGAGAATGCGGGCGGAGCTGGCGCCCAGGCAGATCGCCGCCAGGACGAAGTCCCGCGCCCGGACGGAGAGCGCCAGCGAACGGGAGAGGCGCGTGAAGAGCGGGACCTGCGAGATGCCGATTGCGAGGATGAGGTTGATCACGCCGGGGCCGAGGACGACGACGATGATGATGGCCAGCAGGACCAGCGGGAACGAGAGCATGACGTCCATGGTCCGCATGATCCAGGTCTCCAGCCGGCCGCCATGGTAGCCGGCAATGATGCCCAGAGTGGTCCCAACGGTCAGCGAAAAGGCGATGGACACGATGGCGACGAGCAGGATCGTCTGTGAGCCGAAGAGGATGCGCGTGAAGATGTCTCGCCCGAAGTGATCGGTGCCGAGCAGATGCGCGGGCGACGCGTCCTGCAAGCGGATCGCGGTGTTCTGGGCAATCGGATCGTACGGCGAAATCACCGACGCGAAGATACCGCTCAACGCAATGGCCAGGAACACGATGCCTCCGACGAGTGCGGAGGGGTTCCGCGAGAGCCCGCGGAGGAAAATCCGCAGCCGCTGGCCAAAGGATCGACTTGCCGCCGTCGGGATGGCCGACCTGGTCACCGGCGCGGCAACATTCGGAACACCGCTCATCAGCGCCCCCCCTGTAGTGGGATGTGCTCGTTTCTTTACTTTCTTTGCTTTCAATCCCCAGGACCGTTCGGCAAGCCTGGGAACCTGCCCTGGCATCTCTGGACGGAAAGAACTTCGTTGGGTCACGTGCGCAAGGTCACTGCACCCCGCACCCCGCCCCAACTGGACTCCGGCGATCAGTTACCCCTGGGAAGACGAACGGTCTCCCGTCGCGGCGAGCACTCCCGATCCGCCGGCCCGACAGGCTGCCCGACTGTTGACCGCTACGCTGGGATCCGAACACTGCGCGAGAACTCGTCCGCCCGCTCCTCGTCAACTTCGGCGAAACGGGCGGGGGACGAGCCCCCGCCCGCTTGAACCCTGAACCCCCAAACCCGGTTCCACTACTTCTTCGTCACGTACGTCTTCTCATAGTGCATGTAGCGGTTCGACATTGGGACGTAGCCCTCGACCCGCTTGTTCATGACGTTCGCGAAGCGGTTGTAGTAGTTCGAGATGATGTTGACGTCGTCGAGGATCATCTTCTGCATGTCCCACATCATCTGCTTGCGCTTCTCCTGATCCTGGAGGAGCGACTGCTGCACGATCATCTCGTCGAACTTCGGATCGCAGTGACCCCAGCGCTTGGCGCGCGGGTTGTCGCAGCCGAAGAAGATCCAGAGGAGCTCGTCGGGATCGGGCGAGTTCTGGGTGGCGTCGCCGATGAACATGCCGTGCTTGCCCTCGGTCACGAACGTGTAGAACTTCGAGGTGTCCATCTTCTCGATGGTCGCTTTGAAGCCGGCGGCGTTGAAGTCCGCCTGCATCAGCTCGGCCATGCGCGGCCAGAAGCCCGAGCTCTGGGTGTAGAGCAGGAACTCGACCCCACCGCCGGCCTCCTTCAGGAGGTCCTTCGCCTTCTGGATGTCGAACTTGTAGTAGTCTTTGAGCTGCGGAGCGAACGCCCACTGCGGCATCGAGACCAGTCCGGCCCCGATGTCGGCCTCGCCGTAGAAGACGACGTCGATGATCTTCTGCTTGTTGACGGCGTGGGCCATCGCCTTGCGGACTCGAACGTCCTTCATCGCGTCGTTCTTCTGGTTGACGCCGATGTAGCCGGTCGAGACCGCCGGCACGACCTGGACCTTCAGGTTCGCGTTCTTTCGGAACATCTCGAGGTCCTTGAAGTCGACGAAGGTCGTAATATCGACCTCACCGGAGAGGAGGCTGGCCGTCATCGCCTGCTCCTCGGCGATCTGTCGGACGACGACCCGGTCGAGTGCCGGCCGGCCGCCCCAGTAGCCGTCGAACGCCGTCATCGACGCCTGGACACCCTTCTCGACCTTCTCGAAGACGAAGGGGCCGGTGCCGACCGGGTTCCGGCCGACGTCCTTGACGCCGTACTTCTTGATGGCGGCCGGGCTCAAGATGCCACCGTAGGCGGCGGCAAGACCGGCGATGAACGATGCCATCGGCTTCTCCCGGACGATCTCGACGGTGAACTCGTCCTTGGCCTTGACCGACTTCACCCCCGGCAGGATCGACGTCCGGTAGATGGCGTTCTCGTCGTAGTAGGGGTGGTTCTTGTCGAGGTAGCGCATGTAGTTGAACTCGACGGCC
>JACQGW010000107.1 GCA_016199325.1 Chloroflexota bacterium
CGCCGATCAGCCCGGCGGTCTCGGCCGTCCCCGGCAGGTGGATCGAGACGACGTCGGCGGCGGCGAGCAGGTCGTCGAGCGCGGCGGGCCTTGCGCCGAACACCGGCGCTCGCTCCTCGACGTGGCGCCCCCAGGCGAGCACCGCTATGCCGAACCCGCGGGCTATCGTGGCGACCCGCTGGGCGATGTGGCCGAAGCCGACCAGGCCCAGCGTCTTTCCCCGCAGATCGAAGCCCCGCACGCGGCTCCGCTCCCAATCGCCCGTCGCCCGGAGCGCCGCGTCGGCGCGGGCGATGCCGCGGGCTATCGCGAGCATGAGCCCGACGGCGTGCTCGGCGACGGCGTTGGCGCTGCCGCCCGGCGCGTTCGTCACCCAGACGCCGGCCGCGCGGGCGGCGGCGAGGTCGACATATTCGACGCCGACGCCGTGGACGGCGACGATCCGCAGGCGCGGCATCCCCCGGATGATCTCGGCCGTGATGAAGCCCGGCTGGAGGTAGATCGCCGTGGCGTCGTGGGCGACGGCGAGGAAGGCGTCCGCCTCGCCGGGCGTGAATGGGCGGTGCTCCATGTCATAGGGAACCACCGGGCCAAAGGCGCCCAGGTGCCGCTCGAGCAGGTCGAGCGGCGCAGGGAAGACGGCGCTCGTCGTCGCGACGGTCTTCTGCGTCACGCCCACGGCGCCTGCACGGAGAGCGGGACTTCGACGACCGCTGGCCCGCCGCACCGCGCGGCGGCATCCAGGCACCTGGCGAAGTCGTTGGGACCGGCCACGCGAAAACCGGCCGCGCCCATCGCTTCGGCAAGCCGGGCGAAATCCGGTGTCTCGAGGTCTGCTGCATAGGTGCGGCCCGCGAATCGGGCCTCTTGCTGGCGCCGAATCGACGAGAAGCCACGGTCATTGCAGACGATCGCCAGGACGGGCACGCGATGCTGCACCGCCGTCGAGAGCTCCGCCATAGTGAACATGAAAGCGCCGTCGCCCGCCAGCGCCACCACCGAAGAGCCCGGCGCGGCCAGCTTGGCGCCGATCGCCGCCGGCAGGGCAAACCCCAGGGTATTGAAATGCATCGGGAAATGGTAGGATCGAGGCTGGTTCGTCCGCCACGCAGCAGCGGCCCAGAGCCCGATCAGACTATCGCCCATCAGGATGGTCTGGTCGCCAAGCACCGATCGGACGTCGGCAAGAAGATCGGCTCCCCAGCCAAGTCGAGAGCGGGCGTGCTCGGCGACGAAAGCGCGGGCACGATCGAGCTGCGACGGGGTGAAACAGCTCTCCCG
Source organism: Chloroflexota bacterium (assembly GCA_016199325.1). The sequence continues at coordinate 1,282 of JACQGW010000107.1, forward strand.
CGAGGCCGCCGGGAGGAGCGCCAGCAGCTCGCCCAGCACGTCTTTCGCATCGCCGATGACGGCAACCTCACACGGGTAGTTTCTATTGATCTCCGCCGGGTCGACGTCGATGTGAACGACGCCCCGCGGCACCGGCATCTGCCAGTCACAGGTGGATGCCGACGAGAACCGCCCGCCCACGACGATCAGGGGATCTGCCGAGGCGACGATCTCGGCTATCGGGCCGTGGAGAGCCCAGGGACTCCACAACGAGAGGGTCGCCAGATACAGGGGATGGTCCTCCCGGAGAGATCCTTTCCCCAGGGCGGTCGTCAGCACCGGCGCCCCCAGTCGCTCGGCGAGCGCGGTCAGCTCCGAAGCAGCTCCGGCACGGTTGACGCCGCCACCGGCGTAGATCACCGGGCGAGAGCCACGGCGGATGCGTGCCACCGCTCGCTCGAGGGAAGCCACGTCGGGCTGTGCCCTGGTGAGGGCGAACGGCCGGCACGAGGGAACGGTGCCGGATGCTGAAAGGACGTCGACCGGTATCTCGACGTGAATCGGCCGCGGGCGCTGCGTCTGATGCCAGGCGATCGCCCGGGCGATCAGGCCGGGGATCTCCTCGACCCGCCCGGCCTGACGGTTCCAGGCGGTAACGGAGCTCAGCGCCGCCAGATGGTTCTTCAGCTCGTGGATGACCCCCCGCTCCTGCCCGATCAGCGCACTGGGAATCTGGCTGGTCACGGCCAACACCGGGGACGAATCGGCGTAGGCCTCACCCAGCGCCGTCATGGCGTTGGTCGCCCCTGGCCCGCCGACGAGCAGGGCGACCCCGGTGCGCCCGCCGACACGGGCATACCCGTCCGCCATGAAACCGGCTCCCTGCTCGTGGCGCGGCAGAATGTGCCGAATCCGGGCCTCCGACGCCAGCGCATCGTAGATGTCCAGGCTATGGCCGGCCGGAATCCCGAAGACGGTGTCGACGGCGTGGGCAACCAGGGCGCGGACGACGGCCTGTCCGCCGGTCAGGACCTCGGCTATCGCTCCATCGGACGCCGATGGCTGGCCGGCGGCTGCGCCTGCAACGGTCATTGTCTCGGTCTCCCTCTCAGTTGCGGGCCTTCCAGTACAGCACCAATCCCTCCGCCAGGCTCACGATCCCGTACAGGGCAAGCCCCGCCACACTCAGAACCGCGATGGAAGCCATGACCATGGGCGTATCCACCAGCGCCGTGGCAAAGATGATCAGGTAGCCGAGACCCTGCTGAGCCGTGACGAACTCCGCGACGATGATGCCGATGATGGACAGCGTCATCGCCACCTTCATCCCGGCAAAGATGTACGGCAGCGCATGCGGGAAGCGAATCTTCAGGAAGATGTCCTGCTTGGACCCCGAGAACGCCCGCCCCATCCGGACGAGGTCGGGGTCAACGCCGTTCAGGCCGGTGGCCGTATTCACCACCACCGGGAAGAACGAGATGAAGAAAGCGATGGCCAGGCGGGACGTGTCGCTCAACCCGAACCAGATGACGAAGAGCGGCGCCAGGGCGATCTTCGGGATGATCTGCAGCATCACCACATAGGGGTACACGCCGATCCGGAAGAACCGGGAGTAGCTGAACAGGACACCCAGGGAGACGCCGATGACCACCGCCAGGACGAAGCCGCCGATCGTCAAGGAGACCGTCGGCCAGGTGTGCTGAAGGAGCAGATCTCGCTTCTGGACGGCTGTCGTTGCGATGACCAGTGGGCTGGGCAGGAGCACCTCTCGGACGCCAAACGCCCGGACTCCCCACTCCCACAGGGTGATGACCAGCGCGCCGACGGCGACCGGCCAGACCACGTCCAGGCCGCGCTGCCGGACGCGGAGGATGGTCGACCGCCAGATTCTCGCCCCCGGGGCCGCTGCGCTCGGGCCGAGTATGGCATCCGATTCCATCCTATCCTCCACCTACTTCGCCGAGCCCAGGAGCACTGTCTCGTCGGTCAGCGCGGGACCATTGTGGTGACTGTGCTCGATGAGCCGGCGAAGGATCGCGCAGTAGCGGTTGAACTCCGCCGACTCCTCGATCTCGATGTTGCGGGGCCGCGGCAGATCGATCCGGATGTCGTCGCGGATGACGCTCGGCCGCTGGGTCATGACGAGGACCCGGTCCGACAGGTAGACGGCCTCCCGGATGCTGTGGGTCACAAACAGGACGGTTACCCGTTGCTGCTCCCAGATCCGGAGCAGCTCGCGGTTCATCTCATCTCGGGTCATCGCGTCCAGGGCGCTGAACGGCTCATCCATAAGCAGGAGGTTCGGCTCCTGGACGAGCCCCCGGCAGATCGCGACTCGCTGCTGCATCCCCCCCGACAGCTCATGGGGCAGTCGCCGCTCGAACTCGCGCAGACCGGTCATCTCGAGCAGTTGCCGGGCCCGGTCCTGGAAGGTCCGCCGGTCCAGCTTGAGCAGCTCGATCGGGAGCAGAACGTTGTCCAGCACCGAGCGCCACGGCAGCAACAGCGGGCTCTGGAAGACCATGCCCGTACCCCGGCGCGGGCCCGCCACCACGGTCCCGTCGACGCTCACCCGACCCCCGGTTGGCTGAATGAGCCCGCCGACCATCAAGAGCAACGAGCTCTTGCCGCAGCCGCTGGGCCCCAGCAGGCTGATGAACTCGCCATAGCGTGCGGCGAACGACGCCGCCCGAATCGCCTCGATGGCGCCGCGACCGCGCCCATAGGTATGGCGAACACCTTCGACCCGCACGTGGACACTGTCGTTCATGATTGGATTTCACCCGGCCTGGGGCCTCGAAGCCGTCCCCCATCAACGCGACGGGAGATACCTCCCGGCCTATGAGCGGACGAACTGGAGGTACTGGGCGACATTCGACTTCGCCTTCTCCAGCTCCTGTTCCGTCAGCTTCACCTTGCCGATGAACTGATTGGTGAATACGTCGCTCGGGCGGAGCTGCTTGTCGAGGCCCATGTACTTCCCGACCAGCTCAATCGTGCTGGTGACGGTCTTCTCGTCCATGTAGCCCATCCCACTCGCGACCTGAATGGGATCGAGGCCCATCGCATTGGTGAAACCAAGCCCGCTCACCACGGCGTCACGGTTCTTCTCGCTTTCCTGGAGCTCCTTGATGGCGTTGATGAAAATGTCGACGCTTTCGGCCGGGTTCAAGTGGGTAAACTTGATCGCTTCCAATGCCCCGTCGACGAAGGCCTGCACCACCTCCGGCCGCTCCTTCACCGTCTTGGCCTGTGTCAGGATGCCCTGATCGTACATTTCCAGCCCGTGATCTGCATAGAGCAGGCTGCGGACCTTGATCCCGCGGGCCATCAGCGGCGGGATCTCGGTGACCGAATATCCGCTCAGCGCGTCGATCTTGCGATCGATCAGGCTGGGGTGTCGGACGGCGGCGCCGAGGAACTGGAACTTGACGGTGTTGCCGTCCAGGCCGGTTTTCTGGACGAAGGCCGGCCAGAGCTGGAAATCGCCGGTCGTCGGCGTGGCGCCGATCGTCTTGCCCTCCAGGTCCTTCGGCGTCTTGATCGGGCTATCGTCGAGGACGAAGATGCCCATCGGGAGCTTGTAGACCTGCATGGCGATGGCGATGCTCTCCAGTCCCTTGCCGTTGTTGATGATCTGGGCGCTCATGCTCGCCTGGACGAAGTCCTGCTCCCCCAGGGCGGCCCGCTTGCTCGAATCCCCTGAGCCAAACCCGCGCGTGACGGCAACCTCCAGGCCGCGGCTCTGCCAGAAGCCCTTGTCGCGTGCCACGAAGAGGAACAGGTTCGATCCCTGCGGCAGCCAGGACGCCATGGCCTTGACCTGCGTCTTCTGCTGCCGCGCTCCCGGGATGTTCGTGGTGCTCGGCGCGGGCGCACAGGCGCCGATAAGCCCGGTCGCCATTGCCCCGCCGGCGAAGACCCCTGCTACAGTGACCCTCAAGAAGGTGCGTCGAGAAACCCGGGACCCCTTGCTGCCGCTCATTGCATCTCCCCCCAATGCTCTTTCCCCCCCAATGCTCTTTCCCTCTCTGCTCTGACCCACGAGGCCGGACCGAACGGAAGGCCGGTTTCCGGGACGTTTCGCCATCGCTTCGGCCGCTCACCTCCCGCGAAAGATGGGTTTTCGCCTTTCCTTGAACGCCGTGTACGCTTCAAGAACGTCTTCCGTCGGATAGAGGGATCCCGTCGCGAAGAGCTCGAGCTCCATCGCCGTGCGCAGATCGGCGCCAAAGCCGCGATTGAGCGCGCGCTTGGCCAGCCCGACGCCGAGCGGGGACGTCTCTCGGAGCTCGCCGATCAGCTCCTGGACGGCAGCCTGGAACCCGTCCGCCGGCGCCACCCGGCTGACCAGCCCGATCCGCTCCGATTCCGCCGCGTCGATCAGTCGCCCCGTCATGATGAGATCCTTCGCCCGCCCGAGGCCGACCAGGCGCGCCAGACGCTGGCCCCCGCCGTCCGGGAATGCGCCGAGCTTCGTCTCCGGCAGGCCCAGCCGGATACCCGGAGCGGCGATGCGGAAGTCGCACGCCATGGCGAGCTCCAGCGCCCCGCCAACCGTCACACCGTTGAGCGCCGCGATGACCGGCTTCTCGAGGTCCTCGACCTGCTCGAAGACCGCCTGCCACCGGCGCACGATGGCCCGTGCCCCGGCGCCGCGCCCGCGCTCGTGCAGCACGCGCACCATGTCGACGTCCACTCCACAGGAGAACGCGCGTCCCGCTCCGGTGATCACGACGGCGCGGACCTCGTCCATCTGCTCGACGCGACGCAGGATGGCCGACAGGCCGGCGAACATGCCCTCCGTCAGGGCGTTCAGCTTTTGCGGCCGATTGAAGGTGATCGTCAGGACGTCGCCGTCGAGGCTGTCGAGCAGCTCGGCCTCGGCCGGCGTCGATTCAGCGTGGACCATCTGCCCCTCCCGCAAAAACCTGCCGGGTATCCTTGACTCGCCTCGCCTTGAACGTCGTCCGCTCCAGGGAGCTCCTGGGAACGATCTCTACGTCGGGCCGGAAGTGGAGCTCCGACCGGAGCGCCTCCTGGATCCGGCGAGCGAGCTCACCGGACTCCTCGACGCGCTCCGCGCGCGGCTCGACCTGGACGACACAGCGGTCGACCCGCTTCGCCGAATCGTGGGAGAGCTCGATCCGGTATTCCGGCCCCAGCTCGCCGAAGCTCCGAACAACCTTCTCAACCTGAGTCGGATAGAAGTTGGTGCCACGGAAGATGAGCATATCGTCGGCCCGACCCACGATCCCGCCAGGTGAACGCGCCAGCGTTCGGCCGCACCGGCAGGGCTCCGGCGTAATGCGGATCAGATCGTTGGTCCAGTAGCGGACGAGAGGAAAGCCGGTGTGGGACAGGTGGGTGAGCACCATGACGCCGGGATCGCCCGCCGGCACTGGCTCCTTCGTTGCGGGGTCGATCACTTCGACGAGGACATGGTCTTCCGGCCAGTGGATGCCCGCCTGTTCAATGCACTCCGAGGCGAGGCTCATCCCGATCTCGGTCGCGCCGTAGTAGTCGAACGCCTTGAGCCCGAGGGCCTCCTCGAGGGCATGCCGAGTGGATTGCACGGCCGTCCCCGGCTCGCCGCCAAACAGGCCGACCTCCAGCCGCAGGTCGGCGCGACGGGCGGTCTCGGCAACTCGCTCGGCCAGGTAGAGCGCAAACGACGGCGTCGCGACCAGGACGTGCGGGCCGAGATCGAGGAGGTAGGCGACCTGCCGGTCGGTGCCGCCGGCGGCACCGACCGGGATGACGAAGCCGCCGATCCGCTCGGCAAACAACTGGGCGGAGATACCGCCGGCCCAGAGCCCGTATGAGAGCGCATTCTGGACGATCATGCCCGGTCGGATGCCGACGGCCCAGAACGCACGGGCGCCAACCTCCACCATGTATTCCAGATCGCTCGCGCTCCACACGGCGTTGACCGGACGGCCGGTCGTACCCGTCGTCGGGTGCAGCTCGCGCCGCTCGGCCGGCTCAGCGGTCGTCAGGCGGCCGAGCGGCGGGTGATGCATCTGCTCGTCACGGAGCTCGTCTTTGGTGACGAAGGGGAGCCGCCGGAGATCGTCCAGGCGCCTGACGTCCTCGGGCGTCACGCTGGCGTGCTCGAACCGCTCGCGATGAAACGCGCTGCGGTCGTACACCCTCTGGATCTGTTCCTGAAGACGCTGCAACTGCAGGCCTTCGAGCTGCGGGCGCGGCAGCGCTTCGATCGCCGGGTCGTAGTATGGCTGCGTGTTGCTCGGAATCGGGGACCTCGCGAACCCAATCATCAGGCCGGCGCTCCGAATCGCTCACGCAGCCGCTGGACGAATCGCTCGCGGTTGACGACGAATCGCTCGTGCTCTCCCTCGGCGACTTTCTCGCGGGCATCCCTCGCCTCGACGGCGAACACGATCCGCCGTCCATCGACCGCGGTGACGCGGGCGGTGGCCGTGACCGCCGCGCCAGGCGGGCTCGCCGCCAGATGCTTGACGCTGACGGAGAGCCCGACCGTCGTATAGCCATCGGCCAACTGAGGATCCACGAGCTCGGCCGCGGCTCGTTCGAGCAGATGAACGAGACTCGGGGTTGCCAGCACCTCGACGTCCGACCGCTCCCAGAATGAGGTGAGGAAGCGCCCCTCGACGGTCACCTCGGCCGTCCCTGTTTGCCCCACCGCAACGGTACCCATCGGTTCGCTCATGTACGACTCCCTCTCGCTCTTTTCCCGGTCCGGCGTTGCCGCCGATGGGATCGCTTCAGCGCACCCAGGCCAGCTCGGGCATCACCGTGGCGACGGCGGCAGCGAGGCGCGCCGCCACGTCCCGAACGACGACCGACAGCGGCTCGATCTGGCTGTCGGTGATGCGGGTCATCGGTCCGGTGATGCTGATGGCCGCCACGACCTGATCCGATACCAGCACCGGCGCGGCCACACACCGCGTGCCGGGCTCCATCTCCTCGTCGTCGACGGCAAATCCGTTGACGCGGACCCGGTCGATCTCCTCACGCAGACGACCGTGATCCTGGATGGTCCGGTCGGTAAATCGCTGGAAACGCACACGCGCCATGAGCACGGCCCGCTGCTGGTCGGCCTGGAACGCCAGGAGGCTCTTGCCGACGCCGCTGCAGTGGAGCGGCGCTCGCTCGTACAGGTGCGTGACCGCCCGAACCATGTGATTGCCGGGGATCTGCTCGACGCCGATCGCCTCGTCGCCGTCCAGCACCCGCAGGTTCGCAGTCTCACCCGTTCGTGCCACCAATTCCTGCAGAAAGGGCTTCGCGAGCGCGCGGAGCTGCAGCGTCTGGTCGAGCGACTGTCTGGCAACGCGCAGGAACTGGCTGCCGAGGAGGTAGTACCCGGAGCCCGGATCCTGGCGGACGTAGCCGGCCTGGACGAGCGTTGCGAGCATCCGGTGCGTCGTGGCTACGGAAAGCCCAACCGCCCTGCTCAGCTCGGTCAGCGCCACGCCCTGCTTCGCCTCGGCGACCGTTTCGAGGACCCGCAGCGCGCGCAACACGGCCTGCACGGCCCCATCCGCTCTCCGTGCAGACGCCGGCGGTCCTTCTCGCTCATTTTCCACGGTATGGAAAGGCTTTTCCACGACGGCGGTATTGTAGCACAGGAGGGCTTCCCCGTCAATACGCTGGAGGGCATCGTCGCACCACGTCGTTGACAGCGCCCCCCGACCGGGGTATCATGCGAGTAGTTCATATGAAGGATCGCTCATATGTTGGATCGTGACACTCCGGTGACCGTGCCGCTGAACGACCACTGCGACACCTACTGGGTCGACGAGCTTGCCGTGGCCCGGGCCGGCGAGCAGCTCATCTCGACCGAGGATGCAGGTCGGCTGGCCGAGATATTCGCCGCCCTCGCCGATGCCACCCGGCTGCGGCTGCTCGATGCGCTCCGGCACGCCGAGCTCTGCGTCTGCGACCTCTCGGCGCTGCTTCAGTTGAGCCAGTCGGCCACCTCCCACCACCTCCGCCTGCTGCGCCACCTCCGGATCGTGCGCTGCCGCCGCGACGGCAAGCGGGTCTACTACGCCCTCGACGACCACCACGTCCGCCACCTGCTTGGCGAAGGGCTGCGCCACGTCGAGGAGGCGCGCTGACGATGGAGACGAAAACTCTCGACGTCACCTGTCTCCTGGGCGAAAACGGCGAATGCGCGCGCTGCGCCGAGCGGTTGACCGAGCAACTGCGGCAGCAGCGCGGCGTCGCCGAGGCTGCCGTCGACGACCGGCTTTCGACGCTCACGCTGACCTACGACCCGAACCTCGTCTCGCTAGCCCGTGTCGAGGCGCTCGCACGCGAGACGGGCATGGATCTGGCGCACCGGTATCGCCACGAGACCCTCCTGGTGACCGGCATGGACTGCGCCGACTGCGCGACGACCATCGAGCGCGCCCTCGGCCATCTGCCCGGCGTCATCTGGGCATCCGTCAACGCGGCTACCGGCCAACTGGCCGTCGAATACGAGGGCGAGCGGACCGGCCGACAGGCGATTCTCAGCACCATCGCCGACCTTGGCTATGGCGTCGAGACCGCCGAGGCGGAGACGACCGAGCTGGCGCTGAGCGGCCTCCACTGCGCCGATTGCGCGGTGACCATTGCGCGGATGGTCGGCGCCGTGCCCGGCGTTGCCGACGCCCACGTCAACTTCGCGACGGCCCGCCTGACGGTCCGCCACGACCCGCACCAGGCGCCGCTGCCGGCCCTCGTCCAGGCGGTCGAGGATGCCGGCTACGCCGCCCGGCCGCTCCGCCAGACGGGCACGCCCGGCGGGCAGGTGCGCGGCTGGCAGCGTGATCGGAAGGCCATCCTGACGGCGCTCTCGGGCATCAGCTTGCTCGGCGGCTACGCGGCGTCGATCTTCGGATTCGCCGAGCCGCTGCCGACCATTCTCTACGCGCTGGCGATCGGCATCGGCGGCGCGTTCATCGCCCGCGCCGGGGTCTTTGCGCTGCGGGCGCGCACCCTCGACATCAACCTGCTGATCACCATCGCCGCCATCGGCGCCGCCGTCATCGGCGAGTGGGCCGAGGGCGGCACTGTCGTCTTCCTCTTCTCGCTCGGGAACCTGCTGGAAGCGTACACCATGGACCGCACCCGCCGGTCGATCCACTCGCTCATGGATCTGGCGCCTGCCCAGGCATGCATCCGCCATGGCGACCACGAAGAGACCGTGCCCGTTCAGGCCGTGCCCGTCGGCACGGTCATGGTCGTCCGCCCCGGCGAGCGGATCGGGCTCGATGGGCGGGTGGTCGCCGGCAGCTCGGCCGTGAACCAGGCACCGATCACCGGCGAATCGCTACCGGTCCAGAAGGGCCCCGGCGACGACGTGTTCGCCGGGACGATCAACGGCCTCGGCGCGCTCGACGTGGCCGTCACCCGACCCTACCGCGACACGACGCTGGCCCGGATCGTCCACCTCATCGAGGTGGCCCAGGCGCAGCGCGCGCCGTCGCAGCAGTTCATCGACCGCTTCGCCCGCGTCTACACGCCGGCCATCATCGGCCTGGCCGTCGCCTTCGCGCTCGTGCCACCGCTCGTCCTGAGCGCGTCGATCGAGCCCTGGCTCTACCGCGCGCTCGTGCTCCTGGTCGTCTCCTGCCCCTGCGCGCTGGTCATCTCGACGCCGGTCTCGATCGTCGCCGCCATCGGCAACGCGGCCCGCCACGGCATCCTGATCAAGGGCGGCGCCTACCTGGAGGCGATCGGGGGGATCCGGGCCATCGCCTTCGACAAGACCGGCACGATCACCCGTGGCCGCCCGGAGGTCACCGACGTCATCCCCCTCGGCACCCGCACGGCCGCCGACGTGCTGGCGGCGGCTGCGAGCGTCGAGTACGCCTCCGAGCACCCGCTGGGCGCCTCGGTGCGCCGAGCAGCCAGGCAACAGGGGATCGCCGCCGGGCCGGCGACCGGATTCCAGGCGCTCGCCGGCAAGGGGGTCCGGGCCGTCCGTGACGGCGAGACGTGCTACGTCGGCAGCCGGCGGATGTTCGAGGAGCTGGCGTTGCCGCTGGCAGCGGCGCTGCCGGCGCTCGCCCAGTTGGAAGCCGCCGGCAAGACGGCGCTGCTCGTCGGCAACCAGCGCGAGGTCGTCGGCGTCGTCGGCGTCGCCGACAACGTCCGGGCCGGCAGCCGCGAGGCCGTCGCCCGCCTGCGGGGGGCCGGCGTCAGGCGAATCGCCCTGCTGACCGGCGACAACCCGACGGCCGCCCGGCGCATCGCCGGGGAGCTGGGCGTGGACGAATACCGGGCCGGTCTGATGCCGGAGGACAAGGTCACGGCGATCCGCGGGCTGATGGCCCATCACGGCGCGGTGGCGATGGTCGGCGACGGCGTGAACGACGCGCCGGCGCTGGCGACGGCGACGGTCGGGATCGCCATGGGGGTGGCCGGCAGCGATACGGCGCTGGAGACCGCCGACGTCGCGCTGCTGGCCGACGATCTGGCAAAGGTCCCGTACGTCGTCGAGCTGAGCCGGCGGACCCGCCGGATCATCCGCCAGAACATCGCGATCAGCCTGCTGGTGAAGGCGGTCTTCCTGGCGCTGGCCTTCCCCGGCTGGGTCACGCTCTGGATGGCGGTCCTGGCCGACATGGGCTCCTCGCTGCTTGTCACGGCCAACGGGATGCGGCTGCTCGGCCCCGGCGCCGGCTGGTTGCCGGAGGTTGCACCCACGCCGGCCGCCAACGGCAGCGTCTCCACGCTGCACGACCACGCGCCCAACGGCCATGACCATGACCATCATGACAAGTAGCGCCGTCAATCGCTCAGAAGCTCCACGCTCACGCTCCAATCGCCATCACCCCGCACATCAAACAGATACCGGCCCGGTCTTGGCACCCGCACGGTCTTGCTGATCTGCCCGCTTCCTTTGCCGGTGGCAATGGTGCTCGACGATCTGCCGTCCTCCTGGACGAGGGACATTCGGAAGGACCGGCTTCCCCGCCAGGTGATGCGAAAGACGTAGGGCCGTTGCTCGAGCTCGAATCGGTCTGTCAGCGCCGTGCCGGTTCCTGTCAGCGCCTTCGGGGCAAACGGCGTTGGAATCGATGGCCCTTCGCCGGGCTCAATCGTGATGGACCACGATCCGATCGCTCTGACGTCGAGCACATAGTTGCCCGGATGAGGGACCCGAACGATCTGTTTGAGCTCGGTCGCGCCCCGCCCGATGTTCAGGCGGCCGACCGTCCTGGCTTGCTCGTCGATCAGTTGAGTGACGAGGTTCCCGCGTCCGTCATAGCTGGCCGAGAGAATCAGAATGCCCTCGTCCAGCCAGAATTGGCTTGCCATTTGATTGCCAGTGCCCGTCAGCGTCTGTCCGACAAGCACAGGTCGGCCTGATGCGGGAGCCGGCGATGCCCGTCGGGCGCTGATGGGCTGGGTAAGCACCGCGGTTGGCGTGGGGACGGGAATTGCCACGAGCATCAGTTGAGTGGTTGTCGCTATGGGGGAGGGCATCGCGTCGACGGGCGGGGGAGTGATCGTTGGGGTAACCTCGACGATCGTTTCGACACCGGAGCGCGTCTCGTCTGGCGGTGTCGCACCAGTCGAGTCCTCCAGGCCAGGCATTGCCGTGCAAGCAGCAAACAACAGTCCGGCCAGCAGGCCGAAAAACAGACGAGAATAATGCGACGCGCCCGGGCCCGGCATGCCTTCTTCTCCCGCGCGAAGATCACATACGCAGGCCCTTCCACAATTTGTGTGCCAACGAGTGATGAGTGATGGGTGATGAGTGATGAGTAAGGCCGGCTCCCCACTCATCACTCATCACTCATCACTCGTCTTGACGGCCAACGCGCGGAGGAGGCGGTCGGCGGCTTCGGGGACGGTCAGCGCCATGCCGAGGGCGACGCCGGCTCGCTGGAGCTCGACGAAGAGCTCGGCCAGCACTGGCGGCTCCAGATGGTGGCGGGCGAGCAGGTCCGGATCGCCGAGCACCTCGGTTGGCGTGCCCCGCCGAACGATTCGGCCCCCCGGCGCCAGAAGGTAGATCGTGTCGACGAAGTGGGGCACGAGGTTCACCTCGTGGGTGGAGACGACAACAGCGACGCCATACCGGTCCCGCAGGTCGTTCAGCAGCTCGGTGAGCTCCGTCTTCGAGGTCGTGTCGAGCCCCTCGAAGGGCTCGTCGAGCAGGAGCAGTTGGGGGCGGAGGATGAGCGCGCCGGCCAGGGCCACCTTGAGCTGCTCGCCGCCGCTCAGGTGGTGGGGCACCTTGTCGAGCACGTGGCAGATGTGCAGCTCGTCGGCCAGCACCTCCAGCCGTTGCTGGATCTCGGCCTCCGGGATACCGAAGTTGCGCGGGCCAAAGGCGATGTCGTCGCGCACCGTCGGCGCCACGATCTGCTCGCCCGGGTTCTGGAGCAGCACGCCGATCCGGCTGCGCACCTCGTCGAAATGGCGGGCCGGATCGAGCCCGCAGACGCGGATGCTGCCGCCGACCGGGCTGTACAGGCCGGCGAGCAGGTAGAGCAGCGTCGACTTGCCACTGCCGTTCGGACCCAGCAGCAGAACCCGCTCGCCCGGCCGGACGGTGAGATCACACCCCTCGTACGCGAGCGTCGTGCCGTCGGGGTAGCGGAAGATCACCTGGCTGAGGGCGACGATCTCGTCGGCGGTCGGCGGTCGGCGGTCGGCGGTCGGC
>JACQGW010000108.1 GCA_016199325.1 Chloroflexota bacterium
CAGGTGCGGGAGCTGGCGAAGCAGGGCAACCTGATTCCCATCTACCGGGAGATCCTGGCCGATCTGGAGACGCCGGTGTCGGCCTTTGCCAAGGTGGCCCGCGGCCCGTACGGCTTTCTCCTCGAAAGCGTCGAGGGCGGCGAGCGGATGGGCCGCTACAGCTTCATCGGCACCGAGCCGTACCTGGTTCTGCGCGCCGGCGAGTCGGTCGACCCGCTCCAGCTCCTGGGCGAGGAGCTGCGGCGCCACCGTCCGGTGACCGTCCCCGGCCTGCCGCGCTTCCACGGCGGCGCCGTCGGCTATCTGTCCTACGAGCTCGTCCGCCACATCGAGCGGCTGCCGGCGCCGTCCGCCGACCCGCTCGGCCTGCCGCTGGCGACCTTCCTGTTCACCGACACGCTGCTCGTCTTCGACCACCTGAAGCACAAGATCAAGGTGCTCAGCCACGTCAAGGTGAACGGCGATCTCGAACGGAGCTACGCCGATGCCGTCGAGCGGATCGACCGCCTGGTCGCCAGACTCCAGGACCCGCAGTCGATCCAGCAGCGGCTGGTCGCGCTGAGCCCCGGCAACGGCGGCCGCCGCTGGGCCGGCGAGCCGGCGAGCTGGGCGAACCTCTCGAAAGAAGCCTTCGAAGAGAACGTTCGCCGGGCCAAGGAGTACATCCTGGCCGGCGACATCTTCCAGGTCGTCCTCTCGCGCCGGGTCTCCCGCCAGACGTCGGCCAACCCGTTCACGATCTACCGCGCTCTGCGGACCGTCAATCCGTCGCCGTACATGTGCTACCTCCAGCTCGGCGACGCCTATCTCATCAGCGCCTCGCCCGAGCTGCTCGTGCAGGTCGAGGACGGCACCGTGAGCGTCCACCCCATCGCGGGGACGCGGCGGCGCGGCCGGGACGAGGCCGAGGACGCCGAGCTCGAGGCCGACCTGCGGGCCGACAGAAAGGAGCGCGCCGAGCATGTGATGCTGCTGGACCTTGGCCGCAACGACGTCGGCCGGGTCAGCGTGCCGGGGTCGGTCCAGGTGCGCCAGATGATGGACGTCGAGCGGTACTCGCACGTCATGCACCTCGTCTCGCACGTCACCGGTCGGCTCTCGCCCGACTACACGCCGCTGGACGCGCTGCGCGCCGGCTTCCCGGCCGGCACCGTCTCCGGCGCGCCGAAGGTCCGGGCGATGGAGATCATCGCCGAGCTGGAGCCCGACCGCCGCGGCCCCTACGCCGGCGGCTTCGGCGTCTTCGACTATTCGGGGAACGTCGAGACGGCCATCACGATCCGGACGATCGTCCTCAAGGACGGCGTCGCCACCATCCAGTCGGGCGGCGGTATCGTCGCCGACAGCGACCCTGAGAGCGAGTATCAGGAGGCGGTCAACAAGGCGCGGGCGCTGCTCGTCGCCATCGACGAGGCCGAGGCGATGGAGGACGCGACCGCGACAGGAGGGAAGGAGCCCGATGCTACTGCTCATCGACAACTACGACAGCTTTACGTATAACCTGTACCAGTACCTGGCCGAGCTCGGCGAGGAGGTCGTCGTCCGGCGGAACGACAAGCTGACGCTGGCCGAGGCCGAGCGCCTGCGCCCGGACCGGATCGTCATCTCGCCGGGCCCCTGCACGCCGCGGGAGGCGGGCGTCTCGAATGCGATCATCGAGCGCCTGGGCCCGACGATTCCGACGCTCGGCGTCTGCCTGGGCCATCAATGCATCGGCCACGTCTTCGGCGGCCTCGTCGTCCGGGCGCCCCTGGTCATGCACGGCAAGACCTCGATGATCCACCACGACGGCCGCGGTGTCTTCGCCGGGCTGTCGACGCCGTTCGAGGCGACCCGCTATCATTCGCTCGTCATCGCGCCGGAGACTGTCCCCGACTGCCTCGAAGTCAGCGCCCGAACCGAGGACGGCGTCATCATGGGCGTTCGCCATCGCGAGTATCCCATCGAAGGGGTCCAGTTCCATCCCGAGTCGATCCTGACCCGGGTGGGGAAGGACCTCTTACGCAATTTCCTGAACATGTCCATGCCGGCCAGAGTGTAGAACACCGAAGAGGACCAACCGCAGAGACGCAGAGGACGCAGAGACGACGCAGAGACGACGCAAAGAAAAGACAAAAAAGAGTGCCGTTTCTCCGCGAGCTTCTCTGCGTTCTCTGCGCCTCTGCGGTTACGTCCGGCACTCTTGGCAACGCGTCCGAGAGGAGGAATAACCCATGGCACAGATTCGTGAGGCCATCAGCGCCATCACGGCCGGGCGGTCGCTGACGCAGGCCGAAGCCGCCGCCGTGATGGAGGAGATCATGTCCGGGGAGGCGACGCCGGCCCAGCTCGGCGCCTTTCTCGTCGGGCTCCGCATGAAGGGCGAGACGGTCGAGGAGATCGCCGGGCTGGCCAGCGTGATGCGGGCAAAGGCGACGCCGGTCCCGTATACGGGTCTGCTCGTCGACACCTGCGGCACCGGCGGCGACAACGCCGGGACGTTCAACGTGTCGACGACGGCCGCCATCGTCACGGCGGCCGCGGGCGTGCCGGTGGCCAAGCATGGCAATCGGGCGATGAGCAGCCACTGCGGCAGCGCCGACGTCCTTGAAGCGCTCGGCGTTCGGATCGACCTGCCGGCCGAGGGAGTCGGCCGCTGCCTGCGGGAGGTCGGCATCGGCTTCATGTTCGCCCAGCGGTTCCATCCGTCGATGAAGCATGCCGCCGGCCCCCGGCGGGAGATCGGCGTTCGGACGGTGTTCAACATCCTGGGCCCGCTCACGAACCCGGCCGGCGCTCGCCGCCAACTGCTCGGCGTGCCCGACCCGGCCGTCGCCGCTAAGATGGCGAGGGCGCTCCAGCTCCTCGGCTCCGAGCGCGCCATCGTCGTCTCCGGCGAGGACGGCGTCGACGAACTCTCGATCTCGGGTGCGACGGTGGTCTTCGAGGTGGACGGCGAGATTCGCGAGTCCCGGGTGCGGCCGGAGCAGTTCGGCCTCAGCCTGGCGCCGCTCGCCAGCATCGCCGGCGGCACGGCGGCCGAGAACGCCGAGCTGACGCGCCAGGTGCTCGACGGCGCCCTCGGGCCGCGCCGGGACATCGTTCTCCTGAACGCGGCGGCCGCGCTCGTCGCGGGCGGGAAGGTTCTCTCGATCCCGGAGGGCATCGCCCTGGCGGCCGCGACCATCGACTCGGGTGCCGCCCGCCGCAAGCTGGCCGACTTCGTCAATTGCAGCCGGTCGATCGACGCATGATCCTGGACGACATCCTGGCCCACAAGGCGACCGAGATCGCGGCGGCGAAAGCGCGCCTGGCGCCGGCCGAGGTGCGCGCGCGGGCCGAGGCGGAGCCGCCGCCGCTCGACTTCGCGGCGGCGCTCCGCCGTGGCAGCGGTCCCGTCCGCCTGATCGCCGAGGTGAAGCGCGCCTCGCCCTCCCGTGGCGTCTTTGGCTCCGATCTGGATCCGTCGACGCTCGCCGCCATCTACGCGGCCAACGGGGCGGCCGCCATCTCGGTGCTGACCGACGAGCGATTCTTCCACGGCACGCTGGCCGACCTGACGGCCGTCAAGACGCGCGCCGCCGGTCCTGCCGGCGTCCCCGTGCTCCGGAAGGACTTCGTCGTGGACCCGTACCAGGTGTGGGAGGCGCGAGCGGCCGGCGCCGACGCCATCCTCCTGATCGTCGCCGCGCTGGACGACGCTCGCCTGCGAGACCTCCGGATCCTGGCCGAGGAGCTGGGGATGGCCGCGCTGGTCGAGGGTCACGACGAGGCGGAGATCGACCGCGCCCTGGCGACCGGTGCCACGGTCGTCGGGATCAACAATCGGGACCTGCGGACGTTCCAGGTCGACCTGGCGACGACCGAGCGGCTGCGGCCGCGGATCCCGGCCGGGTGCATCGCCGGCGGCCTTAGCGGCATCCACAGCCGGGCGGATGTCGAGCGCCTGGCGGCGGCCGGCGTCGACGCCGTCCTCGTCGGCGAGGCGCTCGTCCGGTCGGCGGACGTTGCGGCGAAGGTAAGGGAGCTGGCGTGCTGCGAGTAAAGATCTGCGGTATCACGCAGCCGGAGCACGGCGTCGCCGCGGCGGAGGCCGGCGCCGACTATCTTGGCTTCGTCTTCGTGCCCGGCACCCGGCGCTACCTCCAGCCGGCCGCCGCCGGCCAGGTCATCGCCGCCGTTCGGGCCGCGCTCGCCCCGGCCAGGACGCCGGGAATCGTCGGCCTTTTCGTCAACGAGGACCCGGCGTTCGTGAACGACGTCGCCGACGCCTGCGGGCTCGACCTCGTCCAGATCCACGGCGAGGAGTCGCCGGACCAGGTTGCCGGCCTGAACCGGCCGGCCATCTGCGCGCTCCGGCCACGGTCCCTGGCCGACCTGCCGCGGGTCGACGCCTTTGCCGCACTCGGGGCCCGCATCCTGATCGACGCCTATCAGCCGGGCCACTGGGGCGGCGCCGGCGTAACCGGCGACTGGTCGCTCGCCGCCGAGGCGGCCCGCCGCCACCCGATCATCCTGGCCGGCGGCCTCTCCCCGGCGAACGTCGCCGCCGCCATCAAGGCCGTGTGCCCCTGGGGCGTCGACGTCTCCAGCGGCGTCGAAACCGCCGGCCGAAAGGACCCCGACAAGATCCGAGCGTTCATCCACGCGGCAGGACGAGTGATGAGTGATGAGTGATGAGTGATGAGTGATGAGTGATGAGTGGAGGACGCTCATCACTCATCACTCATTACTCATTACTCATCACTCGTGAGAGGAGGAGCGATGAGTACGCAAGTGACGGTGACGGTTCCGACTGAGGGGCGGTTTGGCACCTTTGGGGGGCGGTTTGTGCCGGAGACGCTTGTGCCGGCGATCTTCGAGCTTGAGGAAGCCTACGCCGAGGTCGCCGCCGACTCGGCGTTTCAGGCGGAGCTATCGGCCATGTTGGCGAGCTACGTCGGCCGGCCGACGCCGCTCTATTTCGCCGAGCGGTTGACGGCGCAGGTGGGCGGGGCCCGGATCTACCTGAAGCGGGAGGACCTCAACCACACAGGCTCCCACAAGATCAACAATGCGTTGGGCCAGGGGCTGCTCGCGCGGCGGATCGGGAAGCGGCGGATCCTGGCGGAGACCGGCGCCGGCCAGCACGGCGTCGCCACGGCGACCGTCTGCGCCAAGCTGGGCCTGGACTGCATCGTCTACATGGGCAGCGAGGACGTCCGCCGCCAGGCGCTGAACGTCTTCCGCATGCGGCTGCTCGGCGCCGAGGTCCGGCCGGTGGAGAGCGGCAGCCGGACGCTGAAGGACGCCATCAACGAGGCGATGCGGGACTGGGTGACGAATGTGGCTACGACCTACTACTTGATCGGCAGCGTCGTCGGCCCCCATCCGTATCCGACGATCGTCCGGGACCTCCAGTCGGTCATCGGGCGTGAGACCCGGCGGCAGATCCTGGCGGCCGAGCGGCACCTGCCCGACGCGGTCGTCGCCTGTGTCGGCGGCGGCAGCAACGCCATCGGCATCTTTCACCCGTTCCTGGACGACCCTGGCGTGCGCCTCGTCGGCGTCGAGGCCGGCGGCGCCGGCCTGGAAACCGGTCGCCACGCCGCCACGCTCGGCGCCGGCTCCGTCGGCGTGCTCCACGGCTCGCGCTCGTATCTGCTCCAGGACGAGCACGGCCAGGTCCTGGAGACGCACAGCATCTCGGCGGGCCTCGACTACCCCGGCGTCGGCCCCGAGCACAGCTACCTGAAGTCGATCGGCCGGGCCGAATACGTCTCGGCGACGGACGCGGAGGCCCTGGAAGGCTTCCGAGCGCTCTGCCGCACCGAGGGCATCATCCCGGCGCTGGAGTCCGCCCACGCCGTCGCCCACGCCCTCCGCCTGGCCGCCGACCTCGGCCCCGGCCGGATCGTCGTCGTCAACCTCTCCGGTCGCGGCGATAAGGATACCGGCATCGTGGAGGGGCTGGTCGGATGATGCCGGTTGGGGGTTGGGGAGGGAC
>JACQGW010000002.1 GCA_016199325.1 Chloroflexota bacterium
AGGGGTCGGAGGTCGGGGGCTGGGTGTCGGGGGTCGGGGGCCGGGGAGCGGAAGGTGCAGGCCCCGCTCAGGCGGCGGGAGCACCGGGCCGCACCGGCGAGCGTACGTCCAGAAAGAAGGCCGAATCTCCGACCGCGCGCCGCTGAGACCGCTCGCGAGAAACCAGAAACGAGAAGCCCGAAACCCGAAACCCCAAACCAGGAACTCCCCCCCGCTTTCTGGTACAATCAGGCCGGCCGAAGGCGACGATCGGGGCGTCCACCGCTCGATCGTCCGCGCTGCCGGCCTTCAGTTTTGCCCGGAAGGAGTTCGGATCGTGGAAGCTCCCTACTCGCCAGACCTCGTCGTCAAGGATGGCCTCGTCGTCAGCCACGGCCTCGTCCGGCGGGCCGACGTCGCCATACAGTCCGGCAAGATCCGCGCGATCGGCCGCGGGCTACCGCTCGGCCAGGCGACCGATGTGATCGACGCCGCCGGCCGCTACGTGCTCCCTGGCGCAATCGACGCCCACGTCCATCCCATGCACGCCGACACCGTCCAGTCCTGCTCGGTCGGTGGGCTGCACGGCGGCGCTCTGACCCTGCTCCACTTCATCTACGACGATCCGCAGCGCGGGCTGCTGGCGACCGTCCGCCCGGCGCTCGACGAGGCGAGGGCGACCTCGGTGGCGGACTTCGCGATCCACGCCCGACTCGGCCGCGGTGAGCAGCGCGCCGAGATCCCAGCGGTCGCCGAGCTCGGCATCAGCTCCTTCAAGATGTTCATGGCCTACAAGCGCCGCGGCATCCAGATCGAGGACGACGACCTGTTGCGCATCTTCCGGGAGATCGCGGCGGTCGGCGGGCTGGCGATGGTCCACGCCGAGAACGGCAACCTGATCGACGCCGTCGAAGACCAGCTCATCGCCGCCGGCAGGAACGACGCCCGCGCCTACACCGCCAGCCGGCCTGCCATCGCCGAGGTCGAGGCCACCAATCGGGCCATCGCCATTGCCGAGGTCGCCGATTGCCCCCTCTACGTCGTCCACATCTCCGCCGCCGGCTGCCTCGACCACGTCCGCCGGGCGAAGTCGGCCGGCCGGCCGGTCTTCGCCGAGACCTGCGTCCACTACCTGACGCTAACCGAGGAGACGACCGAGCAGGCAGGCGTCCTGGCGAAGATCGCGCCGCCGCTCCGGACGGCGGCCGACCAGGACGCCCTCTGGGCCGCCATTCGCGACGGCACCGTCGACGCCGTCGCCTCCGACCACGGGGGTTACTCTCGGGAGGAGAAGTACCGGCCGTCCGGCAGCATCTGGGAGGCCGGCTTCGGCGCGCCGGGCGTCGAGACGCTCCTTCCGGTCGTCTACCATGCCGGCGTTGCCGCCGGGAAGATCACCATCGCCCAGCTCGTCCGAGTCCTCGCCGAGCGGCCGGCCGAGGTGTTCGGCATCGCCGACCGCAAGGGGAGCATCCAGCCGGACCTGGATGCCGACCTCCTGATCTGGAACCCGCAGGGGAGCCAGACCATCACCGCCTCCGGCCTGCATACGAGCACGTTCTACACGCTCTACGAGGGCTGGCAGTGTCAGGGTCGGCTCGACATCGCCATCCAGCGGGGACGAGTGGTCCTGCGCGACGGCCAGTGTCTGGCCCGGCCGGGCGACGGCCAGTTCCTCGCCCGTGGCCAGGGCGCGCAGCTCCCGGTCGACGCTTGACAGCCACGAGAGGTGATTCAATGGCAGGAGAACCGGTGGCTGGAGGACCTGCTCTGCCCGATTCCATCGTCGAGATCCTGGACGGAACGAGCCTGGCGGCGAAAGAGGGCGAGACCTTTCTGCTGATGACCGCCGCGGAGACCGGCTGGCCCCACCTGGCGCTGTTGAGTGTGGGCGAGATCGTCGCCACCTCGGCGCGCGAGCTGCGTCTGGCGCTCTGGCCGGGCACCGGCACCACCGCCAACCTGACGCGGACCGGGAAGGCCACGCTGGCGTTCGTCCACGACGGCGCCGCCTACACCATCCGGCTTGCCACACGTGGCCTGGGCGATGTGGCGGTCGGCAAGCAGACGCTGGTCTGCTTCGCCGCCCAGGTGGTCGACGTCGTCGCGCACGTCGCCGACTACGCCGACCTGACGGGGGGGATCACCTTCCGGCTCAAGCGGCCCGACGCGATCGTGCCGCGCTGGGAGCGGACCATCGCCGGGCTGCGCGGGCTGGACGATCCGGCGAAGGCGGCCGGGCAGGCTTGAGGTATCGGTAGAATGCGGCTGATCGTCGGGATGACCGGCGCCAGCGGGGCGATCTTCGGGGTGCGGCTGCTCGAGCGGCTGCGCGATCTGGAGGTCGAGACGCACCTGGTTGTGAGCAAATGGGCCGAGCGCACCATCGAGCACGAGACGGCCTGCACGGTCGCGGCGGTCCAGGCGCTGGCCTCGGTCGTCCACCCCGTCCGGAACCAGGCGGCGCCGATCTCCAGCGGCTCCTTCCGCACCGACGGCATGGTCATCGTGCCGTGCAGCGTCAAGACGCTGGCGGCTATCGCCCACGGCTTCGCCGACAACCTGATCGGCCGCGCCGCCGACGTGGCGCTGAAGGAACGGCGGAAGCTCGTCCTGGTCGTCCGGGAGACGCCGCTGAGCGACATCCATCTGGAGAACATGCTCAAGCTCTCCCGCATGGGCGCCGTCATCTTGCCGCCCGTCCCGGCCTTCTACAACCATCCGCAGACCATCGACGACGTCGTCGACCACCTCGTCGCCCGGATCCTCGACCAGTTCGGCTTGAATCCCGACTGGGCAAGGCGCTGGGACGGCCGGCTCACGCGGCAGAGAAAGGAGTGACGTTCGATGCGTAAGTTCACGGAATCGTTGCGGGCTCGGGGCGAGCTGCTCGTCGTCGAGCGGGAGGTGGACCCCAGGTTCGAGCTGGCGGCGGTGACCGCCAAAGTGGGGAAGACCAGCAACAAGGCGGTGCTGTTCAACCGGGTCAGGGGCACGCGGTTCCCGGTCGTCACGAACCTGTACGGGAGCCGTGAGCGCCTTGCCAGCGTCATCGGGATCGAGGTCGGCGACTTCTGCCGCGAGTGGGGCCGCCTGACGACGCCGGGCCGCTTCGCCGGCGCCTACACCCGGGACGTGCCGATGCCCGGCGACCTCGTGTACGGCAAGCTCAGCGATCTGCCGCTCATCACCTACTGCGAGCGCGACGCCGGGCCGTACTTCACGTCGGCGATCTTCCTGGGCAAGGAGCCCGAGACGGGCGTGCCGAACCTCTCGTTCCACCGCTCCATGTACGTGAGTGACGAGGAGCTGCGGGTCCGGCTGGGTCCCACCCATCATCTGACGATATACCACGAAAAGGCCGAGGCGATGGGCAAGCCGTTGGAGGCCGCCATCCTGATCGGACCGCCGCCCGCGGTCGTCCTGGCGGCGGCGGCGCCGGTGCCGTACGAGGCCGACGAGCTCGAGGTCGCCGCCCAGTTGGCCGGCCGCCCCATCGACATGCGGCCGTGTCGCTCCATCGACGTGATGGTGCCCGCCGACACGGAGATCGTCGTCGAAGGGCGGTTCCTGCCGAACGAGCGCCGGCCGGAAGGCCCCTTCGGCGAGTTCATGGGCTACTACGTCGAGGTGGGGAACAACGCCGTCTTCGAGGTGCTTGACGTCTCCTGGCGCCCCGGCGCGCTGTTCCACAGCATCCTCTCTGGCTCGGGGGAGGAGCTGCGTACGCTGGAGCTGGCGCTGGCGGCCAACATCTACCAGCGGGTCAGCGCCGTGCTCCCCGGCATCGTGGATGTGACGTGCACCCCCTTCGTCACCCACGCCGTCATCAAGGTCCGCCAAAAGTACGAGGGCCACGCCCGCCAGGTGCTGCTGGCGGCGCTGGGCGCTGCGCCGACCTGGTGCAAGGTCTGCACCGTCGTGGACGAGGACGTCGACATCTACGACATGGACGACGTGATGTGGGCGGTGCTGACCCGGGCGCGGGTGGACCAGGCGGTGATGGTCCTCCAGAACATTCCGTCGTTCTACCGGGACGCGCACAAGGACCACTGGGGCCGGCTCGCCATCGACGCCACCATCCCCTGGGGCCGAAAGGCGGAGTTCGAGCGCAAGCGCGTCCCCGGCGCCGCGGATCTCGACCTTGGGAAGTACCTGGCTCCGGCGGATGCTGGGAGCTCATAGGAACTCGTCGGAACTCGCGACCTCTCCGTCATGCTGAGCCGCAGCGAAGCATCTCCCCGGTCGCTACTTGTTTGGTCCGAGAGAGATGCTTCGCTGCGGCTCAGCATGACGGGCAGGAGGGCTCGCTGCGGCTCAACACGACAGCGCTCCCCCGAGTTCCCCCGAGCGAGCCAGGAGTAGCATGAGGAGGAACCGTGAGGGTCTGGGTTCTTGGCAACGTCCATGAGGCATGCCTCGACCGGCTGCGGCCGCACCTGGAGCTGGTCGACGGTCGAGGGTCGAGCCGCGCTGAGCTCCTGGCGGGCGTCGGCCAGTATGAGGTCATTCTCTTGCGGATCGAGCACCGCATCGACCGTGAGGTCTTCGAGCGAGGCACCCGCTTGCGGATCGTTTCGCTGGCCTCTGCGGGCGCCGACCACGTCGACCACACCGCTGCTCGCCAGCACGGCGTCGTCGTCCTCAACTCGCCCGGCGCCAACGCGCAATCCGTCGCCGAGCTGACGATCGCCCAGATGGTGAACCTGGCCCGCCGCACGATCCTGGCCCATCGGGACGTCCGCTCGGGCATCTACGAGCGCGAGATCTACGGCGGCGTCGAGATCGCCGGCAGGACGCTCGGCATCGTGGGCCTCGGCCAGATCGGCAGCCGGGTCGCGCGCCTGGCTCTGGCGTTCGGCATGCGGGTCATCGCCTGCGATCCGTACGTGCGGTACGTCTACGACCCGACAAGCCTGGCGCCGGAGAGCCCGCCTGTGCCGCTGGTGTCATTGGAAGAGGTGCTCGATCAGTCCGACTTCGTGTCCATCCACACGCCGCTGACGGACGAGACGTACCACCTGATCAACGCCCGGCGGCTGGCGCTGATGCGGCCGACGGCGTTCTTGCTGAACCTGGCGCGCGGCCCGATCGTCGCCGAGGCGGACCTGTACGACGCGCTGCGGCTGGGCCGGATCGCCGGCGCGGCCCTGGACGTGTTTGAGACGGAGCCGTGCTACAGCTCGCCGCTCTTCACGCTGGACAACTGCCTGGTCACGCCGCACATCGCCGGCATCACCGAGGACGCCCAGCAGCGGATCGGCGTCACGACGGCAGAGCGCCTGCTGGCAGCCATCCGCCGGCTGGAGCCGGCGCCGGTCGTCGCACAGCCGACCGGACACCCAGTGATGCCGACGAACTGAGTTGGCAGACGCCGGGGAGCGGCGCACTGCGAACCAGCGCCGTCGTTCGTAGTGCGCACGTAAGTGCGCCGTTCCCCGCCGAACACCGGATCAACGCGTCAAAGTTCGTTACGGCGTTAGGATTGCCGGTCTCAGGCGCGTGCGCCGGCCCTCCCGGCTTGGAGCGTTCTCAGCCCGGCCTGGGCGGCCGCCATGAGCATGCGAGCGTCGCCGGCGACCGTGATGAACTGGAAGCCCTGCCTGGCCCGCTGCACGCCTTCCTCCGGCGAAGCCCCGGCGAGTCCCGAGATCTTGCCTGTGTTCCGACAGGCCTGGACGACCCGCTCCAGGGCCCGGGCGTGCTCCTCCCGATGGGGTGCTTCCTTCGGCGAGAAACCCATCGACAGCGCCAGGTCGGCCGGCCCGACCCAGCAGCCGTCGATCCCCGGGACGGCCATGATGGCCTCGGCGTTCTCGACAGCCTGGGCGCTCTCGATCTGCACGGCCAGGAAGAGCTGATCGTCGATCCACTCGGGATAGTCGTCGCCGTACGCTTTCGCGCGTCCCCACCCCCACGAGCGAGCACCGATCGGCGGGAATCGACAGGCGGCGGCCGCCGCCCGGGCGTCTTCGACGGTGTGGACCATCGGCACGACGATGCCCAGCATCCCCTCGTCGAGCAGCCGGCCGATCAGGGTGTAGTTGTTCGCGGCGACTCGGGCCATCGGCACGGCGCTGCCGCCGGCTATGGCCGCCAGTGCCAGGATCGTCGAATCGGGGCCCCAGGAGCCGTGCTGGGTGTCCAGGAGCAGAAAATCGATGCCGCAGTTGCTCAGGAGCTCGGCGGCGAGCGGTGAGCCCAGCCCGAGCGAGTAGCCGAACGCCGGCTCGCCCCGGAGCATGGTCTGTTTGGCGGTGTTGACTCTCATCGTCGTAAGTCTCCTTCTATGTCTCAGTATCCTCTGGCCTTGTCGACCAGATTGAGCAGCGGCTCGCCGGCCAGGTATCGGCGCAGGTTCTCGCAAAAGACCTCGATCATGCCATCCAGCGCGCGCTCGGTGCGGGCAGCCATGTGCGGGCTGATGAGCACGTTGGACATCTCCCAGAGCGGACTGCTTGCCGGCAGCGGCTCGACTTCGAAGACGTCCAGCCCCGCTCCGGCGATCCAGCCCTCGCGCAGCGCCCGAATGAGCGCCGCTCCGTCGACGAGCGGACCGCGCGCGACGTTGATCAGGTGAGCGGTGGGCTTCATGTGCCTCAGCTCCCGCTCGCCGATGAGGTGGTAGGTTTCTGCGGTCAGCGGAGCGGTGAGGACGACGAAATCGGCCGGCGCCAGCGCCTCGTCGAGCCGGTGTCTCGGGAACACTTGCTGGACGCCGGTAACGTCCTCGTGCGAGTCGCTCCGCCTGACCCCCAGGACCCGCATCCCGAGCTCCGCCCCGAGTCGGGCGACGGCCCGGCCAATCTTGCCCAGCCCCACGACAGAGAGCGTCCGATGGCGCAGCTCCGACGCCGTGAAGTCCTGCCAGATCCGGTGCCGCTTCTGCTCCGAGAGCCGCAGCCAACCCTTGGCGAAGATGAGCATCATCGCCAGGACGTGCTCGGCCATCGGCGCCGGTGCGTAGCTGCCGGAGGTCGTCACCTGGACGTCGCTCCGCCGGAGCTCGTCGGTCCAGACGTCGTCGACGCCAGCACCGGTGAACTGCACCCAGCGCAGCACCGGCGCGCGCCGGCCGAAGCCGGCCGGCAGGCGAGCGGCGAAGGCGACCTCGGCCTGCCGGAGGAGCGGCTCGGCCTCCGGCCGAAACGCGGGGTAGAAGGCCGGATCGTCGCCCGGGGCCGCGGGCTCGAAGGCAACGCCGTCGGCATCGCCGTCGACGGCAATCCGCCGACTGACCGCCCGAATCGCCGCGAGGTGCGCCTCGGCCAACCGGGCGCTGATGAGCACGTGAAGCTCTGCCATCCTGAGGCCGCCGTCAGACCCGATACCTGGCGACGGTCTCTTCGTTCAGATCGACGCCCAGCCCCGGCTTCTGGGGCAGGGGCACGCAGCCCTCGCCGTCGATCGCCAGGGGCTGCAGGAAAAGCTCGTCTCGCAGCGGGTTCGGGTTCCGATCGAACTCCAGCATCCCGCCGTTGGGCAGGGAGGCCAGCAGGTGCAGGTTGGAGACCATGGCCATGGCCGACGTGAAGGCGTGCGGGATGCACGGGAGGTCATGGGCGGCGGCCAGCGCGGCGATCCGCCGGCACTCGGTGATTCCCCCCGACCAGATGACGTCGGGCTGCACGATGTCGACCGCCCGCCGGGCGATCAGGTCGCGAAAGCCGTAGCGGGTGAACTCGGTTTCATAGCCGGCCACCGGGATGTCGATGGCGGCGGCCACCTGGGCGCTGCCCTCGACGTCGTCGGTCTTGACCGGCTCCTCGAACCAGGTGATGTCAAAGTCCTGGATGGCGCGCGCTATCTGGATCGCCTCTTTGGGAGCGTACATGTTGTTGGCGTCGACGATCACCTGGCAATCGTCCCCAACGGCAAACCGGACGGCTTTGACCCGAGCGACGTCGGCGCTGAGCGGCAGCCCGCCGATCTTCATCTTGACCGCTCGAAAGCCCGCTGCGACGGCGGCACCCGTTTCGTCGGCGAGCTCTTCGACGGTCTTGCCCTCGCTGTAGAAGCCGCCGCTGGCATAGGCGGGCACCCTGTCCCGATAGGCACCCAGTACCTTGTAGAGCGGGGCGCCGAGCGCCTTGCCGACGATGTCCCACAGGGCGATGTCGATCCCGCTCAGCGCAGCCACCAGGAACCCGCGGCGGCCGCTGCCGCCCATGTACCGATAGATCTTCTGCCAGATGCGCTCGACGTAGAAGGGATCCTCGCCGACCACCAGCGGCTTGAGATAGAGCTCGATGGCGCCCGCCACAACGGCAGGCGGAGCGCCGCACAGGGCAGCATCGCCCAGGCCGACGATCCCCTCGTCGGTCTGGATACGCACAAGGGCCATCCCGCGGGCTCGGTTGATCCGTCCTCCCTCGCCCGGGCTCAGGGCACCTCGACCGTCCCAGATAGCCCGATCGAGGGGGCAGGAGAGCTTGTCTACGGTGACATTGGTGATCTTCACCGATTCCTCCGTTGATGTCAGTTCGTTCGGTCGCTAACGTTCGTGACGGAGCCGCGGATCCAGCAGATCCCGCAGTCCGTCACCCAGCAGGTTCAAACCGGTCACGACCGACATGATGGCGAGGCCGGGGAAGGCGCCCAGCCACCACTGGTCGAGCATGGTGGCGCCGGCCGCCACCATCGAGCCCCAGTCGGGGGTCGGCGGTCGGACGCCCAGCCCCAGGAAGCTCAAGACGGCCGCCATGGTGATCCCGTTTCCCAGGTCGAGCGTCGCGATGACGAAGACTGGCGTCGCCGAGTTCGGCAGGACGACCCGTCGCAGGACGTACCATTCGCTGGCCCCCAGGGCGCGCGCGGCCGTGACATACTCGTTCTGCTTGGTCGATTGGACAACCCCCCGGACCATCCGCGCGTACTGCGGCCACCAGACGAGGAGGATGGCGAGCATGGAGCTCGACAGGTCCGGTCCGAGCGCGGCGGCAATGGCCAGCGCCAGGATAATGGGCGGAAAGGCTAGGAAGAGGTCGGCGACCCGCATGATCAGCTCATCGGCCAGCCGGCCAAAGAACCCCGCCACGGCGCCCAGGAGGGTCCCGACCAGCGCGGCCGCCAGAACGACGGCGACCCCGACGGAGACCGAGATCCGTCCCCCGTGCAGGATCCGGCTGAGGACGTCGCGCCCCAGCGTGTCTGTGCCCATCAGGTGCGCCGGCCCCGGCGGCTGCAGCCGTCTGACGACGTCCTGGTCGAGGGGGCCATACGGGGTCACCAGGTCGGCGCCGACGAGGATCACCGCCCAGATCAGAACGCCGGCAAGACCGAGCGCGGCCAGCGGCTTGCGCCGCAGGAAGCGATCGAGCTGGGAGAACTGGTGGCGCCAGCGGTGGGACTGCCCACGCGCGACCACGTCGAGAAGGCCGCCCGACAGCGAATCGGTCGTACTCACTATTCACCCAGCCGGATGCGGGGGTCGATGAGGGCCTGGACGACGTCCACCAGGAGGTTGGCGAGCACGTAGATGACGGCGATGACCGTCGTCACACTCATGATCGCCGGGAAGTCGAGGCGGGACGTGCCCTGGAAGGCGTAGCGGCCCATCCCCGGCCAGGCGAAGATGGTCTCGGTCACCACGGCGCCCGCAAGGAGGCTGCCATAGCTCAGCCCCAGGAAAGCCACCGTCGGGATCAGCGCGTTCCGCAGCGCATGGCGGTAGACCACTGTGTGCGCGCGGAGGCCCTTGGCATGGGCGGTCCGGATGTACTCGTGGCCGATGACGTCCAGCATGCTCGAGCGCGTCACCCGAAGGACGAAGACCATCTGGTTGCCGCCCAGGACGAGCGCGGGCAGCATGAGGTGGCGGACGCTGCTGGCGAGCGCATCCCAGTCGCCCGCCAGCAGGCTATCGACGATGTAGAGACCGGTGAGCGTTGGCGGCGCCGCCAGGCGGGCGTCGATGCGACCGGGACCCGGGAACCAGCCCAGCCAGGCGTACAGGATCAGGAGGCTGACCAGGCCGAGCCAGAAGACGGGAGCCGAGACGCCCAGCAGCGAGACGACGCGAATGAGCCGATCCAGCCAACCCTCCCGCCGGACGGCGGTCAGCACCCCCAGCGGAATCCCCAGGAAGACGCTGACCGCCATGGCAGCGGTTGCGAGCTCCAGGGTGGCCGGCAGGTAGAGGGCCAGATCCTCGGCGACGGGGCGGCGCGAGCCGATGGAGATTCCGAAGTCGAGTTGGATGAGGCCCCACAGATACCGCAGGTACTGTTCGGGGAGAGGGCGATCCAGCCCCCACTTCTCCCGGAAGGCCTGAACCGCGTCCGGGCGGGCCTTGTCGCCCAGCATCGTCGCCACCGGGTCGGACGGCACCAGATGCGACACGACGAACGTCATCAGCGTGATGCCGACGATCATCGGCACCAGCAGGAGCAGGCGTCGGAGCACAAAGCCCTGGAGCGTCATGCGCGCACCACCCTACCGTCCGGTCCCGGTTCGTCCTCGCGCGTCAGTCCTTGGACGCGCTCTGGGGCGTGAAGAAGAACATCGGCTGGGCGACGATCCCCTTGACGTTGGCCCGATGAGCGATGAAGAGCGGCGGCTCGATGAGCGCGGCGTAGGGCCCGCGATCCAGGATCTGCTTCTGGACCTGCTGGTAGAGCTCGAGCCGCTTGCCGGTGTCGGCCGTCGCGACGGCGTTCTTCAGGAGGTCGGCGATGTCCGTATCGGTCTTCCAACTGGTCCGCCCCTTGGTGATGAGCCCGCCCGGAACGAAGACGCCCAGGTAGTTGGAGGCGTCCGGGAAGTCCATGTAGTACCAGGCGATGACCAGATTGATGTCGCCCGGCCGCCACTTCTGGACCCAGACACCGGTCTCCATCGGCTCGAGCTCGACCTGGATGCCCACTTTGCCCAGGTCGGCCTGAACCTTCTCGGCGAGGGTCGTGACCTTGACCCCTGCGTTCGTCGCCGTCACGACCGAGAGCTTGGCCTTGAACCCATTGGGGTAGCCGGCCTTCGCCAGCAGCTCTTTGGCCCTGGCGAGGTCCATCTTCGGCACCTCGGCGGCCGGGAGAGTGCCGGCAAAGCCGGTTGGGACGATGCTGGCCGGCTGGACGGCGCCGGGCACCAGCGCCTTGAACCCCTCATAGTCGAGGGCGGCGCGGATGGCGCGGGCCACGTCGGGCTTGGCCAGCGCCTCATGCTTGGCCGGGTCGCGCGTCATCCCGACGTAGAACACCCAGGTGCTCGGCGTGCTGCTCACGGCGACGTCCCGATTGCTCTTGAGCGCAGGGATGTGCTCAGGGAGCAGGTTCACGGCGACGTCGATCTCGCCGCGCTCGAGCATCAGCTTCTGGGTGCCGGACTCCGGCACGGCCTTGACGACGATCTCGTCGAAGGACTTCGCCGGTCTCCAGGCGTTGGGATTGCGCCGCAGGACGGCCTGGTTCTTCGGCGTGTACTGGGCAAGCGTGTACGGCCCAGTCCCGGCCGAGTTGCTGGTCAGCCACTGCTCCGCTTTGTCGGTCTTGTCGGCGTCGGCGGCTGCGGTGGCGCCCTTCGCCTCAGCCGTCTTCCGGTCCATCACCGACAGGGGAGGCGCGGCGAGCGCGGCCAGGAAGGAGGCATCCGGCGCCTTGAGCGTAAACCGGACTGTCTGCGGGTCCGGCGCTTCCACCTTCTGGATGGGATCGGCCAGGAACGCCGGCGTGCCCTTCAGGTTGATGAACCGCTCGAAGCTCCACTTGACGTCGTCGGATGTCATCGGATTGCCGCTGGCGAACTTGACGCCGGACCGGAGCTTGAAGGTGTAGACCGTGGCATCCGGTGAGACCTCCCAGCTCGTCGCCAGCATGGGCGTGGGGTTCTTGAAATCGTTGTCCAGGAAGGTCAGCAGCGTCTCATAGCTCGCCACGTCGAAAATTGGATAGCTGACCTCCAGCGCGCGATGGGGGTCCAGGCTGATGACGTCGTCGATGTTCATGCCGACGACGAGGGTCTTGCTCACCTTGGCGGCCTGGGCGGGTGTCGGCTGGACCGCCGGCGCCGCCGTGGGAGCGGTCGTGGCTGCCGGCGCAGGTGTCGGCGCGGGGGCTGTGGTCGGAGCGGGAGCCGCCGGCGGCGGGGCCGTCGTGGCCGCCGGCCGTGGTGTTGGCGCCGGCGCCGGCGTGGGCGCGGCGGCAGGCTGGGCGCAGGCGGTCAACAGCGCGATGCCGCTGAGGCCGATGCCGCCTGCCATCAACTGAAAGAGCTGTCGGCGACTGTAGACCCGGTTACGTGCGGCTTCTCTCCGGAGATGATTCTCGGGATGCAGCATGGTCGAGCTCCTCTCTCTCGCTGGCTACGAAGTCCCGACGTCACGAACGGCGGTGGCAAAGCACCGAGTCGGGCTCTGTGTCCCGCCTACTCCATCGCACCTCCTTCTCCCGCGTCAGCGCCTCACCGATAGCGTACCCCCCTCAGTCCCCCCGTCGGCGGGGGGAAACAGACCGGCTCCCTCCCCGCCGGCGGGGGGAAGCAGACCGGCTCCCTCCCCGCCGGCGGGGGGAAGCAGACCGGCTCCCTCCCCGCCGGCGGGGGGAAGCAGACCGGCTCCCTCCCCGC
>JACQGW010000151.1 GCA_016199325.1 Chloroflexota bacterium
GAGCGGGAGAGGGGCCGGGGGTGAGGGTCCGCCCCCCCGGACTGCCGACCACCGCCGTCACCCGCACGTTGACCACCTCGACCGGGTCGCTTTCGGCCCGGTGGCCGTACGTCCGCTCGTGCTCGGCCGCGAATCGCTCGTCCAGGTCGCGCAGCGACGCTTCCGTCACGCGCTGGGAGTCGAGCGGCAGGCGCAGCTCGAACGATTGGCCGACGTATCGCAGGTCCAGGGCACGGGCCAGCCGGACCTGATCCAGGCCGTACCCCTCCCGTGCCAGCGTCTCGCCGGCAACCCCCTCCATCTCCTGGAACACTTCCTCCAACCCCTCCGGGCTCAGACTCCGGGTAGAGCGCAGGATCGTCCGCGAGAAGTGGTGGGTGTGATCGGCGAAGAGGAGGCCGAAGGCGCTGAAGAGGCCGGGCGTGGGCGGGACGACGACTTGCCGCATCCCAAGCTCGCCGGCGACGAGGGCGGCGTGGACCGGTCCATTGCCGCCGTAGGCGACGAGGCTGAACTGCCGCGGGTCACGGCCCCGCTCCGAGGAGATGGCCTTGACGACCCGGACCATGTTGGCGATGCTGATGGCGTGGACGCCGTAGGCCGCCGGAAGGACGGCCAGGCCGAGCGGGCGAGCAACTCGCGCCGCGAAGACCTCCTCGGCATACGCCCGGTCGATGGGCAGCGCGCCGCCCAGGAGCGCGTCGGGGTTCAGGTAGCCCAGCAGGAGGTTAGCGTCGGTGAGCGTCGGCTCGGTGCCGCCGGTCCGATAGCACACGGGACCGGGCACCGCGCCCGCGCTCTGCGGGCCGACGTGGAGCAGCCCGGCGGCGTCGAGCCAGACGAGGCTCCCGCCGCCGGCGCCAATCTCGGCGATGTCGATGGCCGGCACGCGCAGCGGGTAGCCGGCCCCACGGTTCAGCCGATGGCCCACATTCAGTCCGGCGCCGACCTCGTAGTCCGACGCCTGGTGGAGGCGGCCCTCTTCGACGATACAGGCTTTGGCCGTCGTGCCGCCCATGTCCAGACCGATGGCGCTCGGGAGGCCGAGCCGGCGCGCCAGATCGAGCGCGGCGATGG
Source organism: Chloroflexota bacterium (assembly GCA_016199325.1). The sequence continues at coordinate 1,078 of JACQGW010000151.1, forward strand.
CCCCGCCCGCCGGCCCCGACTCGACGATGTGGATCGGGCGCTCGGCGGCCGCCCGGGCGGACATGATGCCGCCGTTGGACTGCATGACCCAGACCGGCGCTCGGAGGCCCAGGTCGGCCAGACCCGCCGCCAGGGTCGCCAGGTAGCGCTGCACAACCGGCTGGAGATAGGCGTTGATCACGGTGGTGCTGGACCGCTCGTACTCGCCGATCTCGGGGAGGACCGCCGACGAGAGGGAGACGGGCAGATCGGGCGCCAGCTCGGCGGCGAACGCGCCCAAGCGCTGCTCGTGGGCCGGGTTGGCGTAGCTGTGGATCAGACAGATGGCGAGCGATTCGATGCCGGTATCGATCAGTCGGGCGATGGCGTCGCGTGCCGCCGCTTCGTCGAGCGGCTCCACCACCTGCCCGCTCCGGTCCAGCCGTTCTGGCACCTCCAGCCGGAGGCGGCGCTCGACGAGGGGCGGGGGCTTCATCCAGCGCAGGTCGTAGAGGCGCGGGTAGCGCAGCCGCCCGATCTCGAGGGTGTCACGGAACCCGCGGGTGGTCAGGAGGCCGGTGCGGGCGCCCTTCTGTTCGAGGATGGCGTTGGTGCAGATGGTCGTGCCGTGGACGATCTCCTGGGCAGCGGCCGGGTCGAGGCCGACCTGCGCCAGCAGCTCACGGATCGACAGGATGATGGCGCGGCTGTAGTCGTCCGGGCTCGAGAGGAGCTTGCGCGTGACGACCTGGCCGTCGGCGCCCATCAGGACGATGTCGGTGAAGGTCCCGCCGATGTCGACGCCGATGCGATATCGACCAAAAGCCCCATCGTGCATGGGCTGTTCTCCTCTTCAGCCGGCGGAGCCGGCCGGGACGCGTTCTTCATAGCCGAGCGCGCGGGAGATCGCCCGCGCTGCCTCTTTCACAGCCGCGGCGATCTCGGGGCGGCGTCCCCACAGCCTTGCCGGCGGCGCGCCGACGCTGATCGAGGCGGCGACCGTTCCCGATGCGTCCCGAATGGGCGCGCCGACCCCGGCCGATCCCTCCTGCGTCTCCTCATCGTCGACGCTGTAGCCGCGGGCGCGCGTCGCCGTCAGGTCGGCTTTGAGGGCAGCGACGTCGGCCAGCGTCTTCGCCGTGTAGCGGGGCAGGCCGGTGGACCGGATGATTCCGTCGATCTCCGGCTCCGACAGGTGCGCGAGCAGTGCCTTCCCGGTTGCGGAGGAGTGGAGCGCCACCCGGCGCCCCGGATAGGCGGTCAGGACGAGCGCGCGCCGGCTCTCGACGACGTCGAGGTAGACGGCGACGTCGCCGTCCCGCACCGCCAGGAAGGCGGTCTCCTCCGTGCGGTCCACCAGCGCGACGAGGTGGGGCCGCCCTTCACGTCGCAGATCCATCTGCCGCAGCGCCAGGGAGCCCAGCTCGACCAGCTTGAGGCCCGGGCGAAACCTGGCCGTCGAACGGTCCTGCAGGAGAAACCCGCGCGCAGCGAGGTACGACGCGATACGGTGCGCCGTGCTCTTGTGCAGACCGAGCCGCTGCGCCAGCTCGGTGGCGCTCAGCTCCGGCTGGTCGGCCGAGAAGCAGAGCAGGATGTCCAGCGCCCGCCCCACGGTCTGAACAGTGCTCGCCGGCTTCATGCCCGCAACCCCTGAACCTTGAATCTTGACCTACAACCCCGAGCGCCGCGCGGCCCGCAGCGCGGCCGTCGCCTCCTCGTCGACCGCCATGCGCGCGAGGTCGACGAGGACGCCGTACTCGCGGTGGGCGTAGTCGACGGTGATCCGCTCGCCGCGGACGTCGCGCAGAACGGCGGCGGGATCGCGATCGAGCGGGTCGCCGTGGCCGCCGGCCCCGGCCAGGACGTGGCGAAACGTGGTGCCCGCCGGGCAGTCCATCGTGAACTTGCCGGGGAGCTGGCGGTTCTCGGTCGCCGGGTTCAGCCGAACGTCTGACGGCGTGCCCGGCCGACCGCCCGCCAGGCCGTACGGCTGGAATCGGCGCCGATCGGAGCGGATGGTCAGGCTGACGTCGGCCAGCAACCGATAGTCGCGGACCATCGACAGCCCGCCCCGGTGCTTCCCGGCGCCGCCGGTATCCGGCAAGAAGCCGTACTGCTCGACCTCGATGGGATAGGCGGTCTCGATCATCTCGACCGGCACGTTGCTGATGTTGGCGCCGATATTCGGCATGCCCTCGATCCCATCCCGGTCGGGCCGCCCGCCCCAACTGCCGGAGAGGACCTCCACCAGGACAAACGGCCGACGGGCCGGGTCGTAGCCGCCGATGCCGACCAGCGAGAGCCCGCCGTCGTTGCCGGCGGGCACCCGGTCCGGCAACGCCTGGGCGAGCGCGCCGAAGATGGCGTCCGAGATTCGGAAGCCCGTCAGCCCGCGCATCGCCGTCGCCGCAGGCAGCACCGGGTTGACGATGGTTCCCTGCGGCGCCGTCACCCCAATCGGCCGGAAGTAGCCGTCGTTGTTCGGCACGTCGGCCCGCAGGAGCGAGCGGATCGAGTAGTACACGGCGGACTTGGTGAAGCTCAAGCTGGAATTGAGCGCCGCCGCGATCTGGGGCGACGAGCCGGTGAAGTCGATATGCACCGAATCGCCGCGCACCGTCACGGTCACGGCGATGGGGATCGGGTCCGGGTGGATGCCGTCGTCGTCCATGTAGTCGGTGCAGGTGTAGGTGCCGTCGGGCCAGGCGGCGATCTCCGCCCGGGTCAGCCGCTCGGTGTGGTCGAGGAGCTCGTCGAAGTGCCGGCGGAGCGCCGCCAGCCCGAACTTGTCGATCAGCTTGCGGATGCCCTGCTCGCCGACGTGGCAGGCGGCGAGCTGCGCGCCAAGGTCGCCGAGGACGACGTCCGGGACCCGGACGTTGGCCCGGATGAACTCGTGGACGGCCTCGTTCGGCTCGCCTCGCTCGTACATCTTCAGCGGCGGGATCCGCAGCCCCTCCTGGTAGATCTCCGTCGAATCGGCGGCAAGGCTCCCCGGCGCCTTGCCGCCGACGTCGGTGTGGTGGGCGATGGTGGCGATAGCGGCGACGAGCTCGCCGCCGACGAAGACGGGCTTGGAGACGAAGATGTCCGGCAGATGCATGCCGCCCTCATAGGGGTCGTTCATGATGAGGACGTCGCCGGGCTCGAGGCGGCCGCGGTACTTGCCGAGAGAGGCGGCCATGGCGTCGGGGACGGCGCCGAGCTGGTTCGGCAGCGTCAGCCCCTGGGCGATGATCCGCCCGGCGCCGTCGCAGAGCGCCGTCGAGAAGTCCATGGCGCTTTTGACGATGGCCGAGTGGGCCGTCCGCACGATGGTCAGGCACATCTGATCGGCGATGGAGTCGAGGGTGTTGCGGACCAGCTCGCGGGTGACGGGGTCGGCGCGGGGCTCGTAGGAACTCGTAGGAACTCGTGGGAGCTCGTGGGAGCTCGGTTGTCCCTCGACGGTGGGCGCGAGAGGGGGGACGGTGGGCGCGACTCTCTCCCGTTGCCCCGCTCCCCCCTGGGTGAGCGAGGGGAGAGGGCGGCCGGACTCTGTTCCTGGGCTGGTTCTTGCTGCTGCATCGCTCATGCGCCGGCAACCTCATGCAAATGTGACTGTCGTTGGAGCGGTTTCATATGTTGGGATGTAATCTCAACATGTGATGATGGTATTGTACTGGGGGCAGCCGGGCGTGTCAAACTGTCGCCCAGTGGCTGAAGGTTTCCTTGTGCGGATCGCAGCCTTGAACAGGGCACGTTCTCGCTCGGCCAGTCGCCCGTAGTCGGGGACGAACGATGCCGAGCGTTGGTATTTCACTCGCCACCGTCAGAGACCTCCCGTCGCGCGTCTGCTGAGCCGGCCCCTGCGTCCAGATCGGCCAGGAAGTCCTCGACGTTCTCAAGCGTCTCGATTCGCCCCGCCGTGACGTCTGCGTCGGCTTCGCGCTCCATCTGCTGCCAGTGGTCCTTCCAGAACCAGGTCTGGGCTGCGTCAATCGTGAGCTGCGGCCGCAACTCGACGACGCCGTCATCTCTCAGGACGACGTCCAGCAGGACACCCTCCGGCAGTCGGTCCCGCACTTCCCTGGGAATCGTTATCGTTCCACGTTCGCTCAGCTTGACGATCATCGTTCCCACCTGTCCCAGCATCGCTGCAATACAGTATGGCCGCAACACTGCGAAACCGCAAACCACTGACCACCGACCACTGGGACCTGCGACGGGGTGGTGAGCGAAGCACTACAGAAACATGCCGGGCAGCCCCGCTTGTCATGAGTGCCCTGAAAAACCTGCGGCGGCTTCTTCTTGACAGAGCGGGAGGACTTCGCGCAGAATACAGGCTGTCTTGGCTGAGTTGCACCGCTGGCGCGTCGTCCCCTACGTCAACCAGTTCTTCGCCGGCATTGGCGGCCAGGAACTGGCAGGGGTCGGACCGCGGGCGATCGACGAGGCCCGCTGCAACCGTTCCACGGCGTTCGCCGAGGTCAACCGGCTCGGCGCAGGGCGCCTCCGGGCCCAGGATTGCTGAGGTGTCGCACCTGCCGTGATCTCCGGTCGATCCTTGAGTCCCGCCGCAGTCCGGTGCCCACGCGGTTGCCGGTAACGGTGGAGATCAACCCTGCGGGCGCTCTGCCCGATCACCGCCGCCGCTGGCTGATGCTCGGGCTTGCGCTGGTGGCCCAGGTGACGGTGGCGATGATCACGCAGGGCGTTCCCACGCTGGCGCCTTTCATCCAGGAGGATCTTGGCCTCTCCCGCGGCGAGGTTGGCCTCGTGGGCTCGGCGATCATGATGGGGACCCTCTCAGCGCTGGCCGTCGCCGGCTGGGCGGTGGACGCCTACGGCGAGCGCGTCGTCCTGATCGGCGGGAATCTGGCCGTCGGCCTCTTCTCCCTGGCGGTGCTCGGGGCCTCCGGTCTCGGTACGGTGCTGGCGGTGCTCTATGCCGCCGGCATCGGGGCAGCCGTGTCGACGCCGGCCGGCAGCAAGACGGTGATGGTCTGGTTTCCGGCGGCGCTGCGTGGGACGGCCATGGGCATCCGGCAGACCGGCGTCCCTCTCGGCGGCGCCCTTGCCGCCGCAATGCTGCCGGCGCTGGCCTTTCTGGCCGGCTGGCGGGCTGCCGTCGCCGTTGCCGCGGCCGCCGCGCTGGTCGCGGGCCTGGCCTGTTGGGCGCTCTATGAGCACCGGGACGGCCACTGGCGCCGGGGCTCAGCCCTCTCCGGCTTCAGGGGGGGCTGGAGGTCCATCCTCAGCCGGGATGTGCTGCTGCTGTCGATTGGCGGGATGCTGCTGCCGCTTGGCCAGTTCTGTCTGGTCACCTATCTCGCCATCTATCTCAAAGAGACCTACGGCGTCCCGGTGGTGACCAGCGCCGCGCTCCTCGTCGGCGCGCAGATCGCGGGTGTCGCCGGTCGGGTTCTCTGGGGCGCCGGGAGCGATCGCGTTTTCGGGCGGCGGCGCCGCCCGGCCCTGCTGGGCGCCACCGGCCTCGCCTCCCTCGGTGCCCTCGCGCTTGGCTGGTTCCCCGTCGGGGCGCCCACCTGGCTGCTGGCCGTCCTGGTACCGCTCTTCGGATTCAACGCCATCGGCTGGCAAGGGAGCTGGGTCTCGCTGCTCTCCGAGCTTTCCGGACCGGAGCGCCAGGGGCGGACCATCGGTCTCGCCATGACGATTCTCTACGTCGGCATCATCGTCGGCCCGCCGGCCTTCGGCTTCCTGGTCGACCAGACCCGAGATTGGCGATTGGCCTGGTCGGTCCTCGCCGTGCTCCTCGCCGCCGGCGCCGCGACGGTGCTGCCCGTCCGCGAGACCGGGCTGGCACATCCAACGCGGCAGTCTCATGGATGACGCATGACGTGTGACGCATCCATCAAGACCAGCGTGGCAGGCCACTCGATCGGTCTGCACAGGCTTGACCACACAAACAACCGGCATTCTCGGCGTCTTCCCTGGCGAACTTGGCGTCTTGGCGGTTCGCTATCTCCCGGCACCGCTCTAGCGGCCCGCGGCGGGGCCGTCGGCCAGCGCGGCGGCGGCTTCGGCGGCGCGGGCTACTTCCGTGTCGCCGATCAGGCGGTGGGTGACGAAGCGCACCCGATTGGCGGCCGACCGCTTCTGGGCAAGGACGCCGTACCTGGCGAGCCGAGCCACGAACTCGCCGGCCGGCAGCCCGGCCGGAGCCGTTTCGACCATCGCGATGTTCGTCTGACTATCGGGGAATGACCGGGAGGATCAGGCGCGAGGGAGAGGTGCTGTCGTGGAACACCGTCTGTCTGGCCGGGACGAGCCGGTCGTCCGCGAAGTCGTTCGCCCCGGTGTTGTGGTTGCGATCGTAGTTGGGAAAGTCGCTGCTGGAGACGTCCAACCGGATGCGGTGCCCCGCCTTGAAGACCCAGGCGGTCGGCTCCAGCTCGATCCGATACCGATAGACGGCGCCGGGCGTGATCAAGCTGGGCTTCTCGACCGATTCCCGATAGCGCGCCCGCACGATTCCGGCGCAGAGGCCGATGGCCTTGCCGCTGGGAGAGACGTCGACCAGCTTCGCGGTGAAATCGGTATCGGCGGCGGTCGAGGCGGCCCAGAGCTCGACGGTGATGGGCCCGGTGACCTCGATCTCGCGCGCCAGCGGGTCGCCCACGAAGACGAGGACGTCCCGCCGGTAGTCGAGCGGCTGCTGGTCCCGGGGCTCGTAGTAGGCGCCCCTGCTGAAGATCGACATCACCGGGTCCCTGGGGTTGTAGACGTAGCTGTCCGCCGGCTCCGTCCCGGGCCGAACGGGGTGCAAGCGGCCGTCCCCGGCCGGCGTGTTGGCGGCGCCACCGCTGCGCAGGTAGAGGTCCGTGTAGACGGTTCGGGCCAGGGGCCATTCGTGCTCGTGCCGCCAGACGTTGTCGCCCATCACGAAGAGCTTGATGGGCGGCTCCTCCGTGACGCCGTTCGGGAGGCCCTTCAGCCAGTAGTCGAACCAGCGTAGGAGGATGTGGACGTAGTCGGCTTCGGCGCCGGGGCCGAAGTCGACCTCGCCGGTCCGACGTGGCAGGTCGTAGTAGGGGTCCATATGGTTCCAGGGGCCGATCAGGAGCTGCTGGTGCCGGCGAGCATGCTCGGTCATCGCGTTGCGGACCATCCCGGTGTAGTGCCGGATCGAGCCGCCGACGGAGATGTCAAACCAGCCGGTGACGTGGAGCGCGGGCACGGCGACCTGGTGGTGCTTCCGCTCATAGCCGAGGTAGTCGTACGGCATCAGGTCCAGCCATCGGCGGAAGTGCGGCGCCAGGTCGCCGAGCACCTCCTCCGGCAGCTCCCGCCAGGGCAGGTACCAGTACCACTTCCCGCGGTCGTAGCCCTCCCAGTGGGCGTAGGCTTCCGAAGCGGTCGATGGGCCGGCCGCCGGCGAGCCCTGCCGCCGGAAGGTCTCCGGCGCCATGCGGGCGATGAGCCAGAGGATGCGCCGGCCAACCCGAAAGACGGGGTGTTCCAGGGCGACCGCGGGCAGGCCCGAGGGCAACATGGCGACGAGCTGGGGCGGCCGCGCCTGGGCCAGCTCCCACTGGGTCCAGGCGCCGTAGGAATCGCCGAAGGTGCCGACTCGCCCGTTGCAATAGGGCAGCGTCGCCAGCCACTCGACGGTGTCATACCCGTCCTCGGTGTCACGATGATCCCGGGAGAAGAAGGGGAAGAACTCGCCGTCGGAGGCGAACCGCCCGCGCACGTCCTGCAGAGCGACGACGTACCCGTGGGCGGCGGCCTCGCGGCCGATAGGCGCGTAGACTTCGGTGAGGCCGTCGTCGCTGCGTCGCTTGTCGTACGGCGTCCGGTAGAGCAGGCCGGGAAACCTCTCCTGCGCGTTCGGGCGGAAGACGTCGGCCCGGAGGATGGTACCATCCCGCATCCGGACGGGCAGGTTGGCATCCACCACGATCTCGTAGAGCTGCTCACCGATGGTCACAGGAGCCTCCACGCGTCCCGGCAGCGGCTGCCGGTGTAATTCGTATCGAGTATATACCATTCCGGCTGACCCGCATCAACCGGGTGGCACGCCGCGCTGATCTGGATGGATGCGGCTCGCCGATGTCATCCGTCATGCGTCGGCTTTCGAGAAGTGGCATGCCTTTTGCGGAGACATGCAGCGAACGCCAATCTTGCAGGCAGGCGCACATGGACGCCGGGGCCGCGGATCGGCGAGGGCGATCGCGGGCGAACAAGGGGTTAAGGAGGTAGCCAGTCGATGGGTTCGAATCTAGGGCGACTGACGACCCTCGGCCTGCTGGCCGGGCTCGCCGCCGGTGCCTACGTCTGGACGCAGCAGACGCCTCAGGGACGGCGCACCCTGGAGCAGGTCCAGCGACAGCTTCAGCGCGGCTGGATGCCGCGCCTGGAGCTGGAGAGGCCGAGCGGATGGATGCCGTTTGGGTTGCGCCGGCCACGGGGGTGGATGCCGTCGTTCATGGAGACCGTTGCCGAGGGAACGCGCGATTTCCTGGAGCGCGGTTCTGAGGTCGCGGCGCGGCAGTACGGCATGGCGCAGCCGGCGATGCGCGTTGTCGGCGAGCGGCTGGGCGAGATGGGGAGCACGCTGGGGATGGGCGCCGTGCAGGTTGCCCGCGGTCTGGGCGAGACGGCGCAGCGGAGGGCTCTGCCGGCAGTTGCCGGTTGGCTCGGGATGCGGCGCGAGGAGGAGCTCGAAGACATCACCGGGGAGCGCCGCTGGTGGCAGCCGATCTTCCGCCCGCGCGTTCCGACGCCGATCATTGTAATGCCGACGGTTGGCTTCGGCGTCTTCACCGCCTGGCTTGGCCGTCTTGCGCTGGGCCTGTTCCAGACCGTGCTGACGACGGGGCTCTGGATTGTCGCCGCCGCCGCGTTCATCATTCTCGTCTATCGGCCCGAGCAGTTCCGGCTCGACACACTCGGGCGGGTGTTCTCGACCGCGTTCGAGTCAACCTGGCAAAGCATGCGGTGGCTGATGGACCAGCTCGGCACGGCCGCCGGCACTGTGACCCGCCAGACGGAGTACGGCCGCCGGGCGGCATAGGTCCAGAGGGCCGCCCGGACCCCGGTCCACCAGAGGATTTCGACAGACTTCACGAGCGCGCCGTTCCCCGTTGGTGCGTCTCCTGGACGGTGCCGAGGTGCTATGATGCGCTATCGCACCATCGCCACGCCATCGGTGACGCCATCAGACCTGGCCACACCGTCTGCCACGCCAACCCGGACCGCCAGCCCGTCGCCGACGTGGACCGCCAGCCCGTCGCCATCCGCCACGCCAACGCAGACCGCGACCCTGACGCCGACCCGAACTGCGACGCCGACGCCCACGGCCACCCCGACCTCGACGCCCACGGCGACCCCGACAGCCACGCCGACCCCGACAGCCACGCCGACCCCGACGCCGACGGCCACGCCCGACTGGCGCAGCGAGCTGACCGTCCAGCCCGGCTTCGCCGTCGTCCAGCCGGGCGAATCTGCCGAGTACACGATTCGGGTGACGAACACCGGCACCGTTTCGGACACGCTGGCCCTGGCCGCCGAGATCGACGCGCCGGGCGGCTTCACGGCGATGCTGGCGTCCGACAGGGTCAGCCTGGGCGCCGGCATCAGCACGTTCGTCTCCAATCCCGTTCCCGCAGGAAAGCAGTGGAACGTCTCCGGCACCTGGAACTTCAGCATCTGGGTGAAGGCGTCGCAGTCGATGCAGGTCGATTGGTTCCAGGCGGTCGGGTACAAGATCCGTACCGACGGCAGCGCCGCCCCGCTCTGGACCTCGCCGAACAAGAGCAGCACCTACTCGTTGAACAGCACGTCGTGGACGAACGCCCAGTGGTCTGACTCCCCGCCGTCGGGCTCCACCCTCAGCGCCGGCGAGCGCTACGCCGTCGAGTTCCAGCTCGTTCCCAAGAACGACTATCCCAATGCGATCGTCACGCTGGCGTACAACGACGCGACGCGCAGCTCGAACACCGTGACGCCCCTGGTGGAGACCTCGGCGCCGGCGGCGGTGCGCAGGAGCCACTACCGGATCGGCAAGGACACGGACCTGGCCGCGATGGAGTGGTACGCTCCCGTCAACACGCGGGGGACCGATATCGCCAGGTCGACGAACTTCCGGGTCCGCATCCAGGTCTACAACGACGGCGCGTCGGCCAAGACCTGGCAGCCGAAGCTGCAGTACTCCGTTGACCCGCCCGTGAGCTTCACCACCTGGCGGGACGTGGGGCAATCGGTGGCGACCTGCAGCGCGAACCAGTTCTGCCTGAACGATACCCCGCAGTACGGCAACGGGGCCACCATCCTGACGAGCACGTTCGGTCTTGGGACCAGCCCTGGGACGCCGGCCGACGGCTGGGCCTTCGACACGACGAACCCGGCGCCGAGCATTACCCTGCCGGCAGCCAGCTACGCGGAGATCGAGTTCAACATCCAGGCTCGGAGCAGCACCCCCGTCAACGCCAACTACGCCTTTCGCCTGCTCAACGGCACCAGCCTCCTGGACATCGAGTTCAGCGTCCACGCGAACAACAACGCCAACGTGGGCGATACCAACCTCCTCTTCCGTCTCTCCAACAGCGGCACGCCGATTGCGGTCACCGAGTACGGGAGGGTGGCCATCGGGAGCTCCAATGGCCCCACGCCGACGCCCGGCCCGCCGGCCCACAACGAGCACCAGGCGTACGGTCCCAACACCTCGGCCTGCGCCAAATGCCATCGAGCCCACACCGCCGCGGGACCGCAGACGCTTCATCGAGTCGGGTCGGAGGAGGCGCTCTGCTTCACCTGCCACGACGGCACCAGCGCGCCGAACGTCAAGATCCAGTTCCAGAAGGCGTACGCTATGCCGATCGGGGCGACCTCAGACGTTCACCGCGCGTCCGAGGCGCGCACCCGGGACTCGGCGAACTTCCGCGACGCCAACCGGCACGTGACGTGTACCGACCGCCATAACCCCCACCTCGCCTCTGCCGCCAAGCACACGCTGGGGAGCAACTACATCGGCGGCCCCCCAGTTGGGAGTCTGGGGCGTCGGCGGCACGTACACCGACACCTGGCAGCCGCCGATCTACACCACTGTGACCCAGACCACCTTTGTCTACGAGCTCTGCTTCAAGTGCCACTCCTCCTGGGCCTTCGGCAGCTCGCCGCCGCCTTTCAAACAGGGCGGCGGTTTTCAGCAGACGGAGCAGGCCAAGGAGTTCAACCCCGTTGCCGAGAAGGGCCGCGCCGGGATGTGGGGATCGGTGGTGCTCCATCTGGCCCTCGCCGTCATGCTGGCCGGCTGGATCTACAGCGGCGCGGCGAGGATGTCCGGCTATGTCGAGCTGGCGGAGGATCAGATGTTCGCCGACCGGCGCGACGCCTATCTCGCCGTCCGGAGCGGACCCGCCGCGACCACCGCGTTCCAGGGGCTCCAGATCCGTCTGGACCGGCTCTGGACCAGATACTGGGAGGGCGGCAAGATCCGGAGCATTGCCAGCACGTTGACCGTGTCCGCACCGGGCCGCGGCCCGACCCAGACCTACGTCGAAGCCGGCAGCCCCCTGGGCTACGAGGGGGCGAACATCCATAGCTACTGGCTGGTCATCCACGTCGGCTTCGCCAAGCTGGCCTTCGGCACTGTGCCCATCACCTTCGGCCTGGGCGTCGTCTATCTGCTCAAGCGCCGCGCCGAACGGCGTGGCTCCCGCAACCACTTCTACGCGTCTGTGCCCGAGCTGGCCCGCATCGACGGGCTGGGCTACCGCTTCACCGGGCTCGGGTTCGTCTTCATGGCGATCATGATCTTCTCAGGCTCGATCTGGGCCCACCAGGCGTGGGGGAACTACTGGAGCTGGGACCCCATCGAGACCTGGTCGGCGGCGACGTGGGTTTTCTACGGCATCAACCTCCACCTCCGCACCCTGTATCGGTTGGACGGCTATCGCGCGGCCTGGCTGTCGATGGCAACGCTCGCGCTCTCCGTGAGTGCCTTCTTTGGGGTGGCCTACGTAGCGCGCGGCGCACATGTGGAGTATCTGGTCACCTGAGCTGGCCGCACGTCCTCTTTGTCACCGCTCCCTACCATGCCGGCGTGGTGGAGTCCGCCGGCCGCTGGCCGCACCTTGGCTTCACCAACATGGCCGGCGCGCTCCAGGCCGCGGGCTTCGCCGCCGACATCTACGACGCCATGACGAAGGAGCACTCCCTGGAGGAGATCCGCCGAACCATCACCGACGCGGCGCCGGACATCGTGGCAACCAGCGCCTACACCCCGGCCATTGCCGCAGCGGTGAGCGTGCTGCGGGCGGCCAAGGAGGTACACCCCCGCTGCACGACCGTGATGGGCGGCGTCCACGCGACGTTCTGCTACGAGGACGTCCTGGCGCGCTCCGGTGATGTCGTCGACTTCGTCGTGCGGGGTGAGGGCGAGGTGACGATGGTGGAGCTGGGATTGGCGCTGCGCGAGCGGGCCGACCCGGCAGGCGTCAAGGGGATCGCCTACCGGCGCGACGGGGCCATCGTCGCAACGCCACCGCGCCCCTTCATGCACACACTGGACGGTCTGCGCCCCGCCTGGGAGCGCGTGGATCGGAACGACTACACCCTCTTCCCGCTGCCGGGCTCGCGGCTGGCGGTCGTCGAGACCTCGCGGGGCTGTCCCTTTCATGGTGGCATCTTCCAAGGCGGCGCACGTGTTGCCTGCGCTGGGTCGCTCGCAATCCTTGCCGGGCGCGGAAATGACTCCTGGCGCGCAGGAATGTGTTCATTGCCAGGCTGCGAGTTCCCCCGAGTTGCTACGAGCTCCTACGCTCTCGGTCGCGGCTCGGATCTAGGTACGGCTGGCTCCCGCTCCTGGCTTGGATCGGGAAACGGCTCGCTCACGGTCCGAACGCCTTCAGAGAGCGTCTGGACGCTGGGGTATTCGATGCGGGGATGATAGACGCCCTTGAGAACCCGCTTGAACGTCGCCCGAATCACGGCGAGATCGTGCAGCGTCAGATCGCACTCGTCGAGCTCGCCCTCCTTCAGGCGCTGGCCGACGATCTGGTCGACGATCTCCCCGATGCTCTCCGGCGAGTGATCCTTGGCCGCCCGCGCGCAGGCTTCGATGGCATCGGCCAGCATGGCGATGGCCGTCTCCTTGCTCTTCGGCCGCGGCCCCGGATAGCGGAACGATTCGGGGTCCACCCGGCCGTTCTGCTGCAGCGCCCGGTCGTAGAAGTAGGTCACCAGACGGGTGCCGTGATGCTCGGCGACGAATTCGCGCACGCGCAGCGGGAGCCGGTAGCGGCGGGCCAGGGTCAGACCGTCGCTCACGTGGGCCAGAATCATGCGGGCCGACGTCGTCGGGTTCATCAGGTCGTGGACGCTCTCGCCGTCCAGTTGATTCTCGACGAAGAAGCCGGGGCGGAGCGCCTTGCCGATGTCGTGGTAGTAGCAGCCAACGCGGACCAGGAGCGAGTCGGCGCCCACGGCCTCGGCGGCGCGCTCGGCCAGGTTGGCGACGATGACGCTGTGGTGGTAGGTGCCCGGCGCCTCGGTCATCAGCAGGCGCAGCAGCGGCTGGCTGGGGTGCGCCAGCTCCAGGAGCTGGAGCGACGTCGTGATACCGAAGAGCTGCCCCAGGAGCGCGAAGGTGCCGACCGTCAATGCGGCCGCGAGGCCGCCGCTGACGAGCGCCAGGAAGGCGTAGAGCAGGAACTGGGACGGCGCCCGCTCGCCCTGGATCAGGCTGAAGGCGGCCAGCACCAGGAACTGCGTCAGCGCCACCGCCAGGCCGCCGAAGAAGAAGCGGTTGAGCCGCTCGGCGCGCCAGACCAGGAGGAGCCCGGCCACGCTCCCTGCCAGATAGAGTGTCGCCAGGTCCAGTTGGCCGCCGGCGGCGACGGTGCCCAGCACCGCCAGCACAGCCGCGACCATGATGGCGAGCTGGCCGTCCAACAGAACGGCGATGAGCATCGGCACCGCCGCCAGCGGGAACAGATACGCGAACGGATCCCGCCCGGGGATCGTCAGCTTGGCCGCCAGAACGGTGACGACGACGAGAATGGCGACGAGAAAGACCTGTCGGTCGCTTGCCAGCAGACGCCGGCGGAAGACGGCGATCCAGGCGGTGAGCCCCAGGCTCGCAATGCTCGCCAGCAGGGCGATGCCGGTCACGTCCTGCCATTCGACCTCCTGATGGAGCAGGCCGGCCGCCTCCATCGCCTCCATGTCGACCGGCTTGACGATGTCGCCGTCGCGCAGGATCACCTCGCCCTTCTCGATCGTGAGCCGCACGGGCTTGACCGCGTCCCGCGCTTCCCGGCGCTTCGCCTCGGTCGCGGGTTCGTCCGGAAACATGTTCGCCTTCACGAAGGCGCCGGCCATCTCGACGGCCAGTCGGGTCTGCTCCGGGGGCAACTGCAGGCTGGCGCGATCGGCGAGCCGGAGCCGGGTTTCGGCCAGTTGATCGGCGCTGATCCGCTGCCGCATCGCCTGGTCGAGCAAACGAGCAGCCTCGACGGAGACCGATTGCCAGGTGGCTCGGTCCATGGCCGCAACCTGCGCTGCGGCGGTCGTCGAAAAGATACCGGTCGTCAGATCGGCGATCGCATCCCGTTTCTGCGTCGCCGTCTTCGCCGAGTCGCCGACGAGATCGCCGATCCGGCGCATGATCTCGAGGGCGGTGTTGATCTGGATGGTCGCCACATTCGGGTCGTGAGTGAGGACCTGTGGGACGCGGGCGGCAGCTTGCTCGCGCGCGTCCTTGGTGCGAATCTGGCTGACGAACGTTACCCGCTGGGCCGACTTGATGGTCTGGGGCGCCGGCTGGCCGGTCTCGACGGCGAACCGGTTCGGGAGCAACTGGAAGGTGAGAATGGCCGTGAGCGGTGTGACCAGGATGAAGAAGAACGCGACCGCCCGGGCCAGCGGAGAGCGCACGAACGCGGCCAACGACTGGTGCCGCAGGAACACCAGGACCGAGGCGCCTGAGAGCGGTCGCTTCATTGGCCGACGCCTGTCCTCCGTCATGCGTCATGCGTCACTACGTCATACGTCACAGGTCATTCCGCATGACGTAATGACGTAATGACGTAATGACGTATGACGCATGACAGCACTACCCGTCGACATCATCGTGGTGTTCTACTGGCGCGCCAGCAGCTCGCCGACGATCGCCTGAATCGTGCGCCCGTCGGCGCGGCCGCGAAACTGCGCGACAAGCCGGGGCATCACCTTGCCGATGTCCCGCGGGCTCTGCGCGCCCGTCTCGGCGATCACCCGCTGCGCCGCCTCCCGAATCTCGGCGGGCTCGGCCGCCGCGGGCAGGTACGACTGGAGGATCGCCATCTCCGCTTCTTCCTTGGCTACCAGGTCGGGCCGGCCCCCTTTGCCGAACTCCTCGATGGACTCGCGCCGCTGCTTCACCTCTTTGACGATCACGGCGAGCACGCCGGTGTCGTCCAGCTCATGCATCTGCGCGATCTCGGCGTTCCGAATGGCCGCGCGCAGCAGCCGCAGGGTGCTCACGCGGAGCGTGTCACCCCGCCGCATCGCCTCTTTCACGTCTTCCATGAGCCGGCTCTTCAGGTCCGGTTCACTCTCACGCACGGGCACCCCCATACCGGCCGGCGCCGATGCCCCGGCCGCACGCTCGCGATTATACGGCTTGACATAGTGTATGTCAAGCGGTCTTGACATCGGCCGGTCGGCCCGCTACGATGCCGGCCAGGCTGATGACTCCGCCCGCCCAGGAAGGAGCAGTGCAAGCAGTGCTGAAAGGAGCGCCTCGATGAAACCCTGGCTCCACGAGATGAAGTGGCCGGAGGTCCAGGAGCACCTTCGGCAGGACGACGTCGTCCTGCTCCCAATCGGCAGCGTCGAACAGCACGGCACTCACCTGCCGCTCGGCACGGACAGCCTGGTCGCCATCGGCGTCTGCAAGGAAGCCGCTCGCCGGTCGGACGTGATCATCGCATCCCCGCTCTGGTACGGGTGGTGCCCCCACCACATGGCCTACCCCGGCACCGTCACGCTCCGGCCGGAGACGATGATTCAGCTCGTCGAGGACGTCGTGACCAGCTTGATCTACCACGGCTTCCATCACGTCGTCGTCGTCAACGGCCATCGGACCGCCAACCTGCCGCCGCTCCAGATCGCCGCCGCTCGCCTGCGGGAGCGAACCGGTGCCTACGTCGCCGTCGCCGACCCCCGCTGGATCGCCGCGCGGGCGACCCTGGCGATCCGCGAGTCGGCGCCGGGTGGCCTCGGCCACGCCGACGAGATGGAGACCGGCCACCTCTACCATCTGCGGCCCGATCTCGCCGACCCCGCTCTCGCCGTCCGCCAGCTTGGCAAGGTCGGGACCTTCGCCCACAGCATCGGCTTCGACCCGGCGTTCGACGTCGATTCGGTCATCCTTCCGTCCACCCACGCCGAGCTCGGCAAGCGAACGGCGCCGACGGGCGTCGGCGGCGACCCGACGCTGGCGACCCCCGAAAAGGGCAAGCAGTTCCACGAGGCCGTCGTCGCCAACCTCTGCCGCCTCATCGCCGATGCCCGCCAAACCCCGGTCACCGTTCGGAGACCGGAAATCCCGGTCTGATCTGGGTTTCTGGTTTCGAGTTTCTGGTTTCTGGTTGGAGGGAACCCCGTCTAACCAGAAACCAGAAGTAACTATTCAGCCTGTAGATTGGGGACGAAGGGAGTACCTGCGAAGACATGCTCAAGCGCCGTGAGGACGGGGTGGCCCTGCTTGCGAACCGTCGAGATGTAGCTGCGGGTCCGACAGAA
>JACQGW010000013.1 GCA_016199325.1 Chloroflexota bacterium
GCCCTACGGCCTCTACGGCGGTGGGCCGGGCACGCCCTCGGCGAACGTCGTCAACCCCGGCCCGCACCAGCGGGAGCTGCCGTCCAAGTTCATGGTCTGGCTGAACGCGGGCGACGTCTACCGCTGCCGCCTCGCTGGCGGCGGCGGCTGGGGCGACCGGCTCCGGCGCGACCCGGCGCTGGTGCAACGTGACGTCCGCGACGAGAAGATCAGCGTTGCCTACGCCGCCCGCGAGCACGGTGTTGCCTTCGATCCAGCCACGGGCGCAGTCGACGAGAGCACGACCGTCAGGCTGCGAGCCGGGCGAGGAACGACCTGCCAGGGTGAGCAGACCTGACACCACAGGCTTCATAGGAGTACCGGTGCATGCTGAGGTGCAGAGGCTGCGGAGGCGGCGCGCGGAGGTTCGTAGTGTACACTCGCAAGTGCGGTCCCGGGTGCCACGATCTCGACCACGCTGGTTGGCGTTCGACTCCGGCAGGGATCACCGAACCGAGCCGCGAACGCAAGTGAGCCGTTCCGTCTGCACGCTTGAAGAAGACCTGGAACGGGGGGCCACCGAACCGAGCCGCGAACGTAAGTGAGCGATTCCCTGCGCAGGAGCGGGCCGCGCGCCGGGGAACGGCTCACTTCCGTTCGCGGCTCGGATAGTCCGCGCTCCGCGGACTCCGCGTCTCCGCGTGCGGGTTTTCATGGGGGGCGTTGCGGCGCGGAGCGCGGCAAGGCATCTGGTGTCAGGTTGCGCTATCCCCCCCAACCCCCTTCCCTGCCTTAGCTGCGGATGATGACCGGGGTGCCGATCGTCGCGAAATCCCAGAAGAAGCGGGCGTCTTCGAGCAACAGACCGATGCAGCCATGGCTGGTCGGATAGTTGCCGAAGGCGTCGCGCGGCGACCAGTAGTTGTAGTGGAGGGCGACCCCGTCGTCGGTGATGTACTGGGTGAAGAGAACCCCCTCCAGGAAGTACGAGCCGGGCGTGCCCAGCGGGATGCCGATGGTCGACGAGTCCATCGTCTCGTTGGCGACCCGCCGGAGAATCCGAAACTCGCCCACCGGCGTCGGGAACGCCTGCACGCCGGTCGATACCGGCGCCGTGCGGACCACCCGCCCGTTCGCGAAGGCGCGGGCGATCTGGGCGCTGCGGTCGACCTCGATCCAGCGGCTGGAGGACGGGGACGACCGCGACCGGGAGCCGTTGCCGGCCCGAGTGAACGCGCTGTAGATGAAGCCTCCCGATCTGGTCTGGAACCACGAGACGTTGTTCCCGAGAACCTCCTCGCCGTCGACCGTTGCGACGACACTCACGGTGTCGCCACGGGTCAGGGTGTCGACGACGGCGGAGGCCGTCGTCGGCCGCGCCCGAACGTTCAAGACGTCCGTGGCGACGGTGACCTCCATGGCCGCGCCGACAACGCCGGCCGAGGGCAAGACGCTGAACAGCAGCGCCAGCAGACCGACCAGCGTGACGGCGCGCACGCAGCTCACGAGCTTCCTCATGTTTTTCCCCTTGGAAGTAGTCGGACATGGAGTGATGGAGTGCGGGAACGTCACGGGGCCCGCCGGGGGGTCGGCCGTCTAGGTAGCCCGGCAAGTCTGCCGCCGTGAACGGCGGGCCTGGTTTCTTTGCAGAGGCCCGCCATTTTCGGCGGCGAGCAGCAATACTTCTGCCAGATTGTTCGGCCTGTTGAACGCTCTATGCCACTCCCACCAATCCGGGGAATCAGGTGCAAGTGGCGGGCCAGTTACAGAGGTCGGCTGAGTGGTTATGCTCAAAGAACGGGAAGGACGTCGAGGTTCAAAGCTCGATGTTCAAGGTTGGAGGCTGAGCACCCGTGCTCAACCCGGTGCATCCGGCAAGTCACATGCGATCCTGGCGATCCCCGTCTGTCATGAGTCCCCTGAAAAAAGGCTCCCTGGCGCGATTCAATCGCCGATTTCACGAGGGTTTCCGCCAGTCGGATACGCGCGATCCGGCTTTTTTCAGTGGACTCCTGTCATGCTGAGCCGCAGCGAAGCATCTCCCCGCTTCGAACGAGCAGCGTCCGAGAGATGATTCGCTGCGGCTCAGCATGACAACGCAGGGGCGAGCCACTCGGGAACGGACGTGCCGGATACGCCACTACTGGTCTGTCAAAGCTGAACTGATGGGTTCGTAGTTGGCGCTCAAGCGCCAACTACGAACCCACAACTCCCGATTGACGGACCACTGCCCGCGAACTTTGAAACCCGAACCCGATGCCGGGGTTTCAGGCGCCGGCGCGCCGGCCGGCCAGCTCGGCGGCGACGCCGACTCGCTCGTAGACCGGGGTCACCCAGTGCGCGTATTTCGGATTCTGCCCGCGCACGATCGCGAAGTAGACGTCCTGGATCTGCTTCGTCACCGGACCGCGCGCGCCGGTGCCGACCGGCAGGCGGTCCACCGAGACGATCGGCGTGATCTCGGCGCCGGTGCCGCAGAAGAACGCCTCGTCGGCGATGTACAGCTCGGTCCGGTTGACCTCACGCTCGACGACCGGCACGCCGAGCTCGGTCTGGAAGAGCTGGAGCAGCGTCGTGCGGGTGATGCTCTCCAGAATGGAATCCGTCACCGTTGGCGTGATCACCTTGCCATTGCGGACCAGCATCAGACAGGCGCCCGGGCCCTCGGCGACCTTCCCCTGCTGGTTCAGCAGGATGGCGCCATCGTAGCCGTTCATGCGCGCTTCGTTGGCGGCCAGGCGACTGTTGTGGTAGTTGGCGCCGGCCTTGATCCGCGGCGGCATGACGTCGTCGCTGATCCGCCGCCAGGAGCTGACGCCGACGTTCTGGCCGTTGACGAGCGTCTGGCCGCCCGACCCCTGCCTGAGGGTGATCCAGGCGCCGACCGGATTGTCCTCGGGCCTGTTGCCCCAGTGGCCCTCGCCGAAATAGACCCGCGGGATGAAATGGATGTCCTCGCGCAGCTCGTTGGCGCGGATCACG
Organism: Chloroflexota bacterium; assembly: GCA_016199325.1. Next base: position 2,962 of record JACQGW010000013.1, read on the forward strand.
TCGATGCACGCCCTGGCGATGTCGTCCAGGCTGTAGGGCATCCGCATCCGCATCATCTTCGTCGATTGGCCGAGCCGCTGAAGGTGCTCGTCCAGCTTGAAGATGTACAGTTGCTGCTCCGCCTCGTTCCAGTACCCCCGGATGCCCTCGAAGACGTTGGCGCCCGAGATAGCGCCGTCGGCCCGGATGCTGACCTTGGCTTCGGCTACCGGAACGATCTTCCCGTCGAGCCACGCGTAGCGAACCCCGTCTGCCATGTGACCTCCCTTGTCACTATCACTTTCTGGCCTGTCGGCCATCCCGATCGGCCCGTCGACGGCTCGGCCGAGTCCCCGACTGATGCCGCGTCTCGCATTATACCACCAAGTGGGTCTATGCTATAATCTCACCAATTCCTGTGGAAAACCGAAGAAGGCGACGACGAAGAGAGTACGTCGGGGGAACCGTTCAGGGAAGGGTGGCCGGCGACTGGAAGCCACCCTCGGGGAATCCGGCCGAAGTTCACTTCCGAGCCCGCAGCTGAAGCCGGGGCGAGTACGAGTGATGAGTGATGAGTGGGAGTCTTTCTTACTCATCACTCATTACTCATTACTCATCACTCATCACTTGCCGGGTGCGTAGGTTGGCGGGGTGCGCTCCCCCTTATCGGAGCAGCCGGTTTCAGACTCCATCGCGGTTTCGCCGCGGGTGGATCGGCCAGCAGGCGCACGTGTGATCGGTTCGTAGGAGCGACTTCAGTCGCCGTTTCCGTGAAGAAAGCGACTGACATCGGTCCTCCGAGCCGACCAGCCTGAGCCTGGTCGGCCATTTGCTCCGCGAGCACTGTGGTGTCGGTCGCGACCGGCGTCGAGTGGACCGGACACTGTCCGGTCAAACAGGGTGGTACCGCGAAGCGGCAACGGCTGCATCTTCGTCCCTGACGAGGATGCAGCCTTCTTTTTTCCCGAACGGCGAGGAGAGAACGTATGCTGAACGAGCTGGAGACGCTCAAGGAGAACGCCCAGCAGGAGCTGGCCGCCATTCAGAGCCAGTCGGAGCTGGAGGTGTGGCGAGTTCGCTATCTCGGCAAGCGCGGCGCGCTCACCCAGGTGCTGCGATCGCTCGGCAGCCTGCCGCCCGAGGAGCGGCGGGCCGTCGGCGCCCTGGCCAATACCGTCAAGGACGCCCTTCAGGCGAGCCTGGATCGGAAGGAGCAGGAGCTTCGGGCGGAGACGCTGGCAAGGTCGCTGCGCGAGGAGAAGATCGACGTCACGTTGCCCGGCCGGCTGCCCGACCTTGGCCGGCTTCACCCGACGACGGCGGTGCTGCGCCAGATCTGCGCCGCCTTTGCCGACATGGGCTTCCAGGTCGTCGAGGGGCCGGAGGTCGAGTGGGACTACTACAACTTCGAGGCGCTCAACATCCCGCAGGACCATCCCGCACGGGACATGTGGGACACCCTCTGGGTCAGCTCGCCGCCGGACGATCAGCGTCCGATGCTCATGCGGACCCATACGTCACCGATGCAGATCCGGGTGATGGAGCGGACGCGGCCGCCGATCCGGGTCGTCGTCCCCGGCAAGTGCTACCGGTACGAGGCGACCGACGCGCGGCACGAGAGCCAGTTCTTCCAGATCGAGGGGCTGGCCGTCGACCGCGGGATCTCGATGGCCGATCTCAGGGGCACCCTCTTCGAGTTCGCCAAGCGGCTGTTCGGCCAGGAGCGGCGGATCCGCTTCCGCTGCGACTACTTCCCGTTCGTCGAGCCCGGCGTCGACATGGCGATCGACTGCTTCAACTGCCAGGGCAAGGGCTGCCGGCTCTGCTCGGAGACGGGCTGGATCGAGATCCTCGGCGCCGGCATGGTCCATCCGGACGTCCTCCGGCGTGTGGGCGTCGACCCGGACGAGTACTCCGGCTTCGCCTTCGGCATGGGGCCGGAGCGCGTTGCAATGCTCCGCTACGGGATTGACGACATCAGGCTCTTCTATGCGAACGATCTGCGCTTCCTGCGCCAGTTCGGAGGGTTGGCATGAAAGTCTCGCTGAAATGGCTCCGTGACTACGTCCAGATCGACCTGCCCGTGCGCGAGCTGGCCCACCGGCTCTCGATGTCCGGCACCGAGGTCGAGGCCATCGACGTCGTCGGCGACCAGTGGGCCGGCGTGATCGTCGCCCGGATCGTCCGCCTCGACCCCCATCCCCAGGCCGACCGGCTCCAGCTCTGCACCGTCGACCTGGGCGACGGCCGGACCCAGACGGTCGTGACCGGCGCGCCGAACGTCTACGCCGGCATGATCGTCCCCTTCGCGCCGGTCGGCACCCGCATCGTCGACGGCCACTCCGGCAAGCCGGCGGTCCTGAAGCCGGCGATGATCCGCGGCGTGCGGTCGGAGGGGATGGTCCTCTCCGAGAAGGAGCTGGGGCTCTCGGAGGCGCACGAGGGGATCATGGCGCTGCCGGAGGACGCACCGGTCGGCGCTCCGCTCGGCGACTACCTGGGTGACACTGTTCTGGACCTGGCGATCACGCCGAACCGGCCGGACTGCCTTTCGGTGCTCGGCGTCGCCCGCGAGGTGGCGGCGCTAACGGGCCAGCGCATCCGCCTGCCGGCGGTCGCCTACCGGGAGCCGGCCGGGCCGATTGACGAGTGGATCACCGTGCGGGTGGACGACCCCGATCTGGCGCCGCGCTACACCGGCGCGCTGGTAACCGACCTGCAGATCGGGCCGTCGCCGGCCTGGATGCAGAAGCGGCTCACGGCCGCCGGCATGCGGCCGATCAACAACGTCGTCGACGTGACCAACTACGTCATGCTCGAATACGGCCAGCCGCTCCACGCCTTCGACTACGACCGGATCCGCGGCAAGCAGATCATCGTCCGGCGGGCGCGGCCCGGCGAGCGGCTGGAAACGCTCGACAGCGTCGTCCGCGACCTGACGCCGGAGATGCTCGCCATCGCGGACGCCGAAGGGTCCGTCGGCCTGGCCGGGGTGATGGGCGGCGCCAATTCGGAGGTCGACGAGTCCACCCGGACGATCTTCCTGGAGTCCGCCAACTTCCTCAACACGAATATCCGGCGCACGGCGCGCCATCTCCGGCTGCGGAGTGAGGCGTCGCTCCGCTTCGAGCGGGGCATCAGCCCCTGGCTGGCCGACGAAGGTCTCCGGCGGGCCGTCCAGCTCTTCGCCGAGATCGCGGGCGGCAAGCCGGCCCGGGGCATCGTCGACTGCTTCCCCGGCCGGAAGGCGCGGACGCCGATCCGGGTGCCGGTCGGCGAGTTCCGCCGCCTGCTCGGCATCGATTGGCCCGTCGACCGGATCGTCCGCGTGCTCGAAGCGCTGGAGTTCGAGGTGAGCGTCGCCGGCACCGGAGCGGGCGCCGACATCCTGGCGACGCCGTCGCTCTACCGTGTCGACGTGGCGATCAAGGCCGACGTCGTCGAAGAGGTGGCGCGGATCGTCGGCTACGACGAGCTGCCGGCGACGGCCATCGCCGGCACGATCCCGTCGCGCTGGGAGGACCCGGAGCGGGACCTGGCCGAGCGCCTGCGGGACCTCCTTTGCGCCGCCGGTCTTCAGGAGATCATCACCTACTCGCTCGTGGGCTATGCGACGAACACGCGGCCGTACGTCGACGAAGCGCCCCCGGCGCCGCCGATGCGACTGGCCAATCCCATGAACGCCGAGTCCGAGTACCTGCGGACCACCATCCGCGGCGGGCTGCTTCAGGCGCTGGCGGCGAACCAGCGCACGGCCGACGAGGGCATCCGACTCTTTGAGGTCGGCAAGGTCTACCTGCCGCGTGAGGCCGACCTGCCCGACGAGCCGCGGCTGGCGGCCGGCGTGCTGGCGGGCCGGCGCGGGGCCAGGCTCTGGTCGGCCGAACGCGATCTGCTCGACTTCTCCGACGCCAAAGGCGCCGTCCAGGCGGTGCTGGAGCGGCTGCGCCTGTCGGCCGAGTTCGAGCCGTCCGAGGATCGCGGCCTCCATCCGGGCAAGACGGCCGCCGTCGTCGTCGGCGGGCGGCGGATCGGCGTCGTCGGCGAGCTCCATCCCGCCGTCGCCGAGCGGTACGGGCTGCTCCATCCGGCCTCCCTGTTCGAGCTCGACCTGCGGACGATGCTCGCCGTGCAGCCGGCCGTGCTTCGATACCAGCCGATCCCGCGGTTCCCTGGCGTCGAGCGGGACCTGGCGGTCGTCGCCGACGTCTCGGTGCCGGCGGCCCAGGTCGAGGCGATCATCCGGGCGGCGCCCCTCGTCCGCGAGGTGACGCTGTTCGACGTCTACCAGGGCGACCCGCTTCCGCCCGACAAGCGTTCGCTGGCCTACTCGGTCCTGTATCAGTCGCCGAGCAAGACGCTGACCGACGAGGAGGTGGACCGCATCCAGGCGCGGACGATCGCCCGATTGCGCGAGATCGGGGCGACGCTGCGCTGACTATCCGGAATGAGTGATGCTGGCTGTCGTCCTGATAGACCGTTGTCCAGCCGATCGGACGATCGGTTAGAAAGTGGCACTGACTGTGAGAATGTGGCATAATAGTTAGCACTATGGCAAGAATCCGCGAACAGTTCGAACTCCGGATCGGCCGCCAGGGCCGATTGGTCATCCCTGCACCGCTGCGCAAGGCCCTTGAGATTGAGCCTGGTGACACGGTCGTCGTGCGGATTGAGGATAGCCGCATCGTTCTCGAGAAACGAGAGGCGATTCTGGCTCGTGTGCGTGAACGATTTCGATGCGTGCCTGCTGAGGTCGACCTCGCCAATGAACTGATCCAGGAGCGACGGGAAGAGGCTCGGCGAGAGACAGCGAGGTGACCGCAGAGCCGCTGCTCACCGGCGTCCTGGATGCCTCTGCTCTCCTTGCCTTCGTCCATGGGGAACCCGGCGGCGAGGCGGTCCGGGCGATGCTCAAAGGGGCGGCGATCTCCAGCGTGAACTGGGCTGAGGTAGTCCAAAAATCCCTCGCTCGGGGTGTGGACATAAGGGGGCTCCGGGAAGATCTCGAGGCGATGGGTCTCTGCGTCTTGCCCTTTACCGGTGAGGACGCTGAGTTGACTGCCCGGCTCTGGTCGAGGACAAGATCGCTCGGCCTCTCGCTGGGAGATCGAGCCTGTCTCGCCCTCGGCCAATCGAGGAAACTCCCGGTGCTGACGGCCGACCGAACCTGGACGACTCTCGCGCTGGAAGTCGAGGTGCGCTCGATCCGATGACGCAGCCAGTGTGTGTCGCAGGGTGCTTGCGGTGAGAACGCGCCGGATGACGAAAGCTGAAGCCCTCGCCTTCAAGGCGCGCTGGGAGATGGTCAACGCGGCCGAAATAGAGGAGCTGCGGGCGACGACGCCGGAGAAGAAGCTCCGGCAACTGGCGGCGATGATGGCTCTCGCCAAGCAGTTAGGATGGACGGATGCTCTCGCGGCCGAAGAAGGCGAAGTCCGAGAGCGGTGGAATCGGCTGAGGCGGGCGTACGGTGTCTGAGCCAGCGTCTCAGTCACTCCCACTGACAACGCTCCACGACCTCGTCCGCTGGCTCCACGCCACCGCTGTTCCCGGCATCGTCATCGGCGGCGTGGCGGCCTCGGTGCTGGGACGGCCTCGGGCCACACGAGACGTCGACGCGGTGGTGTGGCTCGATCCAGAGGGCTGGCCGGATCTCCTGGCCGCCGGCGCTCAGTTCGGCTTCATCCCTCGACGCCCGGATGCGCTCCCCTTCGCCCGACAATCCCGCGTGCTCCTGGTCCATCACGCGCCGAGCGGCGTGGACGTGGATATCTCGTTTGGCGCCCTCCCCTTCGAGAAGGAGGCGATCGAGCGGCACCTGTCGGTCGAGGTGGGTGGCGTCAGCATCCCCTTGCCGACGCCCGAGGACTTGATCGTCATGAAGGCTATCGCGCACCGCCAGCGTGACGTTGCCGACATCGAGTCCCTCCTGGATGCCCACCCCAGGCTGGACCTGCGCCGGGTGCGCCGATGGGTGCGCGAGTTCTCGGCCGTCCTGGAGATGCCTGAAATCCTGAACGACCTGGAGGCTATGCTGGCCCGGTGGGAACGCAAGAAACCATGATCATGAGGAACGCCAAGTCGGCTCCTTCGAGGTTGACCCGAGTTGTATCGCCGCTTGTCTGTCAGGACAGGTCCGTTCCCTGAAGGGTTCGCAGCCCGCGGGCTCAATCCCCCTCGTCGCGCTGCTCGCCGGATGGGGGCGGCATAGCGAGTCTCTCCATCTCCGCGAGGAAGCGTGGAGCCTCCTCCAGCCATGGCCGGACCGTTGCTTCATCGAACCGCGCCAGGTCGTGATAGTCTCCCCGGTTCCGATTCTGGAACAGGCTGTTGGTTCGCTTGGGCCAGCAA
>JACQGW010000131.1 GCA_016199325.1 Chloroflexota bacterium
GTCCCCCACGCTACCCTACCAGGTCATGGTCTGCCGCTCAAGCTGAGAGCCGATCACACCAGCAGGTTTGGCCTCGGCTCGGTCATTCCCTACACTGGTTGCACGAAAAAAAGGCTAGCGAGGAGCCGGCGGGGATGGAGGGGAACCGGGTATCAGCCTTGCCCATGTTGACGAAGAAGCGGGGCCGCGTCGGGTTCATGGTGTACCAGCCGACATCGGGCGACCGATCGACCAGTCCGCTGGATGGAGTCTCACCCAGCTCCAGGTTCGTGTACGACTCGACGGCGAAGTCGAACGGCTGTCCGGCGGCCAGTCCAATCGCCGCCGCCGGCACGGAGAGCGTCGCGATGGACGTCCGAACGCCGCTGCCGAGGTCGCTCACCCGGACCCACTTGTTGGTCCGGAGGTTGTAGACGTACACGCTGTTGAGGCCGTTGAACGTGCCGGTCTCCAACGCGCCGCGGTCGGTGTTGAAGACGGCGTAGTCGGGGACGCCATCCCGGTCGAAGTCGACGGGAATGTCGAATTCGGCCTCGAACGGGATGGTGCGCGCGCCGTAGGTCTTGACGGCGAACTCTACCGTGTTCGTCACGATGCCCGGACCCGGCGTCAAGTAGCGCACGCCGACGTACTGGACATCCATCGGCGAGAATGCGGAGCCCGCGGTCTCCGGTGGGTCGAAGCCCACCAGGTTGAAGATGCTCGCCGTGCCGGCCACGGAGCCAGGATTGTCCAGCATGATCACGGGTGCAGCGTCCGGCCCGAAGCCGTTCAACATGAGCCCGCCGGCCGACGCCCGCACGTCCGCCGCCGCTCGGGGCAGGACGTACCAGGCGATATGCGCCGTCTGGCTGATCTCGTCGCGCACCCAGACGTAGCCGCCGCTCTCGACCTTGCTGAGGTTCGTGCCGCTGCCCGTGCCGGTGCCGGCCAGCGTCCAGGGCGGCAACTGGCGGCCGTCCACGCCGACGTTCACGCCGGCCGTCGCGCTGCCGCCGGGCGGGATGGTCAGCGACGCCGGCGAGACGTCGATCGAGAAGCCCGGCGGCGGTGCGTACTGGGTTGTCGCGCTCAGCGCGTAGGTCTTCGTCTGGGTCGAGTGGTTGGTAACGGTGATTACCCGGCTCTCTGTAACCGTCGAGAGGACGGCCGGAATGCCGAAATGGATGCTCGCCACAGCACCGGAGCGGACCGTCGTCTGGAGCTGGGCCGCGCCAACGAGGTCGACCCGGCCGGCGCCCGCCAGGCTGATCGGCGCCCGGTTCGTCTCCGTCACGTTGCTGCCAACGTAGAGCGCCGGCGACGAGGAGTTGACCAGCAACGCCTCGGCCTCGACCGGCGACCAGTCGGGATGGAGCTGCCTGACCAGCGCGAGCGCCCCGGCGACGTGGGGCGCTGCCATCGACGTGCCGGACATCGCGGCGGTCCTATCCCCGCTGCCGGCGCGGGCCGAGATGATGCCGACGCCGGGCGCGGCGATGTCGGGCTTCAGAACGCCGCGGCGGCCAGGGCCGCGGCTCGTGAAGGAAGCCAGCGTGTCCGTCAGATCGGGCCGGTCGATGGCGTTGGCGAAGCTCATCGTGGCGGCCACATTCCCGCCGCCGGCGATGACACCGCGCAGGGGAGCCACGTCGGCGTTCGCCATCGCGACGGCAGGAATCGTCACCGGCTGCCCGGCGCTCGCAAACGCCAGCGGCGCCTGGCCGGGGAGCATCACCAGGATCATCCCGACGGCCCCGGCCCGCTGGGCATTGTAGGCTTTCTGGGAGACGGCGCAGATGCCGCGGTCGACGACCGCGATCTTGCCGACCAGCGAGCCGGCCGGGAACGGGCTGGGTCCGGCGTCCGAGCCGACGTTGCAGCCCAGATTCGCCCGCGAGTCGCTCGTCAGCGTAATGGCGCTCCTGCCCTCGACGAGCGACCCGACCGTCGGAGCGAGCATCGATCGCGACCAGGGCTGCCACGTCATCGGGAGGAGTCCGCCGGTCAGGGTCGGCGGCTCGGTCACCTGGAGGCCATACATCGTCTGGCCGCTGGAGAAGGACGCCGCGACGCTCAGCACCCTGTCGGCCGAGGCCGGGTCGCCGGTGATGAACGGCACGTCGCCGGAGTTGCCGGCCGAGACAGCCACGGCAATGCCGACGTCGACGGCGTGGCTGGCGGCGGCAACCAGCTCGGGGCTGCCGGCGAAGATGTCGCCGATCGACATGTTGATGACGTCGAGGTGGTCGCTCACGCTGCCGTCCTGGTTCGGGTCGGCGGCGCGCTCCATGGCCTCGAGCATCGCCAGTCCGCTACAGGAGGTGCTGACGCTGGAGCAGACCTTGTAGGCGTAGAGCGCCGCCGCCGGGGCGACGCCGTGGTAGAGCGGCGGGTCCGTCGGGTCGGCACCACTGTTCCGCCCGTCGAAATCGCTGGGGATGCTCCCGTTGACCGAGCTGTTCGGCACGCCGAAGCCGGCGGCGATGCCGGCGACGTGCGTGCCATGCCCGTCGAGGTCGATCGGGTCGGCGTCCAGCGTCCGGGTCAGCACACGGAGAGCCACCGGGATGCTGGCATTGTTGCCGGTCCAGAGATCGCCGACGAAGTCGTGGCCGCCGGCCACCTTCGCCGTCGGGAAGAGCGAGGCACCCTGCCAGGTATCGGTGATGACCGAGGCGTTCCCCGGCTCGACGGCGAAGTCGTAGGCGTCGACGGTGCCGGGACCGCCGAAGTTCCGGTGGGTGTAGTCGATGCCGGTGTCGATGATGGCGATCTTCACCCCGCGCCCGTCCAGGCCAAGCTGCGTGCGCACCTGTTCGGCGCCGATGAACGGCACGCTACGGTACAGGTCGAGCTGGAGGTCGGGGACGACGTGAACGGCCTTCACGCCGGGCAGTTGCGAAAGGCTGGCCAGATCCCGCCTGGCAACGCCGGAGACCGCCACGCCATTGGCGAGCGCGGTCAACTGGCCGGTCACTTTGCCATAGCCGGCGGCGGCGGCGACGACTGGCACCTGAGCCTGCTTGAGATGGGCGGTATAGGCAACCTGGTAGGCTCGCCGAGCGGCGGCCGCCGGGCCGAGGCTGGTCTTCGTCTCCTGGTAGACGCCGGCCAGCGGCTTGCCCGCCATCTCGATCAGGACGTCGACGATCTCGTTCGGGTCGGCGCTCTGCCGCTGGAGCCGGTGGCCCAGAGCCCCACCGCCGGCGCCGTCGGGGCCATCGGTGGCCCCACCGCCCGCCATGCCGGCATCGGAAGACCCGTCGGGCGACTCCGGGAACCGGGGGTCTGCCCAATCGAATGGCTGGCTCGGGCCAATCGGTGCTGCCGCCATCGGATGCTCACCGCCAGCAAAGGCGATGCGCTCGCTCGGTTCGGTCGCGGCCGCCGCAGTCGTGGCCGGCGGCACCGTCAGGAGTGGCACCAGCGCCAGTTGGAGGACGACGAGGGCGTGAAGACAGGGACGCATGCGGGCAAGCCATGGAAACGATGCCGGCTTCACGATCTTCTTCCCTCAGATTGGTGAATCTCGCACGCGACCGGAACGGTGCGAAGTCCGGGAATGGCTACCTGAGTCGTCAGGTAGCGAACCGAGAAGAGCGACACGCCAGAACAACCGCTCGGACGTCCGAGCCATCGTCGGGGGTAACCTGGCCGACCGCGGATGCGCTATGGCAGCCGGCAAACCGGACGGACCGCTGCCCGGTCAGCGTTACTATATGGCTAGGATACCTGGGTGTCAAGTAGTCAGATGGGAGTATGTCAGATGGGAGTATTCCACACGGGCGAGGACGGCTTTCATCTGATGACGCTCGCCGGCGCCGCTTGCGTCCCTCCCCGAACCCTTGCATAATCTGGACAGTGGGAATCAGAGTAGCGAGTGATGAGTGAAGGGCGAGATCCCTGCGTTGTCATGCTGAGCCGCAGCGAAGCATCTCCCCGGCGCACGCTGGGGGATCGTGGGAGATGGGAGGACCTTGGTCATGCTGAGCCGCAGCGAAGCATCTCCCCCGCTCGAACCAGCAGCGTCAAGGAGATGCCTCGCTGCGGCTCAGCATGACAGACGGGGGCTCAGCAAGGCAGCGTTCCCCCGAGTTCCTACGAGCTCGCTGCGGCTCAGCATGACTACTGGACGGGGAGCCGCCAGGGATGGCGAGTGACGTGCCGGACGCACCACTAACGGGACCGCACGCAGGGAGGCACAGATGTTGACCGGAACGCAGACCATTGAGCTCGACGGCGAGCGTCTGACACTCGAACAGGTCGTCGCCGCAGCCCGGGGCGCCGAGGGCGGCCGGCCGATCGTCCGACTGGCGGCGGGCGCACGGGAACGGCTCACGGCAACTCGGGAGTACATCGAGGATCGCTGGCTGAGCGACGACGCCCCGGCCATCTACGGCTTCAACACCGGCGTCGGCCCGCTCAAGGAGAAGCGCATCCCGGTCGCCGAGAACCAGCGATTCCAGGCGTTCATTCTGAGCTCCCACAGCGCCGGCGTCGGCCCGCCGCTCCCGGAGGACGCCGTTCGCGCGACGATGCTCCTGCGGGTCAACGCGCTGGCGAAGAACTGCTCCGGCATCCGGCCGGTCGTGCTCGACCGGCTGCTCGACATGCTGAACCGCGGCGTTCACCCGGTCATTCCAGAAATCGGCTCGGTCGGCGCCAGCGGCGATCTCGCCCCGCTCGCCCACCTGGCGGCGGCGATGGTCGGCCATCCCCGCGCCGAGGCGTTCTACCAGGGCAGGCGATTGCCGGCGCCCACCGCGCTCCAGGCCGCCGGCATTGCGCCGGCCACGTTCACGTTGGAGGCCAAGGACGCCCTCGCTCTGGTCAACGGCAGCACGATGACGCTTGGCATCGGCGTCCTGGCCCTGGCGGATGCCTGGGAGATCGCCCGGAATGCCGACGTCGCCCTCGCCCTCACACTGGAGGCGGTCCGCGGCGAGCCGGCCGCTTTCGACCACCGCATTCAGGCCGCCCGCAACCACCCCGGCCAGGTCGCCGCGGCCGCCAACGTCCGCGCCCTGATCCGCGGGAGCGCCCGGACGACGGAGGCGGCCCGGGCGGTTCGGTTCCCCGAGGAGGCGCGGTCGGGCGATGGCCCGCCGCCGCCCCGCGTTCAGGACGCCTATTCGATCCGCTGCGCCCCCCAGGTCCACGGCGCCGCCCGCGACGTCCTGACATTCGTCGGCCAGGTGCTGGAACGAGAGGCGAACGCGGCCACGGACAATCCCCTCGTCTTTCCCGACGGCAACGGCGGCTACGAGATGCTGAGCGGCGGCAACTTCCACGGCGAGCCGCTGGCCTTCGCCCTGGACTTCCTGGCGATGGCCGTCGCCGAGCTGGGGAACATCTCCGAGCGCCGCTCGTTCCGCCTGCTGGAGCCGACGCTCTCCTTCGGCGTCCCCGGCAACCTCGTCGGGGCGACGCCGGGCGTCAACACCGGCTTCGCCCTCGTCCAGTGCGCCGCCTCGGCCATCGTCAACGAGATGAAGACGCTGGCGATGCCGGCGAGCACCGACTCGATCCCGACGAAGCGGAACCAGGAGGATCACGTAAGCATGTCCACCTGGTCCTCCAGAAAGGCGCGCCAGGTCGTCGAGCGCTGCCGGCAGGTCATCGGCGTCGAGTACTTCTGCGCCTCGCAGGCGCTGGCGCTGGTCGAGCCGCTGATGGCCGCCTTCCCGCTCGGCGCCGGCACCGCCGCCGCCTGCGGCGCCATCCGCCGCCGCATCCCGCCGGTGGGCGAGGACCGCTGGATGCACGACGACATGGTGGCCGCCGAGCAGCTCGTCGCCACCGGCGAGGTGCTCGGCGCGGCACAGGCGGCGGTCGGGCCGCTGGGCTAGCGGAGCGCCGAACCGCCAAGACGCCAAGATCGCCAAGGATTTCGCCGAGGATGTCGCTCAGAACACCGAACAGTACGAACCGCAGAGACGCAGAGGACGCAGAGACGACGCAAAGAACGAGGTTTCTGGTTCCTCGTCTCTGGTTTCTGGCTGCCGCCGTGCTCCTCGAACCAGAAACCACAAACCCGTCTTCGCGTTCTCCGCGCCTCTGCGGTTTCGTCAGGCGCTCCTGGTCGTGTGCTGATCGCCGATGATACCGCTTCGGCCTGATCCTGAGCGCATTCGCGCCGACCTGGAGGCGCTCGCCAACTTCGTCGAGCCGGCGCTGCCGGGGTATACGCGCCGGTCGTTCACGCCGGTGTACTTCCAGGCACGCGAATGGCTTGGCGCTCAGATGGCGGCCGCCGGCCTCGCCGTCACGACGGATGCCGCCGGCAACCTGATCGGTCGGCTGGATGGCGAGCGGGCGGATCTGCCGCCGATCCTGATCGGCTCGCACACCGACACCGTCGTGGGGGGCGGCCGGTTCGACGGGATGGTCGGCGTCGTCGGCGCCGTCGAAGTTGTCCGCTGCCTGCAGGCGGCCGGGCATCGACTGGTTCACTCGCTGGAGGTCGTCGACTTCCTGGCCGAGGAGCCGACCGAGTATGGCGTCTCGACGGTGGGCAGCCGCGGGATGGTTGGCGCGCTGTCGCCTGCGATGCTGAGTCGGATCAACCCGGCCGGCGAGCGACTGGACGCCGCTATTCGGCGGGCCGGCGGCGAGCCCGAGCAGCTATCAGAGCCGCTCCGCCGTCCAGGTGAGGTCGCCGCCTTCGTCGAGCTGCACATCGAGCAGGGTCCGGTCCTCTGGCAGCGAGGCCTTTCCATCGGCGTCGTCACCGGCATCGCCGGCATCAAGCGATACCAGGTGGCGATCACGGGATCCCCGAACCACGCCGGCACGACGCCGATGGACGTCCGGCGGGATGCCCTGGCTGCCGCCGCCGAGCTGGTCCTGGCCGTCGAGGCGATCTGCCGCGCTCCGCAGGGCGCGCCGCTCGTCGGCACCGTCGGCAGGATCACGGTTCACCCGAACGCGCCCAATGTCGTCCCCGGCTCCGTCGAGCTCTTCGCCGAGATGCGGTCGATCTCACAGCCGGTCCTGGACGGGGCGACTGCCGCCTTCGAGGACGCCATTCGCCGCCTGGCCGCTGCTCGTGGGGTGGACGCCGCCGCCGACCTCGTCTCGACCGCCGCCCCGGCGCCGGTCTCCCCCGCGATGCAGGACCGCATCGCCGGCGCCTGCGACGCGCTCGGGCTGTCATACACCCACCTCCCCAGCGGCGCCGGCCATGACGCGATGCATCTGGCAACGATCGCTCCGATGGGGATGATCTTCGTGCCGAGCGTCGGCGGCCGAAGCCACTGCCCCGAGGAATGGACCGACTGGAGCGACGTCGCGGCGGGCGTCGCCGCTCTGCTGGAGGTCGTTCGGCGGCTTGATAGCGTTGATCCGCGTCCCGCTCCGTCATGCTGAGCCGCGGCTCAGCATCTTCCCGGACTGAGCCAGCAGCGCCCGGGGAGATGCTTCGCTGCGGCTCAGCATGA
>JACQGW010000117.1 GCA_016199325.1 Chloroflexota bacterium
GAGCTGCGACGGATGGCTCGCCGCAGTTTCATTCGGCTCGGTCGCCGACCGACGGTACTGCATGGTTTCTTCCGTCACGTCGGTCTAAGTGTTACCTGAATTTCGCGAAGCTCAATAGGCGGCCTGGAGACGGCCGCTGAGCGTCGGTCCAACGACGAGCCCGAGGCTCCAGATGACGGAGTAGAGCGCCGAGAAGGTCGCGCGCCGGTCGGCGGCAATGCCCGACATGGCAAAGGTCATGTAGGGCGGGTTCGCCATGGCCGAGCAGACGAACTGACAGACCAGGGCCAGGGCCGAGAGCGGCAGCCACGGGCTGAAAGTGACGATGGCCAGCAGGGGGGCCGCTGCCGTCCGCCCCATAGCCACCGTGGGGATGGTGCCGATCAGCCGGGCGATGGTCGGCGCCACCAGCGTTCCCGCTGCGCCCGCCAGGCCGGCAGTGGAGATGAGGGTTCCGATGGGCCCCGGACTCAGGCCGAACGTGATTTGAATTGCCGGTACTCGGTCACCGCCCCTCGCGCCGCAGCCAGAGCCATCACCACGCCGGTCGAGCGCCCTCCACGCTGTCGGGGATCACGGGTGCGTCATGCCGTCATGCGTCATTACGTCATGCGTCACTCGTCATCCGTCATGACCGGTGACGCATGACGTAATGACGTAATGACGCATGACTAGGTCGTCTGGACCTGTGCGGTCTCTCTTGGTTGGACGAGACGGGGCAGAACGATGAATGCCCAGAGGCCGGAGAACAGGTACCCGACGATGCTGACGCCAAGGGCGGTCTCGAAACCGTAGACGGCTTGGATCCGGCCGCTGATCGTCGGTCCGGCGACGAGCCCGAGGCTCCAGAGGACGGAGTAGAGCGCGGAGAAGGTCGCGCGCCGATTGGAGGCGACGCTCGACATCGCATAGCTCATGTAGGGTGGGTTCGCCATCCCCGTGCAGGCAAACTGGCCCACCAGCGCCACGGCCGTCAGCGGCAGCCACGGACTGAACGCGATAATGCCCAGCAAGGGCGCCGCCATTGCCCGCCCGCCGCTGACCGTCGCGATGGTGCCGATGGCTCGGGCCACCATCGGCGAGGCCAGCGATCCGGTGGCGCGGGCCAGACCGGCAATGGAGATGAGCGTTCCGATGGGACCGGGGTTGAGTCCGAACTTGACGCGGAAGTACAGCGAGAGAAACGGATTGTACATGCTGTTGGCCACTGCGACGCCGAGCTCAGGCATGAGCAGCGCCAGCAAATAGGGCAGGTCGGCACCGATCCCCCGGCTCGGGCCCGCGGCCCGGGCGTGGCTGGCCGTTCGGTCCTGCCGACCGATCAGCAGGAAGGCCCCGGCGGCCAGGATCTCGATGGGCCCGGTCAGCAACAGAGCGCCGCGCAGCGGCTCGACCGCCCTGGAGCTCGACTGGAGGACAACGGCCAGCAGCTCAGGAATGACTCCACCAAGCACCTGGCCGAGCGCACTCGCGATCGCCGAGAGGAACCACTTCGATGCAAAGACGCGGACCCGATCCTCCGGCCGGCAGTTTTCGACGAGGAACGGATCCCCGCAGGTCCAGAAGGTGGTTCCGCTGAAGCCGGCGATGACCGAGATCGCCAGCGCCCATTCCGCCGATGGCGCCAGCGGCAGCGCGATCCAGCCGGCGGCGCTGATCACCGAACCGCCGACGAGGAACAGCCGCCGACCGTGCCGATCGCTGACGACGCCCAGCGGGAGGCTGAACAGGAGTAGGGTGAGCCACAGGCCAGAGGTCAGGCCGCCGATCGTCTCCGGCCCCCAACCGACGGCGTGGCCGTAGAGGGGCAGGACGACGAATACTATCCCTTGCCGGAGTCCGTAGGTGGCCGTGCCGAGCAGGAAGAGCCGGACGTTCCGCGACGCCCCGAGGATGAATCGCCGGTACTCGCTCACCGCGTCCCGCGCCGCAGCCAGAGCCATTACCATGCCGGTCGAACCTCCTCGATGGCGGGAGTGGACGGGTACGCCCTGTCCTCCGCATCTGCGCGGTTGATTTCGTGCTGTGTTTCCTGGCCCCTGGACGCCGGGACGTATCCTACCACGGATTGCTGGAAAGGTCTATGGCCGGGCGACGGTGGCCCGGGGGTGATCGAAGAGTCAAGCCGGTAGCCGGCGGCATGAGCGTGAGGATGAGATTGGCACGCTCTTTGCGGCCGGTCTGCCGACACCCGCGAACTGAGCCGGCGGGGCGACCGACTCATAGGAACTCATAGGAACTCGTGGGAACTCGAGAATGCCTTGATGCGAGAAGGAGCGCCGACGATGTCCGACCAGTACGATCTGGCGATGGCGAAGATGCGCCTGGCTGAACGGATGGTATTCGCCGTCTGGAACCGCGACGATAATCCTGGCCGAAACCCCGCCGACGACCTCGGCGAGGTGCTCCGCCTGTTCGGCCGCGCCTTCAACGGGATCACCCAGGCGATTGAGCACACCGTCTACACGCCGCCATCGCCGGAGCCGGAAGATCTCGCGCGTCCCTGAAGCAGCTCCCCCCCTTGTCGCCCGGCTGCCGTTGCCGGTATACTTCGCGAGGGAGTGCATCGCTCATGACAGCAACCGAGAACGGGTTCGACTTCGTCTTCTTCGACGTCGGCGAAACCCTCGTCTACCCGCATCCGTCCTTTCATGAGATCGTCGCGGCCGGCTGCGCCGAGATTGGGCATCCGGTGGCGATGGCCCGAGTCGCCGAGGCAGAGCGAGTGGCCCTCCGCCGGACCGCGGACCTGCTTGGGCCGGGGCTCTGGTCGACGCCGGAGCGGTCGCGCCGCTTCTGGCAGACCCTCTACCAATCGTTTGTCCACGAATTCGGTCTGCCGCCGGACTGCGGCCTGCCCAAGCGGCTCTACGACCGTTTCACCCGGCTGGAGACTTACCGGCTGTTCGACGACAGCTCCCCCGCCCTGGCGGCGCTCCGGGCACGGGGCATCCGGTTGGGCGTCATCTCCAACTGGGAAACCTGGCTCGAGCAACTGCTGGTGGCCCTCGGCATCCGCCCCTTCTTCGACGTCGTCGTCATCTCCGGCGCCTGCGGCATCGAGAAGCCGGATCGCGGAATCTTCGACTGCGCGCTGGCCGAGGCGGGCGTCGAGCCCGGCCGGGCTGCGCACGTCGGCGACAGCCCGCGCCACGACGTCGCCGGCGCCCGGAACGCCGGCATGACCCCCATCCTCGTCGATCGGCGCGGCCGCTACGCCGACGCCGACGGCCTCCGCGTCGCCGATCTCCGTGAGCTGGAGCAGGTGCTCTTCCGTTGAACGTCGACGCGCTCACCCTCTGGGCGGTGCGCGACGAGCTGCGCGCCACCGTCCTCGGAGCGCGCGTCGAGCGCGTCATCCTGGCGGGTGACCTGGCGCTCGGCTTCGAGCTCTACGCCGGAGGGCGCCGGCGCTGGTTGTACGCCTCCTGCCACACTCAGGACGCTCGCATCCACCTGACAAGCGAGCGGCTCGTGCGACCGTCCGACGACGTATCGCCGCTGCTCCTGCTCCTTCGGAAGTACGCGAAGGACGGCCGTCTCGTCTCGATCGACCAACCGCCGCTCGAACGCGTGGTGGTCCTCGGCTTCGAGACGTGGCATGAGGGGGAGCTGCTGGTGAGCCGTCTCGTCGTCGAGCTAATGGGACGATACAGCAACCTCGTTCTCGTCGACGCCGATGGCATCGTCCTCGACAGCGCCAAGCGGGTAACGCCGGCGATGAACCGGGTGCGCGTCACGCTGCCGCGCCAGCCCTACGTGCCCCCGCCGCCCATGGATCGGGCCGACCCGACGGGCGTGACGGGCGGCTCGCTGCGACTGCTGCTGACCATGCAGGCCGCCGAAACGCCCGCCTGGCGTGCGCTCATCGCAGCGTACCGGGCCATCAGCCCGCTCGTCGCCCGCGAGATCGTCTTTCGCGGCACCGGCTCGACCGAGACGGCCGTCGGCGCCGTCGCCGATTGGCACGCGCTCGCCGCGGCGCAGGCCGACCTTTTCGCCGACGCCGCAGCGGGTCGCTGGGAGCCGAGCATCGCAATGGAGGGCGCGCCTCCTCTCCCCTCGCCCGCAAGCGGGAGAGGGGCCGGGGGTGAGGGCGCGCCTCCTCTCCCCTCGCCCGCAAGCGGGAGAGGGGCCGGGGGTGAGGGCGCGCCTCCTCTCCCCTCGCCCGCA
>JACQGW010000118.1 GCA_016199325.1 Chloroflexota bacterium
CTGAGCCGCAGCGAAGCATCTCCCCGGACTGAACCGGAGGCGCCGGGGAGATGCTTCGCTGCGGCTCAGCATGACAATGCAGGGAGCTCGCCCAGCACTCATCACTCATCACTCATCACTCATCACTCGTTCGCTGCGGCTCAGCATGACGATGCAAAGAGTTCACCCATCACCCATCACCCATTACTCATCACCCATCACTCCTTCGTCATCGTGGGCGGTTTCGTCGCCCTCGTGGTGCTGGAGAGCGTCTGGACCGTCTCTGGCCTGCTGCCAACCCACTACTACGCGTTGCTTCCCTGGGTGTTCGTGGTCGCCGCCGAGGGGTGGATCGGCGCCGCGCGGGCGGTGCGCGCTCGGTTGCGTGGCCGGTCGGGTGTCGGCGCACGACTGGCGGCTCTGGCTGCCGCTCTCGGCGCGGGCGCCGTTCTTACCGCCACGTTCGCCGGCTTCCTGGCCGTCGACCTCCAGTACCACCGGCTGCTCGGCACGACCGGCGGCTACTTCACCCACTCGGACGCCATCTACCGACTGGCCGACTATCTGGATCGGAACGGCGTCGGCCAGCCGGTCGCGATGGATTGGGGGATCGCGCGAAACGTGCAGATCCTTACCCAGGGGAGAGTGAATCCGGTCGAGGTCTTTCTCTACGCGGCCGAGCCGCCCCCGCTCTTCGACGACCTGCTCTACAAGCAGATCGTCGTGCCCGGCACGGTCTTCATCTTCCACCCTGACGATTCGACGATCTACCGGCGCCGCCCTCGCTTTCAGTACTGGCTGGACCGGCTCCAGAAACAGGCGGTGCTCCAACAGGAGATCCTCCAGCGAAACGGCAAGGTCCTGTTCCAGGTCTACGCCGTGCCATGACCTGGTTGGTGCTCGCCGGCCAGATCGGGACACTGGCCATCGCCTATACGTCGCCGACCCCGGCGGTGACCGTCGCGGCTGCGCTGGCCTTCATTGGGCTGGCTGCCGCTCGGCTGGATCTGGCGCTCGCCATCGCGCTGGCGGCGGCTCCCTTTTACCTGCCCAACGAATCGAATCCGCTGCCGCCGCGGTCCTTCGGATTTGACGGCCGGTCATTGGCGCTGGTAGAATGCGCCATCCTGGCCTGCACCGCTGCCTGGATGCCGGGCGTCCTCCGGAGAGCCTGGCGCGATTGGCGTGCAGGCAGCGGTGGCTGGGCAGCGGCGGCCGACCTGGCACGGCGAGCGGTCGAGGGGTTGTCTCCGGCGGTGGTGGCGTTTGCCGTGGTGGCCACGGCGTCGCTCGTTTTCCCGCTCCATCTGACGTACGCCCTTCGGGAATACCGAACGGTCGTTTTCGAGCCGCTGCTGTTCTATGCGATGCTGCCGGCGGCCTTTCGGGGGCGACCGATGCGCCTGGGGGCTGCGTACGTCGGCATCGGGGCTGGGGTGGGGCTCGTCGTGCTGGCGCATTACGGCCTCGTCGGCACCGTCGAGTCGACGGGAGGGGTAGGGCGCGCGCTGGCCATCTACCATTCGCCCAACGCGCTGGCGCTCTTTCTGGAGCGCCCGCTGACGATCGCGGCCGTGCTCGGCCTGGCCGGCGCAGGGCGGCGGCGGCTCGTCTGGCTGGCCGGTGCCGGCGTCATGGCGCTGGTGCTCGTCCTGACGTACTCGCGCGGTGCCTGGCTTGCCGTGACTGCTGGCTTGTTACTTGCTCTAGTCGTGGCAAGCCGGCATCGGATTCCGGCAGCCGCGGCGGTCCTGGCTGCCGGAATCGTCGGCTTGCTTGCCGGGGGACGCGTCGACCGGCTGGGAGACATTGGGACGGCGGGCCGCCGGGTGGAGGTCTGGCTCTCGGCATTGGCGATGGTGCGGGATCATCCGCTCACCGGCGTCGGGCTGGACAATTTCCTATACTATTATCGTGACGGCGGCTATCTCCGGCCGGCCGCCGCCGTCGAGCCGAACATCTCGCACCCCCACAACCTGATCCTGGACTGGTGGCTGCGGCTCGGGGTGCTGGGGCCGGTCGTGTTCGGTTGGCTGGTGGCTACCTTTTTCCGGGATGGTTTCCGGGTCTGGCGGGGCGGTCCCACGGCAGACCAGCGGGCGCTGGCGCTGGCGGTGATGGCCGCCATGGTTACCGGGCTCGTTCACGGACTCGTCGACAACAGCTTTTTCCTGGTCGATCTGGCGCTGAGCTTCTGGGTGCTGTACAGTCTGATTCGCCTGCTCGACCATGAGCGAACTGCGTGAGGAGAGAATTGATGCGCATTCTGGTCGCCGGTGCCGCAGGCTTCATCGGCTCCCACCTGTGCGACGCTCTGCTCGAAGACGGCCATATCGTCGTTGGGGTGGACAACTTCATCACCGGCCATTGGCGGAATCTGGAGCGATTGAACGGGCGGCCGGGCTTCACGTTCGTCGAGCACGACATCATCCGGCCGCTCGCCGGCGTCGAGCCACAGGCGATCTTCCATCTGGCCAGTCCGGCCAGCCCGGTGGGCTACGGCCGGCATCCTATCGAGACGCTGCTGACGAACGCCGAAGGCACCCGCCACTTGCTCGACCTGGCAGTGCGCTCCAACGCGCGCTTCCTGCTTGCCTCGACGTCGGAGGCGTACGGCGATCCCTTGATTCACCCACAGCCCGAAACCTACTGGGGCCACGTCAATCCCGTCGGGCCGAGGGCCTGCTACGACGAAGCCAAGCGCTACGCCGAAGCGCTCACCGTCAACTACGGCTGGACGTACGGGCTGGACGTCCGCGTCATTCGCATTTTCAACACGTATGGCCCATTCAACGACCCCGACGACGGCCGCATCATTCCGAACTTCATCTCCCAGGCGCTGCGCGGCGAGCCGCTGACCGTCTACGGCGACGGCCGCCAGACCCGGTCCTACTGCTACGTGTCCGATCTCGTCCGCGGCATCCAGGCTGCGATGTTCACCGCCGGCACCACCGGCGAGCTCTTCAACCTCGGCAATCCCGAAGAGTATTCGGCGATTGAGATCGCCGAGGCGGTCAAACGCTTGGCCGGCTCGTGCTCGCCGATCATGCACTGTCCGCCCCGCCCGGAAGAGATCGCTCGCCGCCGGCCCAACATCGACAAGGCACGCGAGCGGCTGGGCTGGACTCCCGCCGTCGGATTGGAAGAAGGGCTTCGAGAGACCATCGCCTGGTACGTTTCGATCGGCGTCTCATCCGGAACCGCCCGTTGACCGTCCGCTCGTCTCTAGCCACGACGGGCCTCACGTCCGTCGCGGTTCCCCGCGGCTGGTGGCTCCTGGCGCTCGCCCTGGTCGGTATTGCCGCGGCGCTGGCGCTGCTACCGCTCTCCTGGGCCATCGCTCTTGCGGCCGGCGGCCTCGGGCTTGGCGCCATCCTCATCCGTCCGGTGGTCGGACTTGCGCTGCTGGCGCTGGCCGTTCCGTTTGGCTACGTCCAGACCGTCTCCGTCGCAGGCGCCCAGGTCAGTGGCGTCGAAGCCGTCCTGGCAATGCTCGTGCTCGCGTGGGGAGCTGGAGCAGCGGCCCGCCGGCAGGCGGCCCTGCGGCCGCTCGGGCTCGTCGTGGCGGCTCTGCTGTTCGTGCTGCTGGCGGCGCTCTCGGTCCGGGACGCCACCACGTTGGCACCGGCGCTCAAAGAGACGGTCAAGTGGCTGGAGTTCGCGCTGGCCCTCGGGCTGTCCGGCAGCCTGGTCCGCACGCCGCGGGACGCCGCCATCGTCCTCATCGCGGCGGCCATCGCCGGCGCCCTGGCCGCCCTCCCCGGCTGGTACCAGTTCCTCTTTCGTGTCGGTCCGCCCAGCTACCTGATCGGCGACCGCTTCCTGCGCGCCTACGGAACGTTCGGCCAGCCCAATCCGTTCGCCGGCTACCTCAGCATCGTCCTGATGCCGGCGCTGGCGGTCGCGGCTTCTGGTTTCTGGTTTCTGGTTTCTGGTTGGGGCGTCGGTAACCAGAAACCAGAAACCAGAAACCAGAAACCCGCCCTATTCTCGCTCTCGGCGCTGTGCGTCGTCGTCGGCGCTGCCATTCTCATGTCGTTTTCGCGGGGTGCCTGGCTGGGGCTGGTCGTGGCGGGGGCTGTCGGCCTGGCGCTCCTGCACCGGCAGGGTGTTGGCATTCTCCTTGTCGGGGTCGGGCTGCTGGCGGCGCTCGGTCTGGCCGGCAGCCTCGACCTGCTGCCGGACGCCGTCGCCCAGCGACTTGGCTCGGTCGCCGAGAGCATTCGCGTGTTCGACGCGCGGGAGATCGAGCCGACGTCGGAGAACTGGGCGTCGGTCGAGCGGATGGCAAACTGGCAGGCGGCCTGGGCGATGTTCCAGGGCTCGCCGCTGACCGGCATCGGGTTCGGCAACTTCAGCGCCGTCTATCAGGACTACGCCTTGCCGGCCTGGCGGCAGTTTCCGGCCCCCCACGCCCACAACTACTACTTGAACCTGCTGGCCGAGACCGGCGCCATCGGCCTCGCCGGCTATGCCGGTCTGATGGCGGCGACGCTGGTCTGGGTGATTGCGGTCTGGCGGCGGTGCGCCCGTCGTGATGCCACAGTCTGTGTGGCCGGTCTGTCGGTGAGTAGCCGGACGATGGCCGCGGCGGTCGTCGCCATCGTCGTCTACGTTTGGACACACAGCCTGTTCGACGATCTCTTCGTCCACGGGATCGCCGTGCAGGTGGCGCTCAGTCTTGGTATACTCGCGCCGCTGGCCGTTGAACAGCAGTGAAAGGAATGCGACACCGGATGGCAAAGCTCCTTGGGAAGCCCTCGACAAGCACCCTCGACCTCCCGGTCACGGCTGCGGTCGCGGGCGACGACATGGCAGAATCCGATCTCTCCCTTCGGCGGCGCTTCTTCAACATCCAGACATTCGTCTCGTTTGGCATCGCCTTCGCCATCCTGTACTTCTTCCTGACCCGCGTCGACGTCGATCTGGCAGCAACGGTGGCCCGCATCCGCCAGGCGAACGTCGGGCTCCTCCTCGTCGCCTTCCTGACGTATTACCTGACCTTCGTCCTCCGGGGGCTGCGCTGGCGCCTCCTGCTCGGCAACGTCGGCTTCAGCGCGTCCAACGGCGT
Source organism: Chloroflexota bacterium (assembly GCA_016199325.1). The sequence goes on from JACQGW010000118.1 coordinate 5,051, forward strand.
CCAGATCCCGAGCGTGCCGGGCCTCGCCCGGATGATCTACCTCTCCTGGTTCGCCAATTGCGTCGTCCCCGCCAAGCTGGGCGACGCCTATCGAGGTTACCTGCTCAAGCGGCGGGCGGGCGTCAGCTTCTCGACGACGATGGGCACGGTCCTGGCTGAGCGCATCATCGACATGACCGTCCTCTTCGGGCTGCTGATCCTGTCGGCGTTGAGCACCTTTGGCGGCCAGGACTCGACGACGGCAACGGCGGTTCTCCGTGGCGGCCTCGCCGTCGTCATCCTCATCGCCATCGGCCTGGTCATCATGCGGCGGCTCGGCCATCGGATCGAGGCACTCCTGCCCTGGCGGCTCCAGGCGATCTACCGCCGCTTCCAGGCCGGGACCCTCGGCAGCTTCCGCCAGTTGCCGTGGGTCGTCGCCCTGACGGTGCTCGTCTGGCTGACGGAGGCGGGGCGGATGTACTTCGTGACGCAGTCGCTCGGCATCGGGCTGGGTGTCGCCCTCATCCTCTTCGTTGCGCTGGCAAACTCGTTCCTGACCGCTGTTCCGTTCACCCCCGGCGGGCTCGGGCTGGTCGAGGCCGGCGTCATCGGCCTGTTGATGATCGCCCTGCCGAAGCAGGACGCCGCCTCGATCGCGCTCCTTGACCGCACGATCAGCTACTGGAGCCTGGTGGCGTTCGGTCTGCTCGTCTATCTCCTGACGGAGGTCTACCACGTCACCAACGGCCGGCGCTCGAAGGCTGCGCATCGGAATTGACTACACCCCGGCGATGGCCGAAGCGGCCGGGATCGGGCGGTTCACGCGGGGAATGGTCGCCGGCCTGGCCGCCGTCGCCGACGACCTCGACTGCTGTCTGCTGACGGCTGCGCCGGGAAACCCGCCGCAGCCGTTACCGGATCGCTTTCGACTGCAGCGGCTGCCGTTGCCGCCGCGCGCGATGACCCTCATCTGGCACCGCCTGCGCCTGCCGATCCCCGTCGAGGCGCTGGCCGGGCCGCTCGACGTCTTCCACTCGCCCAGCTTCGTTCTGCCCCCGGTCTGGCGGGCCGCACCCGTCGTCACCATCCACGACCTGAGCTTCCTCGTCGTCCCCGCCTGCGCCGACCCCCGCCTGGTGCGCTACCTGGAGTCGGCCGTGCCCAGCGCCGTCCGCCGTGCCCGCCTGATCCTGGCCGATTCTCAGCGCACGGCCGCCGACGTCGCCGAACGGCTCGGCGTTCCATCCGAGCGCATTCGGGTTGTGCCGGGCGGGGTGGACCGGCGCTTTCGCCGGGTGCGGGACGCCGCGGGGCTCGCGGCGGTGCGGCAGAAGTACCGGCTCGACCTCCCGTTCGTCCTCTCCGTCGGCACGCTGGAGCCGCGCAAGAACCTGATCCGCCTGATCGACGCGATCGAGCGCGTGCGGGCGAGCCACCGGCTGCCGCATCGGCTGGTCCTGGCCGGGCGGATCGGCTGGCTGGCGGACGATCTGCTGGCGCGCATTGCCGCCTCCGATGCCGTCGTTCGTCTGGACTTCGTCGCCGACGACGACCTGCCGGCGCTGATCACCCTGGCCGACGCCGCCGCCATGCCCTCGCTCTACGAAGGCTTCGGCCTGCCCGTCCTCGAAGCGATGGCCTGCGGCTGCCCGGTCGTGTGCAGCAACGGGTCGTCGCTCCCCGAAGTCGCCGCCGACGCCGCCCGGCTCGTCGACCCGACGGACGTCGAGGCGATCGCCGACGGCCTGGCCGCGGTGCTGACCGATGCCACGCTGCGGAAACGGCTGGCAAGCGCCGGCCCTGCCCAGGCGGCCCGCTTCACCTGGGAGCAGACCGGCAAGCTCCTGCTGGCGGCCTATCGCGAGGCGTCCTCCTGATGCGCGTCGTCCTGAGCGGCACCTTCTTCGCCTGGCCGGCAACCGGCACCGGCCAGTACACGCTGCGCCTGGCCCGCGAGCTGGAGTCGCTGGTCGACGAGCTGCTGGTTATCCCGCCGCGGGGCAGGCCCGCACCCCCGATCTCCGGAATCTTCGAGCCCGTCATACGTCATACGTCATACGTCATACGTCATGCGTCATATGGGGGCGCGTCCTCACCCCCGATCGCCGGAACCTTCGATCAGTTCGCCGGCCTGCAAAAGATCGTCTTCGAGCAAGTGGCCCTGCCGCTGGCGGCTCGGCGGGCACAGCCGGATCTGCTCCATGTCCCCTATTTCGGCTCGCCGGTCTGGTCGCCGGTGCCGACCGTCGTCACCGTCCACGACTTGATCATGCTCGTCGTCCCGGAGCACCGGGGCGGTCTGGCGGTTCAGGCGTATACCCGGCTGGCGATGATGGCGGCGCGCCGTGCAACCCTCGTCCTCGCCGACTCTGAATGCACCCGCCGGGACATTCTGCGACTGCTCGGCATCCCGGCGGATCGGGTCCGGGTTGTCCCGCTGGCGGCCGACGACCGGTATCAGGCCGACCAGCCGCCGGCCGCACTGGCCGCCGTTCGAGTGCGCTACGACCTGCCCGAACGTTTCATCCTCTACGTCGGCGATCTGAATCGACGAAAGAACCTGGAGGCGCTGATCTGCGCTTTCCGGCAGGTCGCGACCGACCGGGTGCTGGCTATCGCCGGCCGGGCGGCCGGCCGGAGCTCGGCGCTGTACCCCGATCTGGCTGCTTGTGCCCGACGTTACGGCGTCGAGGACCGGGTGCGATTCGTCGGGCACGTCGCCGAAGATGACAAGCCGGCGCTCTACGCCGCCTGTGACCTCTTTGTCTTTCCGAGCCGGTACGAGGGCTTCGGCCTGACGCCGCTGGAGGCGATGGCGGCCGGGGCGCCGGTGGTCTGCTCCAATGCGGCGAGTCTGCCCGAGGTCGTGGGCGACGGCGGCATCCTCGTCGAGCCCACCGAGGATGCCCTGGCGAGCGCGATGGGCAGCGTTCTGGCCGATCCCGCACTGGCCGATCGCCTGCGCCACGCCGGCAAGGCCCGGGCCAAACAGTTCACCTGGCGTCGAACGGCCGAGCTGACAGTCGCGGCTTATGAGGATGCCATCAAGCTGGCGGAACGGCTCCGACTCCAGTGATGAGTGAGGAGTGAGGAGTGAGGATGCGATCGATGTGGCGGGACGGCTCCGGCCGTTTTTGGCGGATTGATGCTCTATCCTAACTTTTGTGCAACTGGCAGCCGGATGGACCTTTTCCATCGAGTCCGTCCGTCGACCAACGATGGGCCGCAGAGGCTCGGACACCGAGTGGCCTGGGAGCGCCATGCCTTCTGGGAGCGCAGGCGTCCTCGCCTGCCCCGGTTTGGCGGCACGCACGCGTGGTCCTTGCTTCGATCTCCATGGTCGCCACCGTTTGCCGGTCGACTCAGCCCAAGCAGGCGAGACGCCTGCGCTCCCGGACACGACGCCGCCAGCCTCTTCCCGGTCGAATCGGATGCTGGTTGCACGACAATTAGGCTATTGTTCGAGGCATGGCATAGTGAATGATTGATGCATCCGGCGCGTCACTTGCCGATCCTGGCAGATCCCTGTCTGTCATGCGGAGCTCCCCGCCTGTCATGCTGAGCCGCAGCGAAGCATCTCCCGGACGCCGCGCGTTCGGGCCGTGGAGATGCTTCGCTGCGGCTCAGCATGACAATGCACGGGCGCCGTTCCCTGTCTCGGAGTCCAAAAGATGACCATGACGCCGCCGGTTGTTTTCGAGTGCGTCACCGCCGACGCGCTGGCGCGGGACGACCGGTGGTGGCAGATCTACGACGATGCCTTTCCGGCCGGTGAACGGGATCCTCGGGAGGTGATCCTGGGCACCGTGCGGTCGGGCGTCGGGTTGGCCGTGCGTGCCGCCGCCGACGGCGGCACGGTGGGCCTGGCCACCGTCCACCTCTTGCAGGCGCCGGCGGCGGTCTTCCTCGTCTACCTCGCCGTCGCCGCGCCGTTCCGTGGCCGGAAGATCGGCGAACAGCTCCTGGAGCACGCCTGGCGGATCGGTGCGAGCCGATTGGCCGAGCGGGGCCTGGCCGCGATGGGCCTGGTCTGGGAGGTCGACGTGCCGGCGCTGGCGGCGACGGCGGTAGAGGCTAACCTGCGCCGTCGGCGCATCGCGTTCTACCACAGGCATGGCGGTGCCGTTCTGCCTCGCCCGTACGCCCAGCCGCCCCTCGACGGCGGCGCGCCGGTGCCGATGCTCCTGATGTACCGCCCCGCCCCGGGAACGCACCCACCGGACCCGGCAGTGGCCGAGATCACTCATTGCTCATCACTCATCACTCATCACTCATCACTCGCCTCGGGAACGCGCCTGCCGGACCCGGCGATGACCGAGGCCCTCGTGCGCGCCATCTACTTCGAGAAATACGGCTCGGCGAACGGCGTTCCGGCCGAGACGCTGGAGCACCTCCGGCAAGCGGGCTGCTGTCAGAGCGCTATCGCGCCGGTGGAGCCATGAGCAGGTCGGCGGTCCCGTTCCGAGTCGGCGAGAGCGGCGAGCGCATCTGGGGCGAGCGGCCGGTCTCTCGGCGCAATATGGCGCTGCGCCGGGCGCTGGTGAGCCTGGAGAGCTGCCGCGGCGCCGTCCTCGAGGTCGGCTGCGGCGCCGGGCGGTTCATCGCGAGCGTGCAGGCGCTTCGGCCGGACCTCGAAGCCCACGGCTGTGACCTGAGCCCCCGGGCGATCGCCGGTGCGCGGGCGGCCGGCACGCCGGTCCGCTTTGCCGTTGCCAGTCTGACGGCGCTGCCGTACGCGACGGCGGCCTTCGACGCCGTCCTCCTCTTCGACGTCCTGGAGCACCTGCGGGAGCCGGCACTCGGTCTGGCCGAGATCCACCGGGTGCTCCGCCCGTGCGGCGTCTTCCACGCGCTGGTGCCGTGTGAAGGGCAGCCCTGCACCCTCCACTGGCTCCTGTGGCGGCTGGGCGTTGCCGCCGACCTGAAGGAGCGGCACGGCGAGCACGTTCAGCGCTTCACACGCGCCGGCGTCGGCCGGCTCCTGGCGGAAGCCGGCTTCCAGGTGGAGCGCGTCGAGTACAGCATGCATCCGGCCGGCCAGGTGCGCGACGTGCTCGTCTACCTGGCGCTGGAGCCCTGGTTCCGGCGGCTGCGGCTGGACAACCCTCTCTATCGGGTGGTCATGCGGGCGCTGTGGGCCGCGGCCTACGTCGAATCGACCGCGCTCCGGGCGGTCCCAAACGGCGCCGTCGTCGTCCATGCGACGGCACGGCGTATGAATCGATGTCGCTAACGGAGCATCCCCTCCGCGCGCTGATGATCTCGAAGGCGTGCTACGTCGCCGCCTATCGACGAAAGCTCGAAGAGCTGGCGAGCGCGGGCGTCGACCTGACACTCGTCGTGCCGCCGCACTGGCGTTTCGGCCGCCGCATCGCGCCGCTCGAGCCGGGCCTCGACCACGGCTACCGGACGATCGTCCGCAACCCGCGCTGGAACGGCAACCACCACCTTCACCATTACCCCGGCATCGGCCGCCTGCTCGCCGAATGGCGCCCCGCGATCCTCCACGTCGACGAGGAGCCGTACGACTTCGTCACGATCCACGCGCTGCTGGCGGCACGCCGCTCCGGCGCCAGAACGGTCTTCTTCACCTGGCAGAACCTGGCCCGCCGCTTTCCGCCGCCGTTCGACTGGATCGAGGCGGCCGTCCTCCGGCGGGCCGGCGGGGCGATCGCCGGCAACCATGCCGCCGCGGCGATCCTCCGTGACAAAGGCTTCGGCGGTCCGCTGGCCGTCATCCCGCAGTTCGGCGTCGACCCGGACCTGTTCCGGCCGATTCCTCGCGAGAAGCCGGGTCCGGTCCGCATCGGCTACGCCGGGCGGCTGGTCCCCGAGAAGGGGCTGCGGGTGCTCGCCGCCGCGCTGGCAGAGCTGCCGGGAGATTGGCAACTGGCGGTAGCCGGCGAGGGGCCGCTCCTGGGCGAGCTCAAAGCGACCTTCAGCCGGCCGTCCCTGGCCGGTCGGCTCGATCTGGTTGGCGCTGTGCCGTCGACGGCGATGCCCGTCTTCCTGGGAACGCTCGACGTGCTCGTGCTGCCGTCGCTGACGACGCCGCACTGGCAGGAGCAGTTCGGGCGCGTCCTCGTCGAGGCGATGGCGTGCGAGGTCGCCGTAGTCGGCTCCGACTCCGGCGAGATTCCGCAGGTGATCGGCGACGCCGGGATGATCGTCCGGGAAGGGAACGCCGGCGCGCTGCGGGATGCGCTCGCCGCGCTGGCCGCCCAGCCGGCCCGCCGAGCCGCCCTCGGCGCAGCCGGCCGTCGGCGTGTCCTGGACCGCTACACCCAGCGGCGCATCGCCGAGGAGACGATCGCCCTCTACCGGCAGGTGCTCCTGGCCGTTCGCTAGAGCGGTTCCCCCAGACAACGAACCCCCAAGACGCCAAGATCGCCAAGAGGGACGGCGAGAAAGACGCCAAGAACATCGGTTGGTCGTTTGGTCAATCCTTGGGCAGACCGCTCCTGTGGTATAATGTGACCACAGATGGTCACTGTCAAGAAATGGGAGGCGCCATGAAGCGAGTCGGCGTCCGCGAGTTTCGCGATCATGCCACACAGTACCTTGCCGGCGACGAAGTGCTGGCTATCGAGCGGCACAGCCAGACCATCGGCTTCTACGTGCCGACCGGGGTCAGCCGCCGGGAGAGCTTCGTTCAGGCGCTGGAGCGCCTGGAGGAAACGATCCGGCGGGTGGTGGCCGAGACCGGGCTCTCCGAAGAGGAACTGAGCCGTCTGTACGATCTCGCTGAGTCGGTGCCCGATCACCCACAGCGCCGTCGACGCAGACCGGCGGCAGACACGCATGCGCCTGGTCGTTGACGCCAGCACGCTGGTCGCCGAAGTCCTACGCGCCCGCGGACGAAAGCTCCTTGCCCACTCCAGCCTCGATCTCGCCGTGGCCGCCGACGCCTGGAGCGAGACTGAGCACGAGCTGAGCAAGCGTGTGGCGCTGTTGGTGGAGCGCGGATACCTGGAGCCGGCATCGGCCATTCAGTTGCTGGACGAAGCCCTGGCGACGATTGCTGCCCGCGTGACCCTCGTGGCCTCGGAGATCTACGCCGATCGGCTGGCGGAGGCGCGACAGCGCGTCCCGCGCGACCCCCGTGACGCGCCGACGATCGCACTGGCGCTGACCCTGGACTGCGGCATCTGGACCGGCGATCACGACTTCTTCGGCTGCGGACTGCCCGTCTGGATCACTGAGACACTGCTGCGACACGTCGAGGCCCCGAAAGGCGAGTAGGGCGAGGAAGCGAAAGCCCGCGTCTACTCCGGCCCCTCTCCCGCACGGCGGGAGAGGGGCGCGAGCGCAGCGAGCGGGGTGAGGGCGCTCCCCCAACTACCGCGGCCCGGTGGTCGTCACCCGAATGTGCTTGGCCCTGGCGGTTTCGGCCTTCGGCAAGCGCAGGGTCAGGGTGCCGTTCTCGAAGGTCGCCTGGGCCTTGTCGGCCTGGACAGGCACGGGCAGCGTCACCGAGCGGCTGAACCGGCCGAAGCGCCGCTCCTGGCGGTAGTAGCTCTCCCGCTTGATCTCCTCTTCGGCCTTCGTCTCAGCCGTGACGGTGAGGAGGTTCTCCTGGACGGTGATGTCCACGTTCTCCGGCTTGACGCCCGGCAGGGACGCTTTGACGACGATGCTATCGTCCTTGTCGTAGATGTCGAGTGGAATGCCCTCGAGTCGCCAGGGCATCCGCTCGCCGAGCGTCTCCTCCATCAGCCGGTCCATCGCTTCCCGCATGGTCATGATGTCCCGCATCGGTTCCCAGCGCAGCAAGCTCATCGTGTCCTCCTGTAGTGATGTGCTGCGGCCGATCGTCGGCGCGCAGCACTTTGCCCAGCAGGCTCCGTGCCAGGGCGCCCGGCCGACGGCTCTGCCCGCCGCCCGGTTCTGGCGTATTGTGTCGTTCCTACAGGAATCAGTCTCAGTCCGATTGAGCGAGCGCGGCCAATGCCTCGGCAGCCCGGACGGGCACCTCGGCGCCGGCGGCCGGGTGTCCCAGCGCCTCGACGACCAGACGGATTTGGCGCCGTGGATCCGGCAGCGGAGCGTGACGCAGAACGAGCCCGGCGGCGTGGGCGAGCCAGGGCGTCAGCGGGCGGGTTTCGAGCGCGCGCAAAGCCGCGACGACCGCCGGCTTGCCCAGCCGGGCCAGGCCCCGTGCGGCATTCCAGCGCACGCCAGGCTCGTGGTCGCCAAGCACGGCGACGAGCGGGTCGATGGCCCGCGGGTCGCGGATCTCGGCCAGGGCCTCGGCAGCATGCCAGCGCACGTTGTCGTCCGGACTGGCGAGCGCCGTGATGAGGTGCGGCACGGCCTCTGAACCGGCCTGGATCAGCGCCTGGGTGACGAAGCGACTGAGCAGGGCGTGCTCCTCGTGGAGCGATCGGATGAGCGCCTCGACGGCCGGCGCGCCGCCCAGTCGGCCCAGCGCCAGCGCAGCGGCTTCGCGCACCGGCAAATCGGCGTCGAACAGCAATCGGGCGAGATCGCCGACCGCGGCGCGGTCACCCCGAAGGACAGCCAGATCGATGGCGGCGGCCTGAATCGCCGGTTGCGGTCGCCGGAGACCGGACAGGATCGCCTGTTGCCTGGCTTCCTCGGCCGGCGCGCCGACATGGGGCACGAACGCGGCGCGCGCGCGCCGCCGCAGCCGATTGCCCTCCGGCGTCCCGGTTGCCGGCACGTCAACCGGCCTATCGGCCCAGCGGTCGACGGCGAGGAGCTCGATCAACCGCTCCCAGAGCCGGGGATCGCCAACGCGGTCGAGCTCGGCGCCGACGGCGGCCTGGGCATCGGGATCGGCGGTGTCGAGCACCGCCAGGAGCCGAGCGGCCGTTCCCGCGTCTCCTTCGGCGGCACGGCCGATGGTCTCGCGGAGGCGGCGAGCGAGCGGCGGTGACACCGGCGCCATCGGGGTCGGTATCGCTCCTGGGTGGAGATTCCGAGCGGTTTCCTCTGCGTCCTGCTGTGGTTCCTGTGTCATCGTCCTTCCCTCGACGGTTGATCTCTGCCGGCGGTTGCATCCCCCTTCATGGAAAGTTGTCAGCAATGGGCATGCCGCAGCGTCTCCGGCGGTATCGCTCTTGCCGGGACGTGGTGTGGAGGATCGCTCAAGCACGAAGGAGGCAGAGACGGCGATGGATCAGAAGACGAGGATGCGAATCCTGGAGCGTGTTCGGCAGATCGAAGAGACCGCCCGGGCATACGAGGCGGCCGACATGCGAGACCCCCGGCTGCAGGAGCAGTTGGCCCGCAGCTACCAGGAGCTCAGCGAGCTCCAGGAGCTTGCTGAGGTCGCGCGGCGTCTGGAAGGGCTCGAGCGGGAGGTGACCCAGCTCGCCAGCCAGGTGGACGTGTTGGCCCGGCGGAGAGAGGCGCCGCCCGGATCGTAGAGCAGGTTGCGCACACAGGCGGGGGGAAGTCGACTTGCGCCCTCCCCGCGGGCGGGTAGTGTTGCCACAGGTGGCGCCGCCCCCTGCCCTCTCCACGGGCGGGGAGGGCCGGGGGGATCGGAGGCTTTTACCCGAGATTCACCTTTGCTGACCTCCGCTATAACCTTTCCATCGGAAGATGGAACCAGGCGCGGCGCGCCAATCGAACAGGAGGTTCTCCAATGGGCTGCAAGGAGAAGCTGGAGTCATTTCTGCGCGAGAATCGAACGCCCTTCGAGCTCCAGCACCACCCCAGAGCGTACACGGCGCAGGACGTCGCCTCCAGCGAGCACCTGCCCGGCAAGCTGATGGTCAAAGTGGTGATGGTCTTCGCCGACGGCAGGGCGACGATGCTGGCTCTGCCCGCTTCCTATCGGGTGGACTTGGCGAAAGCGGCCAGCGCTCTGGGCGCGAGAGAGGTGCGTCTGGCCCACGAGGAGGAGTTCGTTGCCCTCTTCCCCGATTGCGAAGTCGGGGCCATGCCGCCGTTCGGCAACCTGTACGGGCTGCCGGTCTACGTGGACAAGGCCCTGGTTGAAGACGCGTCCATCGTCTTCCAGGCCGGCACCCACACCGACACGATCCGGCTGAAGTATGCCGACTTTGAGCGGCTGGCCAGGCCGACCGTCGCCGACTTCGCCCAGCACGTGTGACAGCGATAACGTGCTATAATCGCGGCGGGAACACACCGACGGAGTGGACTGGAGCAACCGATGGGACTTCCGCTGATCGATGCGACCCGCCGCAACCATGCGCTCGAGCATGCGACGATCAACGTTCTGATCCAGCAGCTCGGCAACCTCCGCGTCATGGGCCGCTCGACGACCAGCGGCTTCTACATCTATGGAAACATCGCCACCGAGGCCATCGAGCAGGCCGTGGCCGAAGGGTTCCGGCGGCTCCGCGCTGGCGAGGCGGAGCTCGCCATCTCCCCACAGTGCGGGACCAACCTGGCGGTGGCCGGCATCCTGGCCGGCCTCTGCTCGATGGTCGCGATGGGAAGCCAGCGGCGAGCCGACCGCATCGGCAGCGTCATCCTGGCGGCGACCGGTGCCATCATTGCCTCTCAGCCGATCGGGCGCCTGGCTCAGCGCTACGTGACGACCTGCGCGGAGCTGCACGGCCTGCGCGTGCGTCGGGTACTTCGCCTGAAAGACGGCCCTCTCCCGATTCATAAGGTCGAAACCGTCGACGGTTGAACCGCCGGGCGGCCCCCCGAAGTGCAGGCCGGCTGCGTCTTGGCGCGCTGTTCACCCCGTGGTATAATACGGGTGCGCCAGCCCGACCATTCGTCGGTGAAGAGTTGCCTGCCAGAGCGAGCAGGGCCAAGGCGGCGGTAGTCGGAGAAGGAGCTTAGGATCTAAGCTCCGTTTTTTGCTTTGGTCCCGTGCAGCGTCGCGGTGTGGCGTCGGGGCAGAAGCTTCGACAGGATGATGGAGATGGACTTGCCAACCAGCGGGCCGGGCCAGACGCGGGCGGAGCCAGTCGGCGAGCGGCCGGCCGGCCCGGGACAAGGCCCGGGACAAGGCCCGGGACAAGGCCCGGGACAAGGCCCGGGACAAGGCCCGGGACAAGGGATGAAGGAGCTCCTCGAAGCGGAGCATCTCGGTTGGCGCGACCTTCGGCGGGGCGATGTTGTCGAGGGGCAGGTCGTGCGCGTCGACCGCGACGGGATCTGGGTCGACGTCGGCTCGAAGTCTGAAGGGCTGATCCCGGTCGGGGACGTCGAGCAGCCGGATGTGGAGGCTGTGCCCAATCCCCAGCCCGGCGACCAGGTCGTCGTCTTTGTCCGCCAGCCCGAGGATGCCGACGGCCGGATCATTCTGTCGCTGGAGCGGGCGCGATCCGAGAAGGGGTGGATGCATCTCCAGGAGATCGCCGAGGCCGGAGAAACCTTCGAGGCGAAGGTCGTCGACCACAATAAGGGCGGGCTGATCGTCGACGCCTTTGGCGTTCGGGGCTTCGTTCCGGCCTCACAGGTCGCCGGTCTTCGCCCGGAGCCGGGCGCTGAAGCGCGCCCCCCGGGGCGGCTAGCGCAGGTGGTAGGGCAGACGCTGCGGCTGAAAGTCATCGAGATGAACCGGCGCAAGAACCGGCTGATCCTCTCCGAACGGGTAGCCGTTCAGGAGTGGCGGGCCCGGCAGCGGGAACGGTTGCTGGAGGAGCTGGCGCCGGGCCAGGTGCGGGCGGGTCGGGTGACCAGTCTGTCGACGTTCGGCGCCTTTGTCGACCTCGGCGGCGCCGACGGCCTGGTCCATCTCTCCGAGCTCTCCTGGGATCGGGTTCGCCACCCGCAGGACCTGCTCCAGATCGGCCAGGAGGTCCAGGTGTTCGTCCTGCACGTCGACCGGGACACCAAGAAGATCTCGCTGAGCCTCCGGCGCATGCAGCCGGAGCCCTGGATGGCCGCGAGCGAGAAGTACCACGTCGGCGAGTATGTGAAGGCGACGGTGACCAAGCTCACGACCTTCGGGGCCTTTGCGCAGGTCGAGCCCGGCGTCGAGGGGCTGATCCACATCTCGGAGCTCGACCGGCGGCGGGTGAACCATCCGAAGGAGGTCGTCCACGAGGGCGACGTCGTGATGCTGAAGATCGTCAAGATCGAGCCCGAGCGGCGTCGCCTGGGCTTGAGCCTGAGGCAGGCGCAGGAAGAGTTGGGCACGGATTCGGAGTCTTGAGTCGGGAGTTCTGAGCACGCGTGCGGAGAATCCTGTACAGCAGGGGACCAGGAAGGCCCTGGCACGGATTATGCTTGACGCAAGACAAGATGATTGCCGTGATGTGATGGATGAAATCCCTGAGTTGGAGTGGTAGTGATGCCAGACCGATTTGACAAATTCACCGAACGAGCACGGAAGGTGCTCACGCTGGCGCAGGAAGAGGCCCAGCGTTTCAACCATAACTATATCGGCACCGAGCATCTCCTTCTTGGTCTGGTTCGGGAGGGGGACGGGGTCGCCGCCAAGGTCCTGGCGAACCTGGGCGTCGAGCTGAACAAGGTCCGGTCGGCCGTCGAGTTCATCATCGGCCGCGGCGATCGGATGGTGCTCGGCGAGATCGGGCTGACGCCGCGCGCCAAGAAGGTCATCGAGCTGGCCGTCGACGAGGCCCGCCGACTGAACCATCACTACATCGGCACCGAGCACCTCCTGCTGGGCCTGGTGCGTGAGGGTGAAGGCATCGCCGCCGGCGTGCTCGAAAGTCTTGGCGTCAACCTCGAGCGCGTGCGCTCGGAGACCATCCGGGTGCTGAGCCAGGGCGTGCCCCAGTCGCAGAGCGAGATGCGGGCGCCCAGCCGGACGCCGACCATCGACCAGCTCGGGATCGATCTGACGGCCGCAGCGCGCGCCGGCAAGCTCGACCCCGTCATCGGCCGCCACAAGGAGATCACCCGGGTCATCCAGATCCTCTCGCGGCGAACCAAGAACAATCCGGCGCTGATCGGCGAGCCGGGCGTCGGCAAGACGGCCATCGCCGAGGGGCTGGCCCAGCGGATTATCGCCGGCGACGTGCCGGAGACGCTCCAGGGCAAGCGACTCGTCACCCTCGACATCGGCCTGCTCGTCGCCGGCACGAAATATCGCGGTGAGTTCGAGGAGCGGCTGAAGAAGGTCGTCGAGGAGATCCGCAACTCCGGCAACTGCGTCCTGTTCATCGACGAGCTCCACACGCTCGTCGGCGCCGGCGCCGCCGAGGGCGCCGTCGATGCGGCGAACATCCTGAAGCCGTCGCTCGCCCGCGGCGAGCTTCAGTGCATCGGCGCGACGACGCTGGACGAATACCGCAAGTACATCGA
>JACQGW010000111.1 GCA_016199325.1 Chloroflexota bacterium
GCTACGAGCTCCCACGAGTTCCCCGCGTGAGCCGGGCAGATGCTTCGCTGCGGCTCCGCATGACAGGAGTCCCCTGAAAAAAGCCGGATCGCGCGTATCCGACTGGTGGAAACACTCGTGAAATCGGTGTGTGAACCGCGCCAGAGGGCCTTTTTTCAGTGGACTCATGACAGAGGGGGCGCGTCGGGACCCGAGAGTGACCTGCCGGCTGCACCGTAGGACCGGCTTGCAGCAGGCTCGACCAAGCGAACAACCATCGTTCCTGGCGTCTTCCCTGGCGATCCTGGCGTCCTGGCGGTTGTTCTCTCTCGGCACCGCTCAACCTCACGTCCGGAGGCAGGTGCCAGGCACGGACGGCGGCGTGAATTCTCCCGCCGGGTCTGCTACACTGTCGCGGGCGTCCGTGCGGTCGCCCGACCAGGATGGAGAGCGCGAAGCGTGACCAGGCAGATAGCCGTTCCCCCGCCCCGCGTCGAGGATCCCCCCGTGCAGCGCTCGCCCCTGCTCCGGCTCTACCCGGCGCTGGGCACGCCCGGTTTCCGGCTGCTCTGGCTGGGCATGTTGCCGGCCACGCTGGCCTGGCAGATGAGCACCGTCACCATCGGGTACGTGGCCTTCATGCTCACCGGCTCGGCGACGGTGCTCGGCCTGGTGACGCTCGCCACCGGCCTGCCGATGCTCCTCTTCTCGCTGATCGGCGGGGTCGTCGCCGATCGTTTCCGGCGTCGGGCGATCCTGATCCTCACCCAATGCCTGCTGGGCACGTCCAGCGCCGCTCTGGCCGCGCTGACGTTCTCGGGGCTGCTGCACGTCTGGCACCTGGTCGCCTTCGGCTTTGCCCAGGGCATCGCCTTCTCGTTCCAGGGGCCGGCCCGCCAGGCGTACATCGGCGAGCTGGTCGGCCCGCGGCTCCTCCGCAACGCCATCGCCCTGCACAACGCCGGCATGAACTTCTGCCGGGTCGCCGGGCCGGCGCTGGCCGGCATCCTCATCGCCATCCCGGCCATCGGGCCGGGCGGCGTCTTCGCCGGCATGGCGACCATGTACGGCGCCGTGCTGGTGACGCTGTTCCGCCTACCGAACCGCGCGCTGGTTGCTTCGTCGGCATCGAGGCAGGGCGGCTGGGCTCAGCTCGTCGAAGGGCTTCAGTACGTGCGCTCGTCTCCGGCGCTCCTGATGCTCCTGGGCATGGCCTTCGCCCCGATGTTCTTCGGCATGCCGTACCAGACCCTGATGCCGCTCTTCGCCGAGCGCGTCTTCGACGTCGGCCCCACCGGCCTGGGCGCCTTGATGGCGGCGACCGGCCTGGGCGCGCTGGCCGGCTCGCTGGCCGTCGCCTCGCTCTCCGGCTTCTCGCGCCCGGCGGCGCTCCAACTGGGCTTTGGCTTCACATTCGGGCTGGGGCTCGTCGGGTTCGGCCTGGCGCCGACGTTCCCTATGGCCGTCGCCGTCCTCGGGCTCGTGGGCTTCGCATCGGCGGCCTACATGGTCCAGAACAACACGCTGACGATGGGCAACACCGACCCCCAGCTCTACGGCCGGGTCATGAGCATCAACATGCTGACCTTCGCCCTTTCGCCGATGGGCTCCTTCCCGGCGGCCTGGCTGGCCGACCAGATCGGCGGGCCGATCACCATCGCCGGCACCGGCGTCCTGGTCCTCGCGGCCGTCCTGGCAGCCGCGCTCTATCCGCCGTACCACCGGATCCGGTAGCCGAAGATCACCGAACGAAACGAACCGCAGAGACGCGGAGGACGCAGAGACGACGCGGAGAAGCTACGGAAAACAGCGTTGTTTCTCTCGGATCTCCTCTGCGTTCTCTGCGCCTCTGCGGTTCGTTAGGCGTTCTCACTACAGGATGTTCCGGAACGGCTTCGTGGCCGGCATGTGGGAGGGCAGCAGGTCGCCCTCCTGGAAGCGCGTCCAGCGGAACGGCGTGATGTCGAACTCCTTCGACCGGCCGTGGAGGAGGACGTCGGAGATGATGTCGCCGGTGATGACCCCGTGCTTGAAGCCGTGGCCGCTCCAGCCGAAGTCGGCGTAGAGGCCGGCGTATTCGGCGATCGCGCCCAGGACCGGCTCGTGGTCGACGGTCATGTCGTACACGGCGGCGTAGCCGCCGCGCGCGAGGCCGTTCTCCATCGCCGGTATCCGGCGCGCGATGAGCTCGGCGTCGCGCAGGATCTCCCCGGGGTCGGCGCCCTCGTTGTAGTGGTCCGGATCGACGATCTCTGAGTAGCGGGTCAGGCCGTGGATGGTAAGGTCGCCGTGGTCGGGGCGCGCATAGGCCCTGTTGGGGGTATCGCCAATCGCCGGGTGAACGCCGAGCTCGGGCGGCCGCCGGAAGAAGCACATCTGATAGCGCCTGACGTTGATCTCGATCTGGATGCCCAGCGGCGCGAGCAGCCGGCTCGCCCAGACCCCGCCGCAGTTCACGACGGTCCCCGTGCTGATGTCGCCCTTGCTCGTCCGAACGCCGGTGACTCTGCCGCCGGCCGTCAGGATCTCCAGCACCGCGGTGTACTGGACGATGGTCGCGCCGAGCTCGCGGGCCCGGTTGCCCAGGGCGTTCGTCGTCGAGGCCGGATCGGCATAGCCGGACTCCGCCTCGTAGGAGGCGGCGGCGACATCTTCGACGTTCATGCCGGGCACGATGGCTTTCACATCCTCCGGGGAGATAAGCTGCACGCGCGAGCCCACCTTCCGGGCACGCGCTACGCTCGTCTTCAGGTTGTCCGCCGCCTCGGCGTTCGCCAGGATCAGGTAGCCGACCTGCCGAAAACCCGGGTCGCCGCCGCCGACGATCTGCCCCCAGTTCTGGAAGATGTCGGCGGCCGCGCTGGCCGAGCGGGTGTGGAAGTCGACCGGATACATCCGCTGGATGAGCGCGGTCGACCGCCCCGTGGGGCCGGAGGCGAGGAACTTCTTCTCGACGAGGACCACCTTTCCGGCTTTCTTACGGGCCAGATGGTAGGCAAGCGAGGCGCCGTGAATACCGCCGCCGACGATCACGATGTCGGCAGTCGTTGGGATGTCGGCCATGACCTTCCTCCGGTTCAAGGTCCAAGGTTCAAGGTTCAGGATTTCGTGCGCACCACCTAACTGGTGCATCCGGCAGTCAGCCGCGGATCCGGACGCGCCGTCTGTCATGCTGAGCCACAGCGAAGCATCTCCCCGGCCCGGACCAGTAGCGTCCGGGAGATGCTTCGCTGTGGCTCAGCATGACGGTGGACGGGCCGGCCAATCTCCAATTGAAGAGGGTGTCGATGCTGAAGTCGCTCAGGGGCACACGGTCGGGCTCACCCTGCCGGAGCATGGCCTTCTTGTACCGCCCCTCGAAGTCGGGCGCCGGGCGGAATTCGGTTGACTGGCGCCGGGTCTGCATGGCCGCCTCCCTCTTTCTGCAAAGAGCCTACACGTCAAACGCCAGGACCCGCTGGGGGTTCTCGACCAGTATCGTGTTGATCTCGTCCTTGGTTACCCCCTCGGCGAGCAGGAGCGCCACGAAGCTGGTCAGGAGATGGTCGTAGCCCCCGCCGCCAAATCGGTGCAGGAGCCTCTTGAAGGCGACGTCCTGGGACAGCAGGATGCGCGAGACGTACCCGTCCCGGACGAGCTGGGCCACTACCTTCGCCCGTTCCTCGTCCCGCTGGAAGAACCACATCCCGACGTGGTCGACCTGGAGATACACCCCTCTGGCAGCGACCGCTCGAAAGAGGTCCAGGTTCGGCCGGTCGCCCAGGTGGCCGACGATGATCCGGCTCGGCTCGACGCCCTCGTCCTCAAGAATCTCGAGCTGCTCCAGCGCCAGCAGGTCGTAATACGTGTGCGTCGAGATGGCCGCGCCCGTCCGCCGGTGCGCCCGGGCCGCCGCCCGGAAGACCCGCTCCTCTGCCGGCGTGATGAAGTCCCGCTGGGTTCCGATCTCGCCGATGAGGCCGGCCCGGACGCCCGTGCCGTCGATGCCCTTCGTCAGCTCCTCCACCATGAGGTCGGCGAGCCTGTTCGTGTTCAGCTCGTAGACTTGGGGCGGGTAGTACGGCTGGGTGTAGTAGCCGGTGCAGGCGACGACGTGGAGGCCGGTCTCCCGTGCGACCTTGAGCTGCGTCTGGACGTTGCGCGCCATGTATTTGTTCGAGACGTCGACGACAGCGCCGCCGCCCGCCTCCCGAAAATAGCGCAGCTCTTCGACCGCAAGTTGTGGATCGTCGAGAATGCTGTCGAACCCGAAGGGCCCGTGGCGCAGGTCGATCGCGATGTGCTCGTGGGGCAGCGTAATGCCAAGATCCTCGGGCGCAACCGGCCCGAGCACCGTCATGACGCGCATGATCCGAACCTCCTCATACGTCATACGTCATACGTCATACGTCATACGTCATGCGTCATTACGTCATACGTCATACGTCACCGGTCATGACGGATGACGCATGACGAGTGACGTCGCGATCAGCCGCCAGGTCGCCACTCGTGTACCGTCTGGATCATGGTCACGAAGTTCTCCGGGGGGATGGAGTTGATGATCGAGTGAGATGAGCACAACACGTAGCCGCCCTCCCGTCCCAGGCGCTCCAGGTGCTCCAGCACGTCTCGACGCACATCCTCCGGCGTTCCGAACGAGAGCGGGAAGGTAATGTCGACGTTCCCCATGAGCGCGATCTGCTTCCCGTACTGACGCCTGATCGCGTAGATGTCGTTGCAGTTGGCCTGAATCGGCTGCACCGCCGCGCAGCCCAGCCGGAGCAGGTAGGGCAGCACTCGGTCCAGCTTGCCGCAGCAGTGGAAGATGGTGGGGATACCTCCTGCCGCCAGAATATCGGCCACCGCCCGCATGCCGGGATACCAGTGCTCGTCCAGCAGGGAAGGACTCACCAGCAGGCCGCCTGTGTGGGCAACGTCGTCGATCAGGATGGCCAGCGGCACGCCCTCCCGCACGAGAAGCCGGGCCAGCTCCAGGGCGTACCCCGTGTAGAACTCCATCAGCGCCACCACCAGGGCGGGGTCCTGGCGCACGGCCACCATGAAATCCTGCAGGCCGCCGGCCAGATAGCTGGTGTACAGCGGGCCATGGACGTCGGCGGCCACCCCGAGGCCGCTTCCCCGAGTCAGCTCCAGGCCCTCCCGGATGAGCGCCGTGGACTCCCGCAGCCATCCCTCACGCACGGCGTCGAGGTCGAAGCGGGCCAGGTCCTCCAGGCTCTTGATGGTCCCATCCACGTAGTACTCGGTTCCGTCCTCCTCCGCCTGCGTCACCCGCGCCAGGGCGTTCGGAGTCAGGATCCGGATGACGTCGGTGCCCACTCGGCGCGAAAGCGCGACCTTGTCCCGTGCAGGAAGGACGCTGGCGCGCAGCCTCTTGCCGATCAGGTATTCGACCGAGCGGGATTCGATGCCGATCTCCCAGTTCGGAACCCGATCGGTCCGCTCAAATCGGAGCGCCTTGAGCAGACGCTCGAACTCGGGTTCCGCGCCGGAATCGAAACTGTCGACCATTCCTGTTCACCCTACCGAGTGATGAGTGATGAGTGATGAGTACGACTCGCCACTCATCACTCATCACTCATCACTCATCACTACTTCGTCAGGGAGGTCTTGTTCAGATAGACCCAGGGGATCGGCAGCGGGTTGAAGCCCTCGACCCGCTTGTTCATGACGAACGGATAGCGGCCGTAGTAGTTGTAGATCTGGGCGACGTTGTCGAGCAGCATCTTCTGGAGATCCCAGAGCATCTGCTCGCGCTTCTTCGGGTCCCGTTCGGCCGACTGCTGGTTCAGGATCTCGTCGAACTTGGGGTCGCAGTAGCCCCAGCGCTTGGCCCGGTTGTTCTGGCAGCCGAAGAAGATGAAGTAGATATCTTCGGGATCGTTGGTGCTGATCGACCCGTCGCCGACGAAGACGTGGTGCTTGCCTTCGCTGGCAAGGGTGTAGAACCTGGCAGGGTCGATCTTCTCGATGCTGGCCTTGAAGCCCACCGCGTTGAAGTCGGACTGCAGCAGCTCTGCCATCTGGGGCCAGTAGCCCGAAGTCTGCGTCCAGAGCGTGAACTCCGGCGCGGCACCGGCGTCCTTCAGGAGATCCTTCGCCTTCTGCGGGTCGTACTTGTAGTAGTCCTTGAACTGAGGCGCATTCCCGAGGGTCCCGAGCGGGGTCAGCCCGGCGGCGATGTCGGCCTCGCCGTAGAAGATCGTGTCGATGATCTTCTGTTTGTTGATCGAATGGGCCAGCGCTTTGCGAACTCGGACGTCCTTCATCGTCTCGTGCTGCTGGTTGGGGCCGAGATAGCCGGTGATGGCCGCCGGGATGACCTGGACCTTGAGGTTCGCGTTCTTGCGGAATGCCGGCAGATCCTTGAAGTCGATGTAGATCAGCGCCAGGTCGACCTCCCCGGCCATGAGGCTGGCGGTCATCGCCTGCTGATCGGGGATCGCGCGCACGACGACGCGGTCGAGCGCGGGCCTGCCCCCCCAGTAGTCGGGAAACGCGGTCATCGATACCTGCGCGCCCTTCTCCCCCTTCTCGAAGACGAACGGGCCGGTGCCGACCGGGTAGCGAGGGGCGTCCTTGACCCCGTACTTCTTGACGACAGTCGGGCTCTGGAAGCCGGCATATGGGACCGAGAGCGATGCGAGGAACGCCGTCCCCGGCTGGGTCCGGACGATCTCGACGGTGTACTCGTCCTTCGCCTTCACCGTCTTCACGAACGGCAGTGCGGTCCGGGTGTAGACGGCGTCGGCGTTGTAGTACGGGTGGTTCTTGTCGAGGGCGCTCATATACTGGAATTCGACGGCCTCGGCGTTGAACGGCGTGCCGTCGTGGAACTTGACGCCCTTGCGGAGCTGAAAGGTGTAGGTGAGACCGTCGTCGGAGACGGTGTAGCCGGTGGCGAGTGTGGGGGACGGCGCCTTGAAATCATACAGTGAGTAGAGGGTCTCGTAGAATCCGCCCGTCGCCCACCAGTGCGCCCTGCCCTGGAATGTGACGCCCGGCAAGTAGTTGTCGCCCAGCGCTTCGCCGGCGACGACGAGGGTGCCGCCCTGGGTGGCCGGTTTTGCGACGGCCGTTGGGGCGGTGGTGGCCTGGGCGGCCGGGGCCGCCGTCGCCTGGGCGGCCGGCTTGGTCGGTTGGGCCGCCGGGGCTGTCGTGGCCTGGGCGGCGGGTGCGGCTGCCCTGGTCGGCTGCGGAGCCGGTGCCGGGGCGCACGCTTCCAGCAGCCCGGTGAAGGTGATGGTGCCCGCTACCAGCACGAGGGACCGTTTCACGAAATCCCGTCTGGTCACGCGATTGGTGGAGTCCGATGCACCGCGAACCATAGCTTCCTCCTTCGTGTTCAAGTGCTTGGCGACGACAAAGGCCCTTTCCCTTGATACCTCTGCAGGCAGCTCACGATCTGCCCCTCCGATAGTCGCTCGATGCCAGCTCCACAGAGACCCCCATCTTCCTGCTATCTCATCCAGCCCCCTTTCATCTCCACGGGCTCTCCACGGGCGCCGTCGCGCATGCGTGAGTCTCCAGGTGAGAGACTCTGTGACCGAGCGCGTGCGAGACCGCCAGCGCGGTCTCTTTCACGGCCGCAGCGATCTCGGACAAGCGCCCCTGCAGCCTGGATGGCGGCGCACCGATGCTGACCGAGGCGACGACCAACCCCGATGCGTCCCGGATGGGCGCGCCGACCCCGGCCGATCCCTCCTGCGTCTCCTCATCGTCGAAGCTGTAGCCGCGGGCGCGGGTCGCCTCCAGGTCGGCCTGCAGGGCAGCAGGGTCGGCCAACGTGTTCGCCGTATATCGCGGCAGGCCGGTGGACCGGATGATTCGGTCGATCTCCAGCTCCGGCAGGTGGGCCAGCAGCGCCTTGCCGGTGCCGGAGGAGTGGAGCGCGACCCGGCGGCCCGGATAGGCGGTCAGCACGAGGGTGCGATGGCTCTCGACGACGTCGAGGTAGACGGCGACGTCGCCATCCCGAACGGCCAGGAAGGCGCTCTCCTCGGTACGCGCTGCCAGCACGCTGAGGTGGGGCCGCGCCTCCCGCCGCAGATCCATCTGGCGCAGCGCCAGGGAGCCGAGCTCGACCAGCTTCAGGCCGAGGCGGAGCCTGGCCGTGAGCGGGTCTTGAACCAGGAACCCGCGTGCAACGAGGTACGAAGCGATGCGGTGCGCGGTGCTCTTGTGGAGGCCGAGCCGCCTGGCCAGCTCGGTCGCGCTCAACTCTGGCTCCTCGAGTGTGAAGCAGAGGAGAACGTCGAGGGCGCGACCGATCGCCTGAGCCGGCGGCGCGCATGCAGCCATAGCGATTCAGACCTCGAACGCAAGGGCACGGCGGGGGTTCTCGACCAGCATCGTGTGGATCTCCTGCTTCGTGACCCCTTCGGCCATCAGCAGCGGCAGGAATCCGGTCAGGAGGCGATCATAGCCACCCCCGCCGAACCAGTGGAGAAGCCGCTTGAAACAGACGTCCTGCGAGAGGAGGATCTGCGACAGGTATCCCTCACGAATGAGCTGGGCGACCGTTCGGGCGCGTTGCTCATCGCGCTGGTAGAACCACATCCCGACGTGGTCGATCTCCAGGAACACCCCCCGGGCGGCAATCGATCGAAGGCGGGGCATGTCGCGGCGGTCGCCCAGATGGCCGATGATGACGCGGTGTGGATCGACGCCCTCGTCCTCGAGGATATCCAGTTGCTCGAGCGCGAGCTCTTCGAGGTACGTGTGCGTCGTGATGGGCGCCCCCGTGCGCAGGTGCGCCCGCGCGGCGGCTCGAAAGACGCGCTCCTCGGCCGGGCTGATGAAATCGCGCCTGGTTCCGATCTCGCCGATGATCCCGGCTCTGACTTCGGTCCCGTCGATGCCCTTCGTCAGCTCGTCGACCATGCGGTCGGCGAGCCTGTCGGCGCTCAGCCGGAAGACCTCGGGCGGGTAGTACGGCTCGATGTAGTAGCCCGTCGACGCGACGACGTGCAACCCGGTTTCCCGGGCGACGCGGAGCTGCGCCTGCACGTTCCTGCCGATCGTGCCATTGGTCACGTCGACGACGGTCCCGCCCCCCGCTTCCCGAACGCAGCGCAATTCGTCGACGGCCAGGTCGACGTCGTCCAGCACGGCGTCGATCCCGAAGATGGTATGGCGCTGGGCGTCGAGGATGATGTGCTCGTGGGGCAACGTGATGCCGAGCTCGTCGGGATCGACCGCCCCCAGGACCGTCATGACCCGCATGGTGCCAACCTCCCGGCGAGATTTCCACGGCGGCTGTCCGCCGTGGCGCCCTCGGCAGTCTCATAGTATGGGATTCAGTCTCAGGTCGTGGCACCACGATACCAGAGAAGGGGCTGCCTGTCAAGGCCGGGGCTGTCGGGGGGTGGGCATCGCCAATTTGCGCCAGGCAACCGTTGTAGGGGCGGCTCGGGAGCCGCCCGCCCGGTA
>JACQGW010000119.1 GCA_016199325.1 Chloroflexota bacterium
GGCTTTGGGACGGAGCGCTGTATCCGATTGCTCCGCTATTGTGGGGAGCTGGGCTGCCCGGGGCACTACGGCCTTGGGACGGAGGGTTGTATCCGGTTGCTCCGCTACTGCGGGGAGCTGGGCTGCCCAGGGCACTCTTGCTTTGGGACGGAGCGCTGTATCCGATTGCTCCGCTATTGTGGGGAGCTGGGCTGCCCGGGGCACTACGGCCTTGGGACGGAGCGTTGTATCCGGTTGCTCCGCTACTGCGGAGAACTAGGGTGCCCGGGACACTTCGGGCCCAACCGATGCGCTCCGATGCGATGGAAGTGAGTCACTGAGAGATTCCGCGGTTGCGTGTTCTCCTGCGGTTTGTCTCGCCGCGGAGCATGCGACCTCGGATGGGTGTGGTTTCCGAGTCGGGAGGTCGACGATGACATCCGAGCCACCATCGAAGCTCGTCGAAGAGTGCATGCGCATTGTCCAGGAGCACCTTGATCGGGAGGCGGGAAATCGGCGGTTGGAGTGGCTGGCGCCGCGGGAGCTGTGCGCCGAGCAGAAGGCGGCGCTGGTCCACGACATCGCCGCGCTGCTGGCCGAGCCCATCGCTCCGCCTGCCCTCGTCCAGCGTCGCCAGCCGAGCCACTGGTGGGAGCTGATGCGCCGGCTCTGGCGCTAGGACGGGTTTCTGGTCTGTGGTTTCTCGTTTCTGGTTCGAGACGCATCGGGGCGACCAGAAACCAGAAACGAGAAACCTCGTACTCTGGGTGTTCTTAGCCGAAGACGATGCCGAGGCCGCGCGCCGTCCGGATGATCTCTCCATCGATCGGGACGGCTTTCTGAACGGCGACGGCTTCCGCCAGGCCGACCACGGCGATACTCGTGCCGTGGAGCGCGACCATGTGGGCCTGGTAGCCGTCCGCTACCGCACGGACCGCCGCGCCGCCGAAGCGCGTCGCCAGGATGCGGTCGGAAGCCGCGGGCGAGCCGCCGCGCTGGAGATGCCCCAGCACGGTCACGCGGGTCTCCAGACCGGTGAGCTGCTCGATCATCTCCGCCACCCGGTAGCTAACGCCGCCCAGGCGAACCAGGCCGGTCTCGGCGTATCGCTCGACGATCGTCTGCGTCCCGCCGATCGGCACCGCGCCTTCGGCGGCGACGACGATCGAGAACGTGCGCCCTGCCGCCTGGCGCGCGTGGATCTTCTGGCAGAGGGCTTCGGGCGAGAACGGGATCTCCGGGATCAGGATGACGTCGGCGCCGCCCGCGATGCCCGACATGAGCGCAATCCAGCCGACGTTCCGCCCCATCACCTCGACGACCATCGTCCGGTGGTGGCTTTCGGCGGTGGTGTGCAGCCGGTCGATCGCCTCCGTGGCCGTCTGGACGGCCGTCTCGAAGCCGAAGGTGACGTCAGTGGCCGAGAGGTCGTTGTCGATGGTCTTAGGAATGCCCACGATGGACGCGCCCAGTTGGGTGAGCTCGTAGGCGATGCGGAGCGACCCATCCCCGCCGATGACGACGAGGACGTCCATCAGCTCGCGGATGCGGACGACGGTCTCCCGGGACACGTCCCGGACGACGGCGCGCCCGTCCTCGACGGTGCGGAGTGCAAAGGGATTGCCACGATTCGTCGTGCCGAGGATGGTGCCGCCGCGGGGGAGGATGCCGCGTACGTCGTCCACGGTGAGCCGGCGCATGCGGTTGCGGATGAGCCCCTCGAACCCGTCCTCGACGCCGATGACCTCCCAGTCGTACTCGCCGATGGCCGTCTTGACCACGGCGCGGATCACGGCGTTCAGCCCCGGACAATCGCCACCGCCGGTGAGCACGCCGATTCGGTGAACAGCCATCTCGTCCATCCTGGTGTCTGCAATCGGATGTAGCGCCTATCCGACAACGGACCCCCTCAGTCCCCCTGCCGGCGGGGGGAAGCGGAGCTGCTCCCTCCCCGCCGACGGGGAGGGCCGGGGTGGGGTTCTCGGATAGGTTCGTAGCCGGCCAGTCGTGCCGTCGCGGGCCGGCCTTTTCGAGCTCGTCTGCACGGCATGATACCTACCTGACGCCTGATCGTCAACCAGGGGGCTATCCTTAGGACGTCGCCTTCTGCGTGGAGATGGTACTGTGAGTATCGTGGTCGTCGGTGGCGCCAACCAGGACCTCCTCGTCCACGTCGAGCGCTTTCCGGTGCCCGGCGAGACGGTGGTCGGATCCGAGTACCTCCAGGCGCCGGGGGGCAAGGGGGCAAACCAGGCCGTTGCCGTGGCCCGGCTGGGCACTCCCGTCGGCCTCATCGCCCGGGTGGGCGCCGACGTCTTCGGCGACGTCCTGATCGAGGGCTGGCGCCGTGAAGGGATCGATACCCGGTGGGTCCAGCGAGACACGCGTGTGCCCACCGGCGTCGCCTTCATCCTGATCCAGCCTGACGCCGAGAACGAGATCGTCGTCGCGCTCGGCGCCAATGGGCGGCTCAGCGCCGCGGACGTCGAGGCCGCCGAGGAGGCGATAGCCGGCGCCGCCGTGCTGGCCTGCCAGCTCGAAGTGCCGCTGGACACCGTCCAGCGGGCCGTCGGTCTCGCCCACGCCCATGGCGCCTCAGTGTTGCTCAACCCGGCGCCGGCCCGCGAGCTGCCGGAGAGCCTCTTGAGACAGGTCGACGTCCTGACGCCGAACGCCACGGAAGCGGCTCGACTGGTCGGACGTCCGATCGTGACGGTCGACGATGCCAGGGCGGCCGGCGAAGAGCTGCTGAAGCGGGGTGTTGGGAGCGCCGTGATCACGCTGGGCCGGCGGGGCGCCGTGCTCATTCAGCCCGATCGGCAGGAGCACGTGGCCGCGATTCCGGTGGACGCCGTCGACCCGACCGGTGCCGGCGACGCCTTCAACGGCGCCCTGGCCGTCTTCCTGGCCGAGGGCCGCTCACTGGTAGAGGCCACCCGTCTGGCGAGCGCCGCCGCAGCCCTGGCGACCACCCGCGTCGGCGCCCAGACGGCGCTGCCGACGCGGGATGAGGTGCTGGGGCTGGTCCGTAGGAGCTCGTAGGAAGGAGTACCGTCACCCCTCCACTACCGCCACGACCTCGATCTCCACCAGGAGGTCCGGCGAGGCGAGGCTCTCCACGACGACGAAGGTGGAGGCGACCTGGGTCAGGCCGTAGCGGGCGCGGACTTCGGAGATGGTGGGCCGGAAGGCAAAGTGGGTGGCGAAGGTCGTCATCTTGACGACGTCGCCGAGCGCGGCCCCTGCGGCTGCCAGCACCCGACGGAGGTTCTCGAAGACCTGGACTGCCTGCGCCTCGACGTTGCCGGGGCCGACGAGGGTGCCCGACGGATCGAGCGCGACCTGCCCGGCGACGTAGATGGTGTTCCCTGCCCGAATGGCGTGGGCATAAGCAGCCGTCGGATGCACATCCGGCGGAACGATGATTCGCTTCTCCATCTGCTCCTCCCTATTGGCGCAATCCTGGTGTCCCTGGCGCCCTGGCGGTTCGCTGCGGTGCTCTAGCGTGCTTCGGCCGGCGCCATCTCGCCGGCGGCCTTGAGCACGGCGCGGACGATGTTGACGTAGCCGGTGCATCGACAGAGGTTGCCGGCGAGCGCGTCGCGGACTTCGGGCTCCGTCGGGCTGGGGTTGCGATCGAGCAGCGCCTTCGCCGACATGATGAAGCCTGGTGTACAGAAGCCGCACTGCAAGCCGCCGACCTCGGCGAAGGCGCGCTGGAGCGGATGCAGCGCGGCACCATCCGCTACCCCCTCGATGGTCAGAACCTCGCGTCCATTGGCATCGGGCGCCAGCACCATGCAGCTCGTCACCGGCTTGCCGTCCAGAATGACGGTGCAGGCGCCGCAGTCGCCGGCGTCGCAGCCCCGCTTGGTTCCCGTGAGCGCCAGCGCGTCACGCAGGACGTCCAGCAGCGAGCGCTGTGGCTCGGTCTCGACCGAAACCGCCCGGCCGTTGACGCGCATCGTCAGGCTGTACTTCATCGCTGCATCCTCCCCGCATCCTCCCTCGTCGTATCCTCGCTCCGTGCTTCCTACTGGGCTCCCGCGACCTGCCGCAGCAGGCGGGCGGTGAGCGTCTCGACCATCTGGCGCCGGTAATCCAGCGAGGCGCGCAGGTCCGTGATCGGTCGCGACTCGTCGGCCGCCATGCGCCCGGCTTCGGCAAGGACTTCCGCCAGGGGCGGCTGGCCCCGCAGGAACGCCTCGGTCTGTCGCGCCCGCAGCGGGGTCGGCGCAACGGCGCCCAGCGCCAGGCGCGCCTCGGCGATCACGCCATTGGTCCGGGCGACGAGCGCGCCGACGCCAACGAACGCCAGGTCCATGGCCTTCCGCGTCGTCAGGCGGAAGTAGACCGACTGCGACCCGGCCGGCGGTGGGGCCAGCGCAAACCCCGTGACGATCTCGCCGGGCTGGAGCGCCGACCTGCCGGGTCCGAGGAAGAACGCGACCAGCGGGACCGATCGTTCCCCGGCCGGCCCCGCGATCCGGACCACCGCCTCATACAGGAGCAGCGCCGGAGCGGAGTCCGCCGCGGGGGAGGCATTGGCAATGTTGCCGCCGATGGTCGCCAGGTTGCGGATCTGCACGGAGCCGATCATGCCGGCGCCGGCGGCCAGCGCGGGATAGCGCGACCGGACGATCGGCGACTCCGCGATCTCGCCCATCGTCGTACAGGCGCCGATCCGGACGCCGCCGCCCGACATCTCGGCGATGCCGGCGAGTCCAGGAATCCGCTTGAGATTCACGACTGCCGCCGGTCGCAAGCCGCGCTCACGCATCTGAATTAGCAGATCGGTGCCGCCCGCCAGCACACGAGCGCCTGCGCCGTACGCGACCAGCGCCTCGACGGCCTCGGCCACCGTCCGTGGCTCGGCATACTCAAACCTCGGCATACCTCCTCCTTCCACGAGTGATGGGTGATGGGTGATGAGTGATGAGTGATGAGTGATGAGTGATGAGTGATGGGTGGACGGTAGCACGCAGCCCTACTCATCACTCATTACTCATCACTCATCACCCCGTCGGGTCCGATGGGCTCGACGAAGACGTCCATGATGCCGCCGCAGATGGCGCCGCGCAGGTCGAGGTCGATGTCCTCGGTCAGATCGACGCGGACTCGGCGGGGTTGTCCGTCCTGGATCGTTTGCATCGCCGCATAGAAGACCTCGGCCTCGCCGCAGCCGCCGCCGACGGTCCCGAGGATCTTGCCCTCCGGGGTGACGATCATCTTGGCGCCCGGCTTTCGAGGCGTCGATCCACGAACGGCGACGATGGTGGCTAGAGCGACCCGCTCGCCGCTGCGGGCACGATCCATCGCAGCCTCAAACAGCGCCTTCATCTATGCCCTCCCGTGTTCCCTCCCGTCGGCGGCGTGCAAACGTCGGGATATGCTCGATGCGGGACAACGACACGCTGCTGGGACTGCCGCGCCGCCGATAATGCACGATCTCTGCGAAGATCGAGACCGCGATCTCGGCGGGCGTTTCGGCGCCGATGTCGATCCCAATCGGGGTTGCGATGCGTTGGAGCACCTCCCGAGGAAAGCCCTCGTCTTCGAGTGTTCGCAGCACCGCCCCGACGCGCCGCCGGCTGCCGATCATCCCGATGTAGCCGGCCGGGCGTTCGGCCACCAGCTTGAGGCACTCCATATCGTGCCGATGCCCGCGGGTCACCAGTACGACGAACGTCGACGGCGTCACGTCGATGCGGCCGAGCGTTTCCACGTACGGACCGGCCAGGACCTGGTCGACCTCGGGAAATCGCTCGCGGTTGGCGTATTCCGGTCGATCGTCCAGGACGACGACCTCGAAGTCGAGCAGCCTGCCAAGCGCGGCCAGCGCCAGGCCGATGTGGCCGGCGCCGACCACGACGAGCCTCGGCCTGGGCTGGTAGAGCTCGACGTACAGCTCCAGCGTGGCGTCAGGGGCGACGGCCAGGTCATGCCTCCCCATCGTCGCGATCGGGACCCGGAGCAGCTCCGTCGTTGGGCCGGTGCCGGCGAGGAGTCTTTCGGCAGCGTCTCGGACGACGGCGTCGGCGGCGGCGGATCCCATCGTTCCGACTGTGTACCCATCGGCACGCACAAGCAGTTTCCGACCGAGCAGCGCCGGGGGGACGCCGGCATCGCCGACCAGCGTCGCCAGGACTGCCGGAACGTGCGCCGCCATCGCGTCGAGCAGGCTAGGAATGGGGGTGGATGTGATTGGAACGCCTCCAGGGTCTGTCGGATTGGGACGCGGGGGATGGCCGCGGCTATTATATCACGTCTGTCACGCGGAGCCGCAGCGTCCGTATTCACTCACGTAAAATGTTACCGGGGCCTGTACAGTTCCCTCAAA
>JACQGW010000112.1 GCA_016199325.1 Chloroflexota bacterium
CCGTTCAACGCCGAAGCCGTCGAGTTCAACTACATGCGCTACCTCGACAAGAACCACCCGTACTACGACGCCAACGCCATCCAGCGCGCCCAGCTCCTGCCGGGCGTCAAGTCGGTGAAGGCGAAGGACGAGTACACCGTCGAGTTCCTTCGGGAGACGCCATCGTTCGGGTACACCGCCCTGCTCGCCCACCGCGGCGGCGGTATCATGAGCCCAACCGCGATCAAGAAGTACGGGGTGAAGGATGCCGGCCGCTACCCGGTCGGCACCGGTCCGTTCGTCTTCGAGAAGGCGGAGAAGGGCAACCAGGCGTCGATGAAGGCGTTCGACGAGTACTGGGGCGGCCGACCGCTGCTCGACCGCGTCGTCGTCCGGCAGATTGCCGACGAGCAGGCGATGACCGCCAGCCTCCTCTCGGGCGAAGTCGACATCACGTCCTTCGTCGACTACAAGGAGCTCGAGGCGTTCCGCAAGAACCCCAACCTGAAGGTGCAGACCGCGCCGGCGGCGGCGACCGGCTACATGGGCGTCAATCAGCAGCACCAGACGATGAAGGACGTCCGCGTCCGCCGGGCGCTGGCCCACGCCGTCAACAAGCAGAAGATCGTCGACGTCATCTTCTACGGCGAAGGCGACGTCGGGGCGGGTCTGATCTCGACGCCGATGTCGGCGTACGCTCCCCAGTTCAAGGACTACTACAAGCACGATCCGCAGAAGGCGAAGGACCTGCTCAAGCAGGCCGGCGGCGCACCGGACCTGCTCCTGTACACGCAGAACCAGGGCTTCTGGCCGCGCATGGCTGAGCTCATGCAGGCCGATTTCAGCGCCGTTGGCCTCAAGACGACCATCGAGAAGGTCGACACAGCCAAGTTCCTGGGGCTGATGACCGAGGGCAAGCACCAGGCGTTCATCGGCGACGCCACGTACAACGTGCCTGACCCCGACGAGATCCTCTGGGGCTTCTACGGCTGTGAGAACCCCCGGGCCAAGCGCTGGGGCTACTGCGACAAGACGTTCGACGATCGCATGGCCAAACAGGCGGCCGAGAAGGATCAGGAGAAGCGCAAGCAGATGCTCTGGGAGATCCAGAAAACCCTCCTGGATGAGGTGGCCACCGAGCCGCTCTACTACCCTCGGTCCGTAACCGTCGCCAACAAGCGCGTCGAGGGGTACGTCCCGATGCCAATCCGCTACATGTTCCTCGACGAGACGTCCGTCGTCAAGCGGTGAGGCGATCGGGGCCCGAGGTCGACGCCATCACCGTGGAGGTGATCGGGAACAACCTGCTGGCCATTGCCGCGGAGATGGGGATCACCCTCGTCAGGACCGGGTACTCCACCGACATCAAGGAGCGGCGGGACTGCTCCGCGGCGCTGCTCGACCTGGGTGGCCGCACCATTGCCCAGGCCGAGCACATCCCGATCCATCTCGGCTCGATGCTGGGGCTGGTGGGCGAGATCCGCAAACGGTATTCGCCCACCGAGATCCACCCGGGCGACGTCTTCATCGCCAACGACCCGTACTGCGGGGGCGGCACCCACCTGCCCGACGTCACGGTAGCCGCGCCGTTCTTCTGTGAGGGCCGGTTCGTCGCCTTTGTCGCCGACATCGCCCATCACACCGACGTTGGCGGCAGTCCGGCCCAGCCGCGCGACGTCTACTGCGAAGGGCTGCGCATTCCGCCCATCAAGATCGTTCAGCTGGGCCACCTCCGGCAAGACGTGCTCGACTTCATTCTGCTCAACTGGCGGCTGCCGGAGGAGCGGCACGGCGATCTCCGAGCCCAGTTGGCGGCGCTCCACACCGGCCTGACTCGGCTGGAGGCGCTGGGCGCCAGGTACGGGGCAAACACGCTGCTGGCGGCCATCGAGCAGCTCTTCGACCAGAGCGAGCGCCAGGCGCGGGCGGCCATTGCTCGGATCCCGTCGGGGCGCTATGAGTTCGTCGACTCCATGGACGACGACGGCGTGTCGGACGAGCCGATTCCCATTCGGGTCGCCGTGACCGTGGCGGCTGGTCAGCTCACCTGCGATTTCACCGGCAGCGCGCCTCAG
Source organism: Chloroflexota bacterium (assembly GCA_016199325.1). The sequence goes on from JACQGW010000112.1 coordinate 2,055, forward strand.
GTCAAGGGGAACATCAACGTCGTGTCGTCGGCGCTGGCTGCCACCGTGTACTACGCCGTCAAGGCCGCCATTGATCCCACGCTGCCGGCCAACGGCGGCTACTACAGGGCCATCCGCATCGTTGCGCCGGAGGGCTCCATCGTCAACTGTGTCCCGCCGGCGCCCGTCGGCTTTCGGACCGACACCTGCCAGCGCATCGTGGACGTCATCTTCGGCGCGCTCGCGCAGGCGATCCCGGAACGCATGATCGCCGCCTGCCACAGCACCGTATGCAGCTTGCAGTTCTCCGGGCGGAATCCGGGCAGCGGGAGCTTCTTCAAATACTCCGAGGTGGTGGCCGGCGGCTTCGGGGCCCGGCCGGACCGGGACGGCCCGGACGGCGTCCAGGTGCATGTCACCAACACATCCAACCTGCCGGTCGAAGCGCTGGAGGCGGAGTACCCGATCCTGGTGGAGCGGTACGAGCTGCTGCCCAACTCGGGTGGCGCCGGCCGCTCCCGCGGCGGCCTCGGGCTGTTGCGCCAGTACCGCATTCGAGCCAACGAGGCGCGCTTTCGCTCCAAGGGCGACCGCCACAAGACGCTTCCCTGGGGTCTTCTCGGCGGGCTCCCCGGCCACCCCGGCCGCCTCAAGCTCAATCCCGACACGCCTCAGGAGCGCGCGATCGGGAGCAAGACGTATGACCTGCCGCTGCAGCAGGGCGACGTCGTGCGTGTTCATGCCCCTGGCGGTGGCGGCTACGGCGATCCCGCTTTGCGCGACCCCGCCGCCGTCGAGCGCGACCTTCGGGAAGGAAAGATCACCCGCGAGGAGGCAGCGCGGGTCTATGGCGTTTTCGTTGGGGAGCTACATGGCAACACACGCCCGGGTTGACCCGGTGACGTTCGAGCTGATTAAGAGCGGGCTGGAGGTCCTCTGCGACGAGATGGCGCTGACGATGGCGCGCGCCGCCTACTCGCCGCTCATTCGGGAGAGCCTGGACTACACCACGGCGCTGCTGACGGCGACGGGGGAAGTCATGGCTCAGGGCCGCACGAACGCGCTCCACCTGGGCTCCATCATGGCCGCGCTCGAAGGGATTCGGAACAAGTTCGGCGACGACATGCACCCCGGGGACGTCTTCATCAACAACGACCCCTACGAGGGCGGCAGCCACCTCCCGGACACGTTCATCATCAAGCCCCTGTTCATCGACGGGAAGCTCGTCGCCTTCGCCGGCTCCGAGGCCCACATGAGCGATGTCGGCGGTCGGGTGCCTGGATCCAACGCTTGCGACTCGACTGAGATCTACCAGGAAGGGCTCCGGATCCCGCCGAGCCACCTCTTCATTCGCGGGCGGGCCAATCGAACGCTCTGGGACATCGTCGAGAAGAACGTTCGGCAGCCCGACCGGTTCTTCGGCGACCTGCGGGCGCTGCTTGCCGCCATCGCCGTCGGCGAGCGCGGCTTCATGAAGTTCGTCGAGCGGTACGGCTACGAGCGCCTGCAATGCTATGTCGGCGAGATCATGGATTACACCGAGCGCCTCACGCGCGCGGAGATCGCGAGCTGGCCGGATGGCGAGTACGTCTTCGAGGATGCCATTGACGACGATGGGATCGATCCCGACCTGGTGCCCGTCCGCGTGAAGCTGACCGTCAGAGGCGACACGCTGGAGCTGGACTTCGCCGGCTCGGCGCCTCAGGTGCGGGCCGCCGTCAATTGCCCGATCACGTATACGAAAGCGGCCTGCTTTCTGGCCGTGCGCGCGGCGATGGCGATTCACCTGCCGCACAACTCGGGCTTCACGCGTCCGCTTCGGATCCTCGTGCCGGCGGGGACGATCCTGAATCCGCTGCCGCCGGGCGCGGTTGCCGCCCGCTCGCTGGTGGCGTACCGAGTGACCAACGCGGTGGTCGGAGCGCTGGCTCAGATCGTCCCCCAGCGGATGACGGCCGGCGACGACGGCGGTAACGCGCTCATTACCCTGGCCGGAAGAGATCGGGAGGGCAAGCCCTGGGTCTACACCGACATCCACTTCGGCGCCTGGGGCGCCCGCTACGACAGGGACGGCGTCGATGGAATCTGTGGAATCGGCGTCAGCGTTGCCAATACACCCTGCGAGATCATCGAGTTGGACTACCCTCTCCGCATGCGGCGCTACGCCTACGTCCAGGACGCCTGTGGTATCGGCAAGTTCCGCGGCGGCCTGGGGCTGCTGCGCGAGTACCAGCCGCTGGTCGACGACACGATGGTGCAGGTCCGGTCCGACCGCATCAAGACCAGGTCGTACGGTCTCTTCGGCGGTAGGCATGGATCGCCGACGGTGAATCTCGTCAACCCCGGCACGAATCAGCGCGAGCTGCCGTCCAAGTTCATGATCTCGTTGAAGGCCGGCGACGTCTTCCACTGCCAACTGGCCAGCGGCGGCGGCTGGGGCGACCAGTTCGACCGCGATCCCGCGCTCGTCCAGCGTGACGTTCGGAACGAGAAGATCAGCGCAGCCTTCGCCGCCCGCGAGCACGGCGTGGTCATCGACCCTGAGACCCGCGCCGTCGATCAAGACGGGACCGCCAGGCTGCGGGCCGACATGCGGGCGGCGACACAGGTGTAACGAATCGCAGACAGGCGGTATCAACGCCAACCCAGCCGGTGCGACGGTCGACACGCCGACCCGTGCGTTGGACGAGCTGAGGGTCAGCACTTGACCGCCATCGGCAGCAGCGATGCTTGTGTGCGATCGGCGTGCTCTCGGCCATCCGATCCAATCCGTGCAATCCGTTCCCAGAATCCGCTGGCAGCTCGTCCTCCACAACGCCGCTTCGGCTGAGCATGCTGCCTACGAGGGAAGAAGGATAGACCCGATCTCCGTCGGATTCCTGGTGCTGGTGATCTTCGTCGCCGCTGCGGCGGCCGGCGTCACCGGTTTCGGGTTCGTATTGCTGAGCGCGCCGTTCCTGACGCTCCTGTTCGAGCCGCGTATCGTCGTGGTGCTAACACTGGTCCTCGGTTGGCTGTCGCTGGTGCTCCTCCTGCTGGACCGGCGCGTTCGCTCCAGCATCGATCGCCGGCTTGTCGGATGGCTGACCCTTGGAGCGCTCCCCAGCATTCCGCTCGGCGCCGTCGTCCTGGCGCAGACCAACCCGACGGACCTGCGGGTAGTGATCAACGGCGTCGTCATCATCTCGGCCGGGCTGCTCCTGGTTCGGCTGCCGCACCGGCGGCTGCCCCGCCCGGCAATCACGCTGGCCGGGCTTGTCGGCGGGTTCCTCTCGACGAGCACCGGCCTCAGCGGCCCGCCGGCCGGTCTGGTCGCCGCGACCATGGCGTTGGAGAAGGACGCCTTTCGCGCCAGTCTGGCGGCCTATCTGCTGCTGATCGGGCTCCCCAGTGGCCTCACGTTCCTCGCGGGCGGCCTCCTCACCGGCCCGATCGTTGGCCTCATCCTGATCAGCAGCCCGGCGCTGTTCCTCGGCCTTCTCGCCGGGAAACGCCTCTTCGGCCTGCTTTCCTCTGCCCAGTTCCGCCAGGGAATCCTGCTCTGCCTCATCCTCGCGTCGGTCCTCGGGATCTGGTTGGCCGCCCGCTGACTGACGTGCGGTGACGAGAGAGCAGAGCGAGAACGGGGAGCCACCAAACAGGAGCCGCCGAACAGGTGCTTGACAGACTGGCCTCCGTATGGTATATAGTCTACATGTCTGTACAATTAGCTGCGGGAATTACCCAGGACCCCGCGCCACTCTACTACCAGTTTGTCAAGCACCTTCGTCAGCGCGTTGAGAGCGGCGAGTGGGCACCAGAAGCTCGGCTTCCGGCCGAACCCGATCTGGCACGCGAATACGGTCTCAGTCGAGGCACGATTCGGGAGGGATTGGACCTCCTGGCCCGCGAGGGACTCATCGAACGACACCGTGGCCGCGGGACGTTCGTCCGGGGGGCTCGCATTGTCTACGAATGGAACGCGTTCTACGGTTTCGTGCCGTCCCTCCGCGCACTTGGGCATAAGGTGGCTACTCGACTGATCTCTAGCGAGGTCAGCCCGGCCGGCTCGGAAGTCGGGCAGTTGCTCGGGGTCGGCCCGGACGATCCCGTGGTTCAGGTCAAGCGCGTCATCCTGGCGGATGATGAGCCGTTCCTGCTCGACACGGACTATCTTGTGGAAGCCCGTTACCCGGGTCTGGCTGAGTCGGGCCTCGCGCAGCACTCGCTGGTGGAGATTCTCGAGCATCGGTATGGAATCCGAATTGCCAGCCGAGAGCGATGGATCGAGCCGATCATCCCGAGTTTGCCCGACCAGCGGTTGCTGGGTCTCCCCTTTGCGGCCCCGTGCCTGCTGATTGATCAGTTGAACCGTACGTCGACCGATCAGCCGGTAAGCTTCTCAAGGATGATCGTGCGCGGCGATCGATGTCGCCATCACGTTCGGCTCGATTCGTCGCCCAAGGACGACGCGACTGCACGCGTGAACACCGGCAGCTAGGTGGTCTACCGGTTGCCGACAAGCAACGCGAAGAGGAGGATCGCTTGCTCTCTCAGGCGAACGCACCCATGACCGAGCGCGATCTCAAGTTGGTTCTGGCGAGGGTGTCGCGGGCGCGCCTGGCCGACCTGCCCACACCGCTGCACGACTGCCCCAGGCTCTCGGCCGCTCTCGCTGGACCACGCATCCTGATCAAGCGAGACGATCTCACCGGGCTTGCCCTCGGCGGCAACAAGACGCGTGCGCTGGAGTTCGTCCTGGGCGACGCCGTCGGCAAGGGCGCCGACACCGTTATCACGTCGGCGGCGGTCCAATCGAATCAGTGCCGTCAGGCGGCAGCCGCGGGTGCCCGACTGGGCCTTGACGTCCATCTCGTCTTGAAGGCCAGCGTCCACAATGACGTCCAGGGGAATCTTCTTCTCGACCACCTTCTGGGAGCCCGCGTCCGTCTCATCCACGACGGCAGCAAGCTGGGCACCTATGACATGTCGGCTATCCACGCCGAGGCCGACCGCCTTGCCGATGAGCTCCGCGCGCAGGGGCGGAACCCGTACATCATCTCGATGCAGACGCATTCGCAGCCGCTGGCCGGCGCGGGCTATCTCAACGCCATGCTGGAGATGGAAGAGCAATTCGCCGCGATGGGGGTGCGCCCGAGCCATCTCGTGACCACCTCGGGCTCCGGTGGGACGCATTCCTCCCTCGCGCTCGCCGTCAAGACTCTTGGCCTACCGTATCAGGTGATCGGCATCAGCATCCGCAAGACGCGGCAGGAGGCGCTGCTCGGCGTCTCCAGCTACGCCAACAGGACGGCTGAGCTCTTTGGCTTGCCCGTGAGATTGACCCCCGACGAAGTCGTCGTCTACGACGACTACTACGGCGAGGGCTACGCGCTCCCAACGGAAGCCGGGCTTGCGGCCATGAAGCTCGTCGCGCGCACCGAGGGCATCTTGCTTGACCCCGTCTACACGGGGAAGGCCATGTCGGGTATCGTCGGACTCATTCGGCGAGGGATTCTCCGCCCGGAGCACACGGTTATCTTCGTCCACACCGGCGGTATTCCGGCCCTCTTCGCCTACAACCAGGAGCTGATGGCGGAGTCCACGGGCGCCGGCTCCGCCGGCACAGGAGGAGTTGCCCCATGACCGATTTCCCGACAACCGCCGATGTCGTGATCGTCGGCGGCGGTGTCAACGGCGCCAGCATCGCCTATCACCTCGCTCGGAAGAGAGCCGGGCGGGTTGTCCTGCTCGAGAAGAAGTTCCTTGCTTCCGGCCCGACGGGGCGGTCAACCGCCCAGGTTCGTCGCTTCTATCCCCTCGATTTCCTCTCGCGCACCGCCAATAGCGCTGCCGACATCTTTCAGAGCTGGCAGCAAATCATCGGCGGTGATCCCGGTTTCCAGCAGGTCGGCTACATGGTGCTGGCAAACGAGGCCAGTGCGCCCAACCTGAAACACAACGTCTTGCGCGCCCAGCAGGTCGGCTCCCGCGTCCATCTCATCCCGCCGGACGACGCAAAGGCGATCGTGCCACAGATGGCCGTGAAGGACGTGGCGCTCGCCTCCTACGAGCCGGAATCCGGCTATGCCGACCCGACGTCCACTACCGGTGCCTTCGCCAACCGGGCCCGTGAGCTTGGAGCGGCGATCGTCCAGTACACGCCGGTGACGGAGATTCTGACGGCAAGCGGTCGGGTGACGGGCGTTCGCACCGCAAAGGGTGACGTCAGCGCACCGGCTGTCGTGATCTGCGCCGGCCCCTGGGCGAGCCGCCTGCTGTCGCCACTCGGCATCGAGGTGGAGATCAGACCCAAGCGCCATCAGATGTGTTTCTTCCGCCGGCCACCCGAGTTCGCCGCTCACCCGGCGATCACCGATGCGCCGAATCGGACGTACATGCGCCCGGATCACGGCGATCTGACGATCTACGGCCTGAGTCGATACGGCGAGGTCGTCGACCCCGATCGATACAACGAAGGCGTGGACCCCGAGGAGGTCGTCCGTGACGCGGAGCGGATCGCCCGCCGCTTTCCGATCATGGAGAACGGCCTGTCGCGGGGTGGCTACTCGGGTGTCTACGACGCGACGCCCGATGGCGAGCCAATCCTCGGCCCGATTCCTGAGTACACCGGCCTTCATGCCTGCTTCGGCTGGAGCGGGCACGGTTTCAAACACTCGCCGGTCACGGGCGACATCATCTCGGACCTCGTGCTCGCCGGTCGTTCGGAGCAGTACGACGTCCGGCCATTCCGCTGGTCGCGGTTTCAGGAGGGCGATCTCCTGCCGTTGGAGCACTCGCCGATTGCGCCGCCGAGTGACAGGGCGGCGCCGTAGGCGCCGATTCACTCGGCGTCTGAGAGAGTGCGAAAAGAAGAAGAGGAGGCTGTCATGCGGGTGACGAATGTCCGAAGCACGATTGTTCGCGTGCCGTTCAGCGAGGTCAAGCAGTCGTCCATCGGCAGCGATTCGGCCACCGACGAGGTGATCGTCCTGGTCGAGACCGACGAGGGGATCACCGGCATCGGCGAGGCGCTCGCGACGGTCTGCCCCGAGGCGATCGACGCCGCCGTACGGCAGATGGCGCGCTTCATCGTCGGAGAGAACCCTTTCCAGATCGAAGCGTTCTCCCAGCGGGTCTTTCACGGACGCTGGCAGTTCTACCGCACCTTCGGCCACGCCGCTGCCTCTGGCATTGAGATGGCGCTCTGGGACATCGTCGGCAAAGCGGTCGACCAGCCTGTCCATCAATTGTTGGGTGGCGCGGTCCGCGACCGAATCGACCACTTCTATTGGATCCAGCGCAAGGAACCGGCGGCGATGAGCGCGGAGGCCCGCCGCGGGCGAGAGGAAGGCTTCACGGTCTTCTACATCAAGGTGGGGATCGACCCGCGACAGGACATCGAGGCGGTCGAAGCGGTTCGGAGCGGCGCCGGCCCTGACGCCCTGTTGCGCGTCGATGCCAACGGCGCCTGGACGCCGGCCGAGGCGATTCGCATCATTCGGGAGATGAATCGGTACGCCCTGGACTTCGTCGAGCAGCCGGTCTCTATCCTGGACCTGGACGGCCTGATCGAGGTGCGGCGAGCGAGCGGGGTGCCGATCTGCCTGGATCAGGGCGCCTTGACCCAGTGGGACATTCTGAACGCGCTGAAGCGGCAGGCTGCCGACTTCATTTGCGCTGAGCCGGCTCGCTACGGCGGCCTGCTCGAGTTCAAGAAAGTCTGCTCGCTGGCTGAGCTGGCCAACGTCGTGATCTGCCGGCACGTCGGTCCCGAGCTGGGGATCCTGTCGGCGGCGGCAATGCAGGTCTGCGCGACGGTCGGCAACCTGGCGTTGGGCAACCAGACCTGGGCGCGCCTGCTGGCCGACGACATTATCGCCGAAGACCTGTGCACCTTCACGAAAGGCACACTGCCGGTGCCAAAAGGTCCCGGCCTGGGCGTCACGCTAGACCACGACAAACTCGCCCGCTACGCCGACGCCTATCAGCGCGGGACGCTGGTTCGCACATAGACGCGCACCGATTGTCAATCCCGTCAACAGGAGACCGACAACATGGTCATCGAGGTCGGGGAGTAGAATGGGGATGGATCCGCGCGTTGACCCGGTCAGCTTCGAGTTGATCAAGAATGGACTCTCGGTCCTGTGCGATGAGATGGCAGTCACGATGGCGCATGCCGCCTACTCCTCCATCATGCGGGAATCGCGGGACTACAGCACGGCGCTGCTGACGCCGGACGGAGAAGTGATGGCGCAGGGGCGGACGAATGCCCTCCACCTGGGCTCGATCATGGCCGCGCTCGAAGGGATTCGGGACAAGTTCGGCGACGACGTACATCCCGAAGACATCTTCATCAACAATGACCCCTACGAGGGCGGCAGCCACCTCCCCGACGTGTTTATCCTCAAGCCGCTCTTCGTCGGTGGGAAGCTGGCCGCCTATGTCGGCGCCGAGGCCCACATGAGCGACATCGGTGGCCGGGTGCCCGGCGGCAACGCGAGCGATTCGACGGAGATCTACCAGGAGGGCCTCCGGATTCCACCAACCCACCTCGCCATGCGTGGAGCGCCCAACCGAACGCTGTGGGATCTCATCGAGAAGAACGTCCGGCAGCCGGATCGGGTCATCGGCGATCTGCGGGCGATGCTCGCCGCAATCGGGGTTGGCGAGCGCGGCTTCATGAAGTACGCCGAACGGTACGGGTACGACCGCCTGCGCTTCTACATCACGGAGATCATGGACTACACCGAGCGAACGGCACGGGCCGAGATCGCGAGCTGGCCGGATGGCGACTACTTCTTCGAGGATGCCGTTGACGACGACGGACTCGATCCCGACCTCATTCCCATCCGCCTGAAGGTGACCGTCAAGGGCGATGCGCTCCACATGGACTTCACGGGCTCGGCGCCACAGGCGCGGGCCGCCATCAACAACCCGATCACGTTCACGAAAGCGTCCTGTTTCCTGGCGGTGCGAGCAGCGATGGGCACGCCTCTCCCCCACAATTCGGGCTTCACTCGGGTCATCGGCTTCACCGTCCCGGAGGGCACCGTGCTGAACCCCCGGTTGCCGGCGGCCGTCTCCGGCCGCGCGCTCACCGCGCTGCGGACGGTCAACACGGTGGTGGGCGCGCTGGCGCAGATCGTTCCCCACCGGATGATGGCCGCGGACGAGGGCGGCAACGCGCTGATCACGCTGGCCGGCAAGCCTCCGCAGGCAAAGTCCTGGGTCATCACCGAGGTCCACGTGGGAGCCTGGGGCGGCCGACACGATCGGGACGGCTGCGACGCCCTGGGCGGCGCTCGCAACAGCATCTCAAATACGCCTTGCGAGATCGTCGAATTGGAATACCCGCTGCGAATTCAGCGCTACGAGCTCGTCCAGGATGCCTGTGGCGTGGGCAAGTTCCGCGGTGGCCTCGGCCTGGTTCGCCAGTATCAGATCCTGGCCGACGACATCATGTTGCAGGTCCGGTCCGACCGGGTCAAGACCCGGCCTTACGGCCTGTTCGGGGGGAAGTCGGGGGCCGCGCAGTCGAACATCGTCAACCCGGGGCCGAACCAGCGTGTGCTGCCGTCCAAGTTCATGGTCTGGCTGAAGGCCGGCGACGTCTTTCGCTGCCAACTGGCCAGCGGCGGCGGCTGGGGCGACACGCTCGAACGCGACCCGGCGCTGGTCCAGCGCGATGTCCGCAACGAGAAGATCAGCCCCGCCTGCGCCGCCCGCGAGCACGGTGTCGTCATCGATCCGGAGACCGGCCTCGTCGACGTGGAAGCAACCGCAAAACGGCGAGCAGACGGATCGACTGGATAGGCATGACGGGGGCACGAGTCACCGCGGCAGCAGAGCTCACAGGGCACGACGGGTAACGGATTCACCGATCGGCAGGGCTGCTGTCCCGTGCCGGCGATCAGCAATGAGGAGGAGGCATCATGGCACCAGAGTCTCGCGAACCTTCCAGCAGTGTCAGCCCGCGACTCTCCAGGCGGAGCCTGCTCGCGACCGGAGTGCTCGGACTGAGCGGCAGCGTTGCCGTGCTTGCCGGCTGTGCCCCAGCCGCGCCAACGCCTGCTGCGCGGCCGACGACGCCACCCGCGCCCGTCGCTCAGCCGACCACCGCGCCCACCGCCAGGCCGACCGCCGCGCCCGTTGCCCAGCCGACGGTCGCGGCGGCCCCGGCCACCGCGATCCCAACGGCCGTGAGCAAGCCTGCCAACCAGGGAGGCACGCTGGTTGTCGGCGGGGAGGGGCTCGGCGACAATCTCATGCCCGCCGCGGGCTTCCAGGGCTGGGCGCACGTCTGGGTCCAGAACAACGTGTTCGACAGTCTCTACACCTTTCGGGACTTCAAGACTCTGGTCCCGGCGCTGGCGACCGGCCATACGGTTTCAACCGATGGCCTCGTCTACACGTTCCAGCTCCGCAAGGGCGTCAAGTTCCACGACGGCACGCCGTTCAACGCCGAGGCCGTCGAGTTCAACTACATGCGCTA
>JACQGW010000129.1 GCA_016199325.1 Chloroflexota bacterium
CAACTCGGCGACTGGCCATACGGCATTGCGTTGTCGAGCGATGGAACGCTGTACATGGCGGACCACTCGAACTTTCGCGTTCGGCGGATAACTCCTGACGGCATCATTTCAACGGTGGCAGGCGGCGGTGGGTCCTACGACAATGGGGTCCCTGCGACATCCGCGTATCTGCCGTATCCCACCGATGTTGCCATCGCCCCGGATGGAGTGGTCTACATCGTCGACTCGAACCAGCATCGAATCCGGAAGATATCTGCCACATCCGCCGAGCCTGGCTGGATCGACCAGACCCCGCCTGGGATTGTTCCTCATGTCGGTGGCGTGAGCGCGCTCGACGCGAACACGGTTTGGGCCGTGGGGAGCGCACGGACGATCTTGAAGACGACCAATGGCGGTGTCACCTGGGCACCGCAACAGCCGATAACGGGCGCCGGGCTCACGGACGTAGACGTTGTGGATGCCAACACGGTCTGGGTGGTCGGCGACGCCAGCCCTGATAGCGGCTGCGGCGATGGCGAAACCGGTTGCGGCCTCGTCCTGAAGACAACAGACGGCGGCGCAACCTGGACTGCCCGGACCTTCCCTCGCGGATACTTCCCTGGCTCTCCCCACCTGACGGCGGTTTCTGCGGTCGACGCCAACACCGTCTGGGCAGTGGGCTTCTGCGGCGCCGTTATCAAGACGGTGGACGGTGGTGCGAACTGGCTCAACCTGTCGGGCGGCTGTGTCTACTTCAGCGATGTCGCGGCGATCGACGCCAACACCGCCTGGGCCAGTGCGGTATCGGGCGTCTACAAGACGACGAACGGTGGCGCCAGCTGGAGTCTCGTCTATCCCTCTGCCGTGGCTCTCCACAGCATCGCCGCAGTCGGCCCAAGCGTGGCGTGGGCAGTGAGTCAGGGTGGAACGATCGTCAAGACCATCGACGGAGGCGCCAACTGGATCACACAGACGTCCGGTACGACAGTCACTCTCGGCGGGATTACCGCGCTGGACGCCGCAAACGTGTGGGCAGTGGGTGAGAACGGGACCATATTGAGGACGGCCGACGGAGGCACGCACTGGGTTGTCCAGCCCTCTGGCACCACCCTCGGCCTCAATGGCCTCACCGTGGTCGGTCCTGGAACCGCGTGGGCCGTCGGCGGCGACGGCGGAACTAAGGGCACGATTCTGAAATGCTGTGTGAGACCCACAACGTCAACGACAGCGCCAGGGACGGCCAACGACCTTCTCTGGACCACCCGCGCCAGCATGCCGACCCGGAAGGACTTCTTCGGAGCGGCAGTACTGAACGGAAAGCTTTTCGTGGTCGGAGGAAGAAACTCGGACGGTGCCCTTGCAACAGTTGACGAGTATGATCCAGCAGCCAATACGTGGTCGCCCAGGGCTCCCCTCCCATCTGCCCGTTCTCACCTTGCCCTGGTAGCAGCGGACAACGGCAAGCTCTACGCCATCGGCGGTCTTGATTACGTCGTCGGCCGTGTTCAGGGCAATGCCACTGTGGCGACCGTTGACGAGTACGATCCGGCAACCAATAGCTGGACTACGCGGGCAAGCATGCCAACCAGTCGTGCTGCTATGGCTGTAGCCGTGAGCAATGGAAGGATCTTCGCGATCGGCGGATGGTCCGGCCCCGTGCCTGACAATGCGCGACCCACACCCCTTGCCGTCGTCGAGGAGTATGATCCAAGCACAAACACGTGGCTGGCTCGTACCCCAATGCCCACGCCACGGTACACGTTGGGAGCCGCCGTAGATCCTGACGGCAAGCTCTACGCTATTGGCGGATCACCTGATAACGTCACCAGTGTCGCTACCGTCGAGGAATACGACCCCATCAACAATACATGGAGAAATCGCGCTCCGATGCCGACGAATCGGTTGGGCTTGGGCATGGCAGAGGCCTCAAATGGAAGGCTGTATGCTATAGGAGGATCTCCGGGTGGTGCAGTTCTCGCAACAGTCGAGGAGTACGACCCCAGCACCAACACATGGACGACGCGTGCCAGTATGCCGACCGCACGCGCTGGCGCCAGTGCCATTTCCATGCCAAACGGCAGCTTGTATGTTGTCGGCGGCAACGATGGGTACGATTATGTTGCGACGGTCGAAGAGGCAACCTTCGTCGGCGGAACCCGGCTCGTCGGAACGCAGGCCAATCGCATCCTGCCCGGCGACACGGCCGCCTACACCATGGCGGTGGATACCCGCGGATCCGCCCCCGGCACCTACGCCCGCACGCTGACGTTCCGCACCAGCGATCCGGCGCGGCCGACCGCCACCGTGCGGGTTGCCGGGGTCATCACGACGACGGGACCCCTGACGTCCACGCCGGGCGTCTCGACGCTGCCGGACCTGGCCGTGTCGCCGGCCGACGTCGCCTTCGGGTCGCCGTCGCCGACGGAGGGGGAGACCGTCCCGATCACGGCGACCATCCAGAACGGCGGCGGCGGCGACAGCGGGGGGCTGGCCGTCTCCTTCTTCGCCACGGCGGCGGGCTGGGGCGAGACCCTCATTGGCTCCGCCTTCGTGACGAACGTGCCGGCCCGCGGGACCGCCCAGGCGACGATCCGCTGGAACACCCTCGGCTTCGTCGGCTCGGTGCCGGTGCGGGTCGTCGCCGACCCCTTCCGCCGGGTCGCCGAGTCCGACGAGGGCAACAACTCGGCGGCGGCCGGCATCGCCGTCCGCACCCGGCCGGACCTGAGTGTCGCCGGCATCGCCCTGTCCGACGCCGAGCCGGTCGATTCCCAGGCGGTGACGGTCACCCTCGCCCTGCCGAACACGGGCCAGACGACGGCCGTCACCCACACCGTCGCGCTCTACGACGGCAACCCGAGCGCCGGCGGCGTCCCCATCGGGGACGTCACACTGCCGCCCCTGCCGGGCGGGGAGACGCGGACGGTCGAGGTCGTCTGGACGCCGGCTCGGCTCGGCGCCCACCGGCTCTTCGCCGTGAGCGACCGGGCGAACGCCGTCGCCGAGTCCGATGAGGGCAACAACCAGGCGTGGCGGGACGTCGCCGTCGGCTTCCGGGGGCCGATCCTCGTCGACAGCGGCACGGCGGCGGACCTCGCCTACACGGCCGACCGCGGCTACGGCTACGTGGACACGGGCTACACCGACGAGCGGGTCAGTTGCGGGGAGGCGCCCCACGAGACGCTCCGCCGCGACCCGAGCGGCCAGGTGAGCTATCGCTTCGACCACCTCCAGCCCGGCCGCTTTTACCATCTGAATCTGACGCTCTACGAGTGCTCGCCGGCCGGACGGCAGGAAACCGTCGAAGTCGACGGCAACCCCGTCACCGGCACGGTCGTTCTGGGCGGCGGCCAGCCCCAGCGGCTCTCGCTCCGGCTCGACCCGGCCCTCTACGCCGACCGGAGCATCACGGTCTCCGTCAAGGCGCCGGTCATCGAAGGGGGCGCCATCGTCAACGAGGTCAAGCTCTCCGACGTCGACTACCGCTACGTCGACGCCGGCGGCGGCAACGACCTGGCCTACACGCCCGCGCGCGGCTACGGCTATCTGGACGGCATCGCCGACCCGTCGGTCACGACGCAGACGCTGCCGTACCAGAGCTTCCGCGTCAACCAGAACGGCGATACGCTGCGCTACCAGTTCGACCGGCTCGACCCCGGCAGGCGCTACCAGGTCCACCTCACGTTCTGGCAGCCGGCGGGAACGACCGCCCGCGTCCAGAGCGTCCGGATCAACGGCGCCGACACCGGGGTCGTCGTGGACAGCGGCGATAACCAGCCCCACCGGGTCACCCTCGACGTGCCGCCGTCGGTCTACGCCACGAGCGGGAGCATCGTCGTCGGCGTTGTCCGCAGCGGTGGCCTGGCCGGCCCGCTCGTCAACGAGATCGCGCTGGAGGAGCGCACCGACACGACGGGGCTGGCGGAGCTGCCGACGCCAACGCCAACTCCCACCCCGACGGCCACGACAACGGCCACGCCGACGCCGACCGGCTCGCCGACGCCCAGCCCGACGCCCACGGCGACGCCGACGACCACGGGCACGGCGGCGCCGAACGAGGTGCTGGACGTTCGCCAGAGCAACGTGACCGACGTCTCCTTCACGCTCTCCTTCCTCTCGAAGCTCCCGGCCATCGCGGCGGTGCGCTACTGGGTCAGCGGCACGACCCCGAGCTCGGCGCCGGTGGCCGAGGACTTCCGGACGGCGCCGGGCGAGACCCACCGGGTCCGCGTGCCCACGAGTCTTGACGCGCTGGACCGTCTGACCCCGGAGACGGCCTATCGCTACACTGTCCATCTCGACGGCGCCCTCGATCCCGTCTACACCGGCACCGTCCGAACCGGGCCAACGCTCGGCGGGGAGACGCCGCGCGAGGCATTCGGCCGCGTCGTGGCCCTATCGGGCAGCCCGGTCGGCGCCGCGCTGGTCTACCTTACCGTCGAACGCGCCGGCGACCAGGCGGCGTCGGCGCTCCTTTCGGCCGCCACCGACGCCGACGGGTACTGGTGGATCGGCCTGGGCGGCGCCCGGACCCAGGACCTGGCGGCGCCGTTCTCCTATTCGACGGCCGACCTGGCGCGGCTGGAAGTGACGGCCGGCTCGGCCGGCGCCGCCGCCGGTTCGCGGGCGGTCGGCGGTCCGTGGCCGATCACGCTGGCGCTCCAGGCGGTCGCACAGCGGAGCATCTCCCTCGGCTTCGGCTGGAACGCCGTGGCGCTGCCGCTGGCGCCCACCGAGCCCATCTCGGCGTCTCAGGTGGCGGGCCTCGCCAACGGCGACGGCTCCACCCGCATGAGCGGGGCGTTCCGCTTCGTCTCTGGCCTCTGGCAGGGCGGCACGTACACCGGCACGGCGTTCGTCGGCGACGACTTCCCATTGCATCCGGGCGAGGGCTACTTCTTCAGGATGCAGAGTCCCTTCGTCTGGGGCCTCGCCGGGCAGCCGATCACCGGCGCCGTGCCGCTGCACCTGGAGACCGGCTGGAACCTGGTCGGCGCGCCGGCCCCGGCCGGCCTGCGGGCGCGGCACCTGTCGGACGAGGCGGGCACCATCTCAGATACGACGAGCTACAACGTCCGACAGGTCGCCCGCTGGATCCTGGGCGGCTACGAGGGCCACGTCTCGGGGTATCCGTTCAACAACTTCCCGATCACCGACACGGCGGCGTACTTCGTCCAGGCGACCGTGAGCGGCACGCTCGTCCCCGGCACCTCGGGCTACTTCCCGTTCGACTCCGTGCCGGCGCTCTCGGCGGCGGGTGCGTCGGCTCGGGTGGCGATGGCTCAGCGTGACGCGGTGCTGCCGAGCCGTCGGCGGTGGGCGGCCTGGCGGTCGTTCGGTCAGCGCAGATTGAGTGAGCGGTGAACGGCGAACCTCACCCCCCGTCCCCCTCTCCGCTGGCGGAGAGGGGGACGGGAGGTGGGGTTCAACCTGCGCTGAACTCAACAGACGTCGTTCACCACGTCGATGTGGAATCGTGAGAGGATGCGGCTCGTCTCGACCCGGAGATCCGCAACAGTAGCATCGCCAAGCTTACCCCAGACGTCGAAGGCGACCGCGTCACCAGCTCGATCAAAGAGGGCGATCGAATAGAGCGCGTTGTGGTGCCGACTGGGGTAGAAGATACCGTCGACGCCGGCAAGATGACTGTGGATCGCCTTCGCCCAGGATCGGGAGAGGCGATAGCTGTCACCTCCGGTCACCCGCAGGTCGATCCCCAGGCGAGCAAGTCCGTCGTCCGCGAGATACGCAAGGCGCAGGTTTCGGAGGACCGCGACCTTCGCCACGTAGTACTGTTTCAGCGAGCACTCGCTGATGGAGCGATGCAACTCATGTGTGGGGTCTGGGTCGAACACTTCGAGAAAGCAGCAATCGAGGGAAGTGCCCAGATAACAGACACCGAACGATCGGTCGGGCGCATCGAAACGGAAGCTCTTCGTCTTGCCGAAGAAGTCTGGGCTGGCGTGCCTTACGCGTGTCAGACGGAACAGCGCCACCCCGGCGTCGACCGACAGGATTGGCAGGCGCCAGTCGTTTCCCGTCGGTGGATAGCGCGGCCGTGTTGCTGGATGGGATGGGGCCACATCAGAATCCCATCTCACCGGCCTGCTCTGCGAGATCGCGGACCCGGGCAATGGAGCTCGGCGTCCCGATTCGGAGGAGGGCCAGCGGGGTCCGGCCGCCCAGCGACGGCGCCGCGGTGAGGAAGAACTTTGCTTTCTCCCAGGCGGGGCGCTCGCCGAGGATAGCCAGGATCTCGTCAAGATGACGGAGGACCCCTCGCTCACCCTGGTCGGGTGATTCGACGAACTGGAACGACGGGTACAGGTACTGGTGCTCGTCGAACCGGACGCCGAGCAGCTTGTTGTGGCGCCGCCAGTTGCTTACCGTCACAGTGCTGACGCCAAGACGCTCGGCAACTTCGCCGGGAGCCAGCGCCGGTCCCAACCAGGCGATCGCTTCAGCGCGATACCGGCGGCCACGTTCCAGCGCCGCATCCCATCGGGCCTCTGCCTCGCGGAGCTCGTGAGGTGAGACGGTCCGATGCGCCGGCGCGGTCACGGGGAAGTACTGCTGCCTCAGCGCCGGGGCGATCTCGACGGCATGTGCTCCATGCGGGTGCATTGCCTCGATTGCTGCTGTGGCCTGGTTCAGCACGACATGGACGGCCTCAAGTAGGGGCGCCGGCGAAGCCTCGATGACGGCCTCGACCCGCCGGACAAGCTGGTGCATCTCTTCCCGAACGCTCTCCCTCGTGATCGTCACCATGGCACACCCTCCATCGCCAAATGTCCCCGACGTGTCTGCATGCCGGAACAATGGTAACACAGATCAGAAAGAAACCCAAGATCGCAAAGGATCGTAAGGAGCAGGACCGGGCCAAAGCTTCCCAACAGCGGTGGGCCATCACGATGGATGCTCGCGGTAGACCAGCCTGGCCACTCGGGAGCAGGACCTCCGAAGGATACAGACGGCGCTGAGTGGACGTGAGCGGGAGGACTGTGACGTTCGGCATGGCCTGGTTGAACTCCTCGTCGCTCACGATGAGCACCGGCCGCTGTCCCCGCTGCTCTGACCCGCGTACGGGGTCCAGGTCCGCCTCCACCACCGCCCACTGCAGAGCGGCCATCAGCCGAGCCGCTCGGCGGTTTCAGCGTCAGCCGAGCGAAAAGCCGCATCGATCTCGTCCAGGTCCTTCAGAAAGAGCGGGGCTCGCGCCGCCTCTTCCCAGCGGGCCCTTCGCGTCTGCCGCCGGATCTCTTTGAGCTCTCGGACCAGCGCCCGCTCCACGAGTGCGTTCTTGCTCGGAGCGACTCCCTCGCCGACCGCTTCGTCCACTGCGACCAACATATCTTCAGGCAAGCTAAAGGTCGCCTTCCTTGTCTTCCTCGCCATCGATAGGACCTCCACACCAGGAACTTCTACAGACCAACAGACCAATGGTAATCTGTGGCCGCAGGAAGAGCAACCGACATCCCTTGCAATCCGCTCCCCGCATCCGCCGGTTTACCCCTGCCCGGCGGGGCACCGCCGTCGCACGGAATTCTACCAGCCAGACGACCATCCGTTCAATCCGTTCCCCGAATCCGTTGACAGCTCGTTCCCCCGTTGACAGCTCGTTCCCCCGTTGACAGCCCGTTCCCCGCCGCCTATCTGCTACAATTGAGGGGGTGGGGCGCCAAGCCCGGCCTTCAAGGAGCAGCGCCATGGCAAAGATCATTCCGTTCCCCGTCCCGGGGGACTGGCTTCAGCAAAGCGTCGTCTCGCTGGGGGTCATCAGCGCCGCCTTCGGCGTCGTCTCGTTCGTGGCGCCGCGGTGGTTCGCCAGAACGTCCGGTCTGCCGGCGCCCGACGACCCGGCCGCCGACGTCGCCATCCGCTCGGTCGGCGTGCGCGATACCATCATCGGTCTGGGCATCTGGTCGGCGGCGACGCACGGCGGCAACGTCGCACCGTGGATCCTCGCTCGGGGCATCTCGGATGCCGGCGACACCGCCGGCGTGCTGCTGGCCTGGCTCCAGGGCGCCCGGAACCCGCGCCTGCTCGGCCTCGGCGCCATCGCCCTCGCCGCAACGGTCGCCGACTTCACGCTCTGGACGCTCGCCAGGCGCCAGCGCTTCGCCGCCCGACGGCCCGCCGAGCGGCCGGCCCAGATCAACGCCTGACGAGCGTCTCACCATGATGAGGACACGTTCTTCTTCAAGCGTCGGGGGGCGATTCTACGGTACGCCAGGGCGGACAACCCCTTCGACCTCCTGGCCGAACACGCGGAGAAGGAATACCGTGAGGGAAAGACCCGAACGTTGCAGGCATTCGCCCACGAGCACGACATCACCTTAGATGCAGAGTGATCGGTTCGAGGTTCGCCTCACGCGGCGTGCCGAGAAAGACCTCGAAGCTCTCCCTCCCTGGACGGCTCGGGCGACGCGAGCGTTGCTGGCTTGGGGACTCGTGGGAGCTCGTGGGAACTCCGTTATGCTGAGCCGCAGCGAAGCATCTCCCCTGTCTGGACCGGCAGCGCCCGGGAGATGCTTCGCTGCGGCTCAGCATGACGGGCGGGGGAACGGGCAGAGCCCGGGAGAAGCATCGCTGCGGCACAGCAAGACGGGCGGAAGGACGGACAGCGCCCGGGAGATGCTTCGCTGCGGCTCAGCATGACGGTCGCTGCGGCTCAGCATGACGGTCGCTGCGGCTCAGCATGACGGTCGCTGCGGCTCAGCA
>JACQGW010000130.1 GCA_016199325.1 Chloroflexota bacterium
CTCGCTATCTCTCTTGGCGATCTTGGCGTCTTGGCGGTTCGTTGTGTCTCGGAATCGCTCAAACGTACTGAGGGTTACATAAGAGGATGGTCGTCTCGTTCGGCGTCGCCACGGACTGCCCTCCGGCTACGTCTCCCGGACCGCTTGACTGCCGCCAGGCTGGCTGAGCGGCAGCGCAAAGTGGAAGGTGCTCCCCCGCCCAACCTCGGACTCGACCCAGATCCTCCCGCCGTGGAGCTCGATCACCCGTTTGCTGATCCCGAGGCCAAGGCCGACGACGCCGACGTAGCCCGGTGCGCCGGACGGGATCGGCTCGTACATCGGCTCGAAGACGTACGGCAGGCGCTCCGGCGAGATGCCGACGCCGCCGTCGCGGACGCCGAGCACGGCCTCGCCCGCCACGACCTCGACGGCGACGGCAACGTCGCCGCTCCGCGACTGGTACTTGATGGCGTTCTCGATCAGGTGCCGGATGGTCTGGGCGATCTGCTCGCGGTCGGCGACGACGCCGGCCGGCGTCGTTTCGAGGCGGAAGTGGTAGCCGGGATGCTCCGTTTGGACCTCCCCAACCATCTGGTGGGCGAGCTCGGCCAGGTCGAAGCGCTCGGTCCGCAGCGGCAACGTACCGCGCTCCAGGTCGGCCACCTGGACCAGCTCCCCGGCGAGCCGGGCGACACGGCCGACGCTGCGATCGATCGCTCCGAGCAGCCGGTCGCTCGCTGCCGGACGAGTCCCAGCGAGCCTCTGCAGCAGGCCGACGTAGCCCTTGAGGCTGGTGAGCGGCGTCCGGAGCTCGTGGGCGGCGGCGGCGATGAACTCCTCGCGGAGCTTGAGGGCGACCTGGAGCTGGGCCAGCAGGCGGGCTTTCTCAATCGCAATGGCGAGCTGGTCGGCGAATGTCGCCAGCGCGATGAGATCGTCCTGATCCCACCGGCGGCAACTGAACACCCCCATGACGCCAAGCAGCCGATCGGTGGCGAGCAGCGGGAACCCGGCAAAGGCAGCTATTCTCTGCCGTCTGGCCTGCTCTCGATCCTGAAGCCAGCGCTCGCTCAGCAGCTCGTTGGTCGAGAAGGCCCATCGGCCGGCGGCGATGGCGCCGATGGGCGACTGGTCGAGCCGGAGACGGCCGAACTGGGAGCCACTGGCGGCAACACGGCTGGAGAACCCGGCGCTCGCTTGCAGTACCAGCACCTGCGCGGTCTCATCCCAGAGCCAGACTCGCGCGAGGGCGATATCGAAGCTCGCCACGAGCTCGCTGGCGGCGATCGCCAGGGCCTCCTCAGCGCTCGCGGAGGCGGCGATCTTCTGCGCAACTCGCGCCAGACCGAGCCGGGCTCGCTCCCGCCGCCGCTCCTCGGTGATGTCACGGCCAACCACGACCGCCAGGGTCACCCGGCCCTCCTCGTCCGGGACTGGCGCTCCGCTGAAGCTGACCAGCCGTTCTTCGCCCGACGGCTTCCGTAGCCGGACCTCGCGGCCGGTAAAAGTCTCCCCACCTATGGCCCGTTCGCCTGCCAGTTCTTCCGGCTGGAGTCGGCTGCCATCGAGGTGGCGGAGATCGAGACGGTCGATGAGCTCGACGATGGATCGGCCGAGATCCTCCCGAACCAAGCCGGTGAGGCTCAGCGCAGCCGAATTGGCGTCGAACAGCCGCCGGTCGGCGTCGACGACGAACACGGCATCGGCCATGTTGCTCAACAGGGCCTTGAGCTGGCCGAGGGTATCGTGGAGCCTCGCCGCCGTCTCTCGCTCCCGTTGGTACAGGAGCACGTACTCGGAGAGCAGGCCGAACAGGATCGCGGAGAAGCCGCCGACCCAGAGGAATCGCTGCCAGTACCACCACAGGTCGTAGCGCTTGCCGCCGATGAGGACCGTGAGGAGCGCAAAGACGAAGAGCAGCTCCGCCAGCGCCACATAGCCGAGGAGGGAGTCACCGGCGCGCCGATAGCGGTGAGCCGAGAGCCCTGTGCCGAGCGCGAACGCCACCAACAGGGCATAGAGCCAGCCAACCGTAAGCGAGGACCAGAACCCGTCAACGACAAGCGAGGGAAGGAGCTCCTCAAACGCCAGTGAAAGGCCGACGATCGCCGTGGCGGCCACTCCGGCTACCGTCGGCCAGAGCCACCAGCGCCCGCCCGCGGCGCCCGCGCTTGGCCAGCGGATGGTGACTGCTGCCAGCAGAGCGGCTGCCAGGCCGCTGAACTTCAGGCTCCAGAGCCAGGCGGAGGTATTCGGGAGCCGGGCGATGAGGCCCCGATCGTCGGGCAGGAGACCCGGCCAGGAGAGCACGTAGAAGATGGCGAACACGGCGAAGACGCCGAAGCCCATGCCGATCCAGAAGGGGGTCGGCTCGCGCCGGACCTGATAGCGCCCGAAGCCGAGAAAGGCGATGCTCAGCGCGGCCAGCGCCAGGAAGCTGTGCATCATCGGCACGTACCAGGGGAAGACCGCGATGATCGGCCCCGCCCCCCAGACGAGCGCGACGCCGCCATGCACCACCGTCAGGGCGCTGGCCACGCCGATGAGCCAGCGGCCGAATGCGGTACTCGCCTGGCGAGCGCAGGACTCGTGACCAGCCATACTGCTGCGACTCTCTTCCCGTGCTCTCGGTAGGCCGGGCGCACCTGCTGGCAGGTGGCTCGCTCTGCGCCGTCGGCCCCGCCCGGGTTCCCTCAGTGTCTGAGAGGCATCCCCTGCCAATCTCCCGGTGTTGCTGCTCGAACGATCGGATCGCCGGCATTGGAGCTGTCTGTGGATGCTGCGTGAGTGTAATGCTGCCGCAATTTGCGTGCCACGCCGGGCTTCCCGCTCAGACTAAGAGCCGCTCCGACAACGGACCCCCTCAATCCCCTCGTCGGCGGGGGGAAGCAGAGCGGCTCCCTCGCCGCGGACGGGGAGGGCCGGCGTGGGGTTCTCGGATGTCAGCACGGCAATGCTGCTGCCGTGAACGGCGGGCCTGGTCTCCAAATCAGAGGCCCGCCGTTCACGGCGGCAGGCAGGAGTACTGCTGCAGGAGTACTCCTGCCGGATCATCTGGACGGATCAGATGCGTCCGCGGACGGCCGCCAGGGTTTTGCGTGGACGGCCGCCGGTCGGCTGTAGGGGCGTTCGAGAACCGCCCCGGTTCTCGAATCGGGCGGGCGGCTCCCGAGCCGCCCCTACAGCGGTCGTATGGCGCGAGATGGCGCGACGCCCCCCGCGTCCATGATCATCTTGTCGGCCCCCCTGCCCGCGGGTATACTGGCATGGAACCTGCTTAGTTTCTCGCTTCGATCCGCATTCCGTCTGAGGCAGTCATGACAGATCGTCCAATCGTGGGCCAGTCCCAGCTCGCGATCCTTCTCGAGAACCTGCCTCAGGCAGTCGTTCTCTACGACTTTCAGCGTGAGCGGCTGCGGCTGAACGCGGCCGGTCGCCGACTTCTCGGCGTCACCGGCACCGCGGAGGACTGGTGGCCCATCGAGCTGATCATGGGCGTCCGCCGGCTCTTCACCCCGGACGGCAAGCCCGTCCCGACGGCCGGCAGGCCGAGCCAGCGCCTGAGGCGCGGCGAAACGGTGCTGCCGCAACGGTTCCGCATCGTCGTGCCGGAGTCTGGGAGCCGTCTGGTCGTCGTCGAAGGACAGCCGATCGCCGGCGCCGACGGCGTCGTGATCGGCGGCCTCGCGACGATCGTGGACGTCACCGAGGAAGAGACGAGGCTGGAGACAGAGCGAATCGCCCTGGACGTGGCTCGGGCGGTAACCGAAGACACCCCTCCGCTCGCCGGACTCGCGCGCGCCCTCCGCCGGATCGCGGACCCGATGGACGCCGAGATCTGCGCCATCTGGCTGGCCGAGGCAGACCGTCGCAGGCTCAGCTTGCTGATCCACCACAACCTGCCACCGGAGGTGGCCGATCTGATCGCCGAGTGCTCGTTCGACGCGCCGAACCTCGTCGCGCAGGCGGCAGCGTCGGGCTCGGCGGTGATCCTCGACGATCGAACGCCGCTGTCGGCACGCCCGGCGATGTCGCAGTATCTCTCCGAGCGGCTTGGCGTCCGGACCGAGGTCGCCGTCCCGCTGGCCGCGCATGGGAGGCTGGTCGGGGTCCTCGGCGGTGTCTGCCGCACGGCCAGGCGCCTGTCGCCCTGGCAGCTCACGACCCTCGCCGAGGTGGAGCACATCCTGGCAGGAGCCGTCGAGTCGCACGGCCTCTCTGCCGAGCTGGCCGCCGTCCGCGCGCGTGCCGATCGGATGGTCGCCGATCTGGATGCGGTCTCGCGGGTTGCGCTGCGGCCACTGCGCCTGATCGTGGCCGTGGACGAGTTGATCAGCCAGATGGTGAAGCGGATCGGCGCGAACACCGGCGCTCTCTGGCTGCTCGCCGACGACGGGGCGACGCTGGTTCTCCAGTCGACAGGCTGGCAGGCCCTGGCCGCCGACGCGAGCATTCGGTACCGGCTCAGACTGGGCGAGGGGCTGGTCGGCCGGGTTGCCGCGGGCGGCCAGCCCCTCGTCGTCCTCGACGTCCAGGCCGACCCGCGCACCCACGGATCGTTCCTCCAGACCATCGCTAATCAGAATATCCACACGACCATCATGCTACCGCTGCGGATCGGCAACCGGTTGATCGGCGTCGCCGGCCTGGCCTGGCAGGAGGTCAAGCCGGCCGCCGTGGCCGACGGTCTGGCCCGGCGGCTCCAGCCGATGGTCGACATCGCCGCGCTGGCGATTGAGCGCGCCCGGCTCGCCGACCAGGTCGAGCACGAGCGCGTTCGGCTGGACGCCGTCATCGAATCGTCGCCGAACGGCGTCTTCTTCCTGGACGCCCTTGCCGATCGGGTCATCACCAATCGCCAGGCCCGGCTGCTTCTTTGCGGCACGGACGACTGCACGGTCACTCGGTCGATCCTCGCCGACCGGATCCGGGCCGTCGACGGCACGCCGTTCCCGGCCGAACAGTCGCCGGTGGTACGGGCGCTCCGGGGGGAGACCATCGCCGGCGAGGAGACGAGGATCTGTCGGCCCGACGGCGAATTCTCCCCAACGCTGGTCAACGCCGCTGCCATCGCCGACGAGGACGGCGTCATCGGGTTCGTCGTCAGCCTCCAGGACATCTCGGCGCTCGCGGAGCTCCATCAGGTACGTGAGGAGTTCGTCTCCATGGTCGCTCACGACCTGCGAGCGCCCATTACGGCCATCAAGGGCTATACCGTGCTGCTCGCCCGCCTGCCGGCCGAGCGACACGGCGGCCCCGAGGAGCAGCGGATGCTGGCGAACGTCAGCTCGAGCGTTCGCCAGCTCGAACGGATGGCGAGCGATCTCCTCGACGCGTCGCGCGTCGAGACGAGGCAGTTCGCTCTGGAGCGGCACCCCCTCGATCTGGCGGCGTCCGTTCGTCAGGTGATCGAGCAATTGCGGGAGAGCCTGGGCGACCGCGCCGCCGAGCTCGGGGGGAACCTGAATGCGATCGTCATGGCCGACCCACAGCGGCTCCATCAAGCCCTGGCGAACCTGCTCGTCAACGCCGCTCGCTATAGCTCACCCGGGACGCCCATCCGCGTCGACCTCCATCCCGGTCGCCCCGGCTTCGCCGAGGTGGCCGTCACGAACTTCGGCGTCGGCATTCCGGAGGAACAGCGAACGACCCTCTTCGAGCGGTTCGTCCAGGGGCCGCGGACGCGGCGAGCCGAGGGGCTCGGCCTCGGACTGTACATCACCCGCGGGATCGTCGAGGCACACGGAGGCCAGATCCGCTGCGAAAGCGATGGCACGAGCTACGTGACCTTCCGCTTCACGCTGCCGATAGCAGGAGAAGAGCCTGGCGGTTGAAACCGCAGGCTACCGTTGCAAAGTCGGCCAAGGCCGACTACGAGCTCGCCTCTTAGCCTCCGAGCGCCCGCGCGACCGGCCGGTAGACAGCCCGACCCTCCTCCTGGACCCGAATGGCGTAGTTCAGGGCCAGGAGCCGATCGAGAGCGCGGGTGAGGTCGGGGCGGCGCAGGCCGGTTCGGGCTGCTGTCTCTTCGGCGGATGCCTGGCCGAGGTCGAGGAGCGTCTGGAGCACCAGCATCTCCCGGTCGCTCAGCCCCGGATAGGGCGGCCGCCGGGGCGCGACCAGCTCGGGCACGCCGGTGATCAGGCCGCGGTACTCCCGGAGCACCCTGCCGATCACCAGGCCGCGGGAGGTCACCTCGTACGCCCGGAGGTCCTTGCTGTGCTGGCTGCCGCGCATTTTGACCACCGTGATCACTTTCTGGAGCTGGCCCTCGAGCTCGATGTAGCGCTGCAGGATGAGGTCGTCGGTCAGGAAGGAGACCGCGTGGGAACTGAAGATGAGGTCGGTGTAGGATTCGACGATCTCGACGGTCATCAGCACGGTGGTGCCGAGGCCGGTCAGCGACCCAACCATCCGGTAGAGCGACTCGCGAAAGTCCTCCCGGAAGGTCGGCGCCAGCGCCAGCTCGAAGCCGGAGAGCGAATCGATGGCCACCCGACCGGCCCCGATCTCCTCGACCCACGCTCGGATCTCCCGGAGCGTCTCGTCCACCGAGAGGTCCAGCGGGCGCAGGTAGAGGACCCGCAGGTTGCCCTCCCGAACCATCGCCGCCAGGTCGAAGCCCAGATCCTTGGCCCGCTCGATGAACTCCTTGGGGTGCTCCTCGAAGACGGCGATGACTCCCTTCTCGCCACGCCGGACCCCTTCGGCGATGAACTGGGTGGCAAGCGCCGTCTTGCCCGAGCCGGAGGGTCCGGCCACGAGCACCGAGTCCCCCGCCGGGATGCCGCCGCCCATCATCTCGTCCAGGCCCGACACGCCGGACGAGAGGCGCGCGCGCGGATGGACCCGCTCCCGCTCCGGGACGAGGGGCGGTGTGCGCGGGAAGACGTCGATGCCGTCGTCGGTGATCCGGAAGGTGTGGAGCCCCGGCATGGGCGCCTGGCCGCGCATTTTCATCACCTGGAGCTTCCGGACGATCGAGTTCCGCTCGAGGTTCTGAGAGACCCAGATGATGCCGTCGGCCACAGTGAAGACCGGGTTATCCCGGATCTCGCTCTCGACGTACTCGCCGACCAGGAAGGTTGTCGCATGCCAGCTCGACAGGTAGAGCGCGAGGCGCTGGACGAACGCCTGGAGCTCCATCTCGCCGGCCGTCCCGGCCAGGGCCGTCCGGACGACCGTCCGGAAGGAATCCACGACGACGATGTCCGGCTCGCGCGCCTCGACCTCCTGGACGATGCTCGCCAGCACCTGGCCCAGGCGCTCTTCCAGCGCCTCGCGGCTCAGGTTGACAAAACGGAGGGTGCCGTTCACCTTTTCGGGGTCGAAGAAGCTGAACTGCTGCTGGTAGCGGAGCATCTTCAGGGGCGGCTCGCCCAGGACAGTGAAATAGAGAGTTGAGCGACCGGCGGCCGCGTTGGCGAAGGCCATCTGATGGACGAGGGTGGTCTTCCCCGACCCCGGCCCACCGGCGATCAAGTTGAAGGAGTATTCGGGGAGGCCACCGCCCAGGACCGGGTCGAGGCCCGGCACGCCGCTGGGCAGCTTCTTGATGGACACTCTTCCTCGCTCAGTCACGACGTAGCTCCCTCTCCCCTCTGAGCAAAATGATCCAGCAGGACTACTGTTGCCCGCCGCCGTGAACGGCGGGCCTCTGATTTGGAAGCCAGGCCCGCCGTTCACGGCGGCAGCATTGCCGGTCTATCTAGAACTGATGTCGTCAAGCTGAACCGTTGGCCAGATCTCGCGCGCCAGGTGCAGGGCGAGGCGGTCGCCGATGAAGCTCGCCAGCAACCCGATGAAGTTGGCCAGGATGGCGACGAGGCTCTCTCGGGCCTCGTCGGGGTCTCGCCCCAGGACGGATTCGCCCAGCCCCCGCAGGACGTCGTCCGCATCGGGCTCGACCTGGACGTGCCGAAGGAATGGGAAGTCCGCCTGCGCGAGCGTGAGTGCCCGGGTGAGCAGCGTGTGGAAGCCCATCGGCCCGATCAGCTTGCCCAGCCCCCGGCGGAGCTTCTGGAGGGCCCGCTCGGTCCCCGCCGCCAGTGCCTCCGGATCCTGGCATTCGCCACCTTCGGCCGCCAGCAGGCGCAGCGCCACGCCGCGGTACTCGCCGGCAAAGTGACTCATCTCAGACGCCCCTCTCCGCCCGGTTCTCTCTCCGCTTCACGCGCGCCTCGGAGGGAAGCCGGGCGATGCCCGTGAGCAGCCCCTCGGCGGTCGCCAGCCTGGCGAGCACCTGGAGGCCGCGATCGGTGATCGCGTACTCCCGAATCGAGCGGTCGTGATCGGTATCCCGCATCTTCAGGATGGAGATGATGCGGTGCAGCTCGCCGCGGAACTCGACGTAGCGGAGGAGGATGAGGTTCTCGGCGAGCGTGGCCAGCGGCGCGCCGCTGAAGTCCAGCTCCGGCCCGATCACCTGCGGGATCTCCTTGGTTACGAGGCTGGTGATGCCCCGGCCCACCAGGAGGCCGGTCAGGCCGGCCAGGAATCCCCGCCGGCGCGGCTCGTCGCCGATAGCGTGGTCCAGCTCGTCGAAGTCGTCCAGGAGCAGCCGCTGTGGCGCAAAGGAAATGACCTGCTGGCGCACGTTCCAGGCGACCTCGTCGGCGATGAGATCGACCGGCGGGCGGTGGAGGACGACGGCGCGCGCTGCGGCGACGGCGCCTGCCAGGTCCAGGCCGAAGGCGCCCGCCCGATCGACGAGGTGGCGCCTGGTCTCCCGAAAGCAGACGATCAGCCCCTTCTCCCCCCGCCGCACTCCCTCCATGATGAACTGGAGGCCGGCGAGCGTCTTCCCCGTCCCCGGCGCACCGGCCAGCAGGGTGACGCTCCCGGCGACGAGGCCACCGGCCATCATCGCGTCCAGCTCCGGCAGCCCCAGCGGCGTCCGCTCCCGGCTCAGCCCGACGTCGATGGGCTCGACGATCGACTCGAGCCTGGGGAACGCCGTCAGGCCCCGGCCGTCTATCCGGAGCGCATGCTCTCCCAGGACCGATGGAAGCCCGCGCATCTTCCGGACCCGGATGGTCCGAAGCGTTCGGGTGCCGACGTCGCGCATCCCCAGCTCGACGATGCCGTCGGCGACCGTCAGCTCGGCGAACTCGTGGGCCGGACCGGAGTCGATCCCGCTGCTGGTCAGCACGGTTGTGCAGCCCAGCGCCGTCAGGGTCGCCCCCAGCTCGTAGATGAACTCTCGAAGCTCCCGGGGCCCCGGGTGGAGATCACGGATGGTCATCAGCCCGTCGACGACCGCGATCGCCGCCTGGCGCTCCCGCACCGCCTGCACCAGCGCGTCGAGGAGGCGTCCCGGCCCCTCTTTGACGAGGGGGTAGGCGCTGAGGAGGAAAAGCCGCTCGCCGATCTGACGCTCGTCGTAGAACGAGAAAGGCCGCAGGTGCTGGATCAGCTTGGTCGGCGGCTCGGAGGTGGTCGAGACGCACAGGGCGCGTCCGCCGTGGGCGGCAACGTGGAAGGCCATCTGGAAGGCGAGCGTGGTCTTCCCGGAGCCGGACGGACCGACGACCAGTAGGATAGCCCCGTCGGGCACACCGCCGCCAAGCAGCAGGTCCAGGTTTGGAACGCCGGTCTCGAGCATCGGTGCAGCTCCTCCGATCCACCGGAAGCAAGTGGAGTCCCGAGGGCTAGTATACACTGCTGGCCGGGAAAGGGGAAATGGCCGAGGGTAGTGTACGCGCGATTGCAGAAAACGGGTCCTGTCACCCTTCCATCTTCCGCCGCTCTCGGGCTGGCTGACCAAAGAACCACCAGCAGACGGCGCCCATGGCGACGTGCAGCCCCACTGCGATGAGGAAGGGCGGCTGGTAGCCCCAGCCGGCGATCAGCCAGCCGGCCGCGGCCGTGCCGACGGTGGCGGCGAGATACCAGCCGATCACCAGGAGCCCCGCGATCGAGGCCCGTGCCCGCGGGTCGATCCGCTCCATCAGGAAGGAGTCGAGCAAGGGCACCGCGAGCGCCATGATGAAGGAGCGCAGCCAGAGGGCAACTGCGCCGGCGCCCGCGGTCGGCGCCAGGGCCAGCGCCAGAATGGACGTGCCCATGAGCGTTCGGGTCACCAGCGCGCCCGCCAGGGTGCCCCAGCGCCGTCCGATCGCGGGGCTGAGGAGCGGCCCCAGCACACTCGGCACAATCGCCAATGAGGAGATGAGCCCGTACTCCTCACGGCTTGCCTGAAGCTGCTGGACGAAGAACAGGTTGAAAAACGGGTACGTCAGCCCGTACTGGAGGCCCAGGAAGACGTGGATGACCAGGAGCTGGCCAGTGATGCCCCGGATGTCTCGGAGAACGTCGCCCAGCCGCGGCCGTGTGGATTGCCCACCTGCCGCCCGGACGCGCAGCATCGGCGCCATGGCCGCCATCGCCACCAGTCCGCTCAGGACGAGCGTCACGCGGTAGCGGTCGGCAAGGCTCGGCCCGGCCGGGACGGCGTTCGGGAGGAAGGCGCCGGCGATCTGGCCGACCGAGGCGCCCGCGAAGGCGAGGATCGTGGCGAAGCTGAAGAGCTGAAGCCGGTCCCGCGGCGTCGAGCTCTCGGTGAGAAAGGGTCCGTACACCACTCCGTAGCCGGCCAGGCCGGCGCCAAGGACGAAGGCGAGCGCATAGAGCTGGACCGGCCCCGGGAAGAGCGCCTGCCCGATCACGCCGACGCCGATCACCAGCTCGCTCACCATCATCGTCCGCCCCCGGCCCAGCCGGTCGGTCAGCATGCCGACGGGGAGCGAGAACACGGCGACCGCCAGGGAGGAGAACGCGAGCACGCCGCCGAGGAAGGCCGTGTCGTAGCCCAGATCCAGGAGGTAGAGGTTGAAGATCAGCGCATACGCGCCATTGGCGACCGAGAAGATGAGCAGCGAGAGCAGGTACCGTTGGGCGTCCGGCGAAAACGCGGCAATCCCGGCGACACCACCGGCGACGGCTCGGGCAAGTGGGACGACCAGCAGGCGGCGCTGGGACCACGCGCGTGGAGATGGCACAGCTTCGTCGTTGGCCATCGCTCGTCCTCTTCAACTGCGACGTGAAACGCGATCTCTCTCGCCTTTCGGCCGCGACTCCAGACTCGGCGCTACTGGACGCCCATGGGCCGCTGCTGCGGCAGGGCCTCTTTTCCGACCTGCTCGGTGCTCTTGAGGAAGCCGATGAACAGGATGGCGATGCCGACGAGCTCGGTCAGGTAGATGAACTCGGGCCGGCCGAAGCGGGCGAGCGTTCCGCCCAGGGCGACGACGAGCGCCCCCACTGCGATGATGACGTTGGCGACGACCCGATGCGGGTAGAGGCTCTTCTGCCGGAACAGCCAGGCCGACCGGAGGGCGCCGCCGACGAGCGCCAGCGTGCCGAGCGTGTTGAAGATCGGCGTCAGCAGCCGGACGTACCGGGGCATTCCCTCACCGCTGATGGAGCCGGACCCCAGCGCCGCGGCCAGGTCGACCGGCGCGGTCAGCACGAGCCCGCCGGCAACCAGCGAGGCGACGACGACGACCGCCGCGACGCCGTTGGCTGTCCGCCGTGCGGCCATCAGGTAGACAGTCCCCAGGCCCAGATAGACGACGCCCAGGAGCGCGCCGCTCAAGTACCAGAGGCGATAGATGAGACTGTTCCAGCCGCCTGCCTCGGCCAGCACCTGGCAGCCCGTCGCGACCCCGAAGATCGCCAGCGCAACCGACCAGACGAGCTGGTTCGGCCGCCCGCGGGCCCGATACTGGCCGAACACCAGGCCGGCGAAGACGAAGGCGACGAGGGTTGCCGCGAGCGAGGTCAGCAGCTTGACGTCCATCCCAGGCTCCCTTCCGAGCGGACCACTATCTCCAGCACCATTGTAGCATGGGCCATCGGGGCGCTCAATCGGCAGCCACCTGTCGGACTTGCCGCTCAGTGCATCCTTCGGCTGCTTGTGCTACTATCGGACGCAGGAAGGTGCAGTGACGCCAGGAGAGGCCCCACGATGGCAGTTGCCCATCCAGCGCCAATCTACCGGAGCGAGCTTGTCGAGCTGTACCAGATCGATTGCTTCGACTGGCTCCAGCGGCGCGAGCCGAGCTCGATCCACGCCGTCGTGACCGATCCGCCCTACGGCTTCATCGAGTTCCAGGAATCCCATCTGGAGAAGCTGAAGAACGGGCGTGGAGGCGTCTGGCGAATCCCGCCAAGCCTCGATGGCTACGCTCGCTCGCCACTCCCGCGCTTCACGGTCCAGACGCCCGAAGAGCTCGCGCTCATGAGCGACTTCTTCGGCGAATGGGCCCGGTTGGTCCACGCGGCGCTTGTTCCGGGCGGGCACATCTTCATCGCAACGAACCCGCTGCTGTCGACCCGGGTGTACACGGCGATTCAGGCAGCCGGCTTCGAGCAGCGGGGCGAGCTCATTCGTCTGGTCACGACGCTGCGCGGCGGCGACCGTCCCAAGGGAGCGGAACAGGAGTTCTCCGGCGTCAGCGTGATGCCAAGAAGTCACTTCGAGCCCTGGGGCATCTTTCGGAAGCCGTGCGAAGGCCGCGTGGCCGACAACCTGCGCAAGTGGAAAACGGGAGGGCTGCGGCGTATCAGCGAGGCGCAGCCGTTCGCCGACGTCTTTGCCTGCCCCCCCGCCGGCCAGGCGGAGCGCCGGATTGCCGCTCACCCCTCCCTCAAGCCACAGCGGTTGATGCGCCACCTGGTGCGGGCCAGCCTGCCGCTTGGCGAGGGAACCGTCCTGGATACGTTCTCCGGCAGCGGCTCAACGCTGGCAGCGGCTGAGGCCGTGGGCTATCGTGCGATCGGCCTCGAGAAAAACCCGGAGTATGCACACCTGGCTGTTGAAGCAATTCCAGCGCTTGCCCGGCTGCCGGGTATCGGCAGAGTCACTCGCGATACACCCAGTTCGCCCGCAGCTTCCTCATTCCTTGCTCATTTGGACTCGCCGTCCTAGTACCGAGCTCGCCGCGGGGGTTCCTGCGGTAGTCGTCCCGGGTCAGCCTCGCCAGGAGGATCTCGACAAGACGCGTCGGCGCCCGATTCATGACCGGCTGCGTCGTCGAGTCGACTTCGTAACGGAAGACGCAGAGCCAAGCTTCTCGCGCACCATGGGTATCGACGGCGCCTCGTCCTTTCGTCGCCTTGACCTCGACACCCTCATCGCCTGCCTGCACGGCGTCATTTGGGTAGCGTCCGGCCGGTATGAGGTCAGGGTGCCCGTTGTGGAACCGATTGATCGTGAGCACACGCGAATGCCGAGCGAGCGATGCGGCCAGCGCGTCACTCATGATGCCGCTAAAGATCGCTGGCCTGACGGTCTCCTCGAGGCGTGGGAGGTCGCGAGAAACGAGAGCCGTGTTGATGTCGAACAGCAAGTCATAGACATCCTGCATCGCCATCTCGAAATCGATCGGACGGAGTTGGTACGGCAGAATCGCCGCCTGGTTGAGCTTCGACCGATCCGGTTTGGCCCGTTGAATCGCAATCATGGACGGTCGTATAGTACATGATAGCGTGCCATTTGTGGAGCGGCTGCCACTTGCCGGACTTGCCATCTTTGACAGCCCGCCACGTCCGATGCTATTATCCAGGGCACAGGCCCGCAGCGCCAGGGCGATTAGCTCAGTTGGCTAGAGCGCCTCGTTTACACCGAGGAGGCCGGGGGTTCGAGCCCCTCATCGCCCACCCGTTACTCGTCATGCGTCATTCGTCACTCGTCAGCCATCACTCCCCACGCATGACGCATGACGCATGACGCATGACGTATGACGTTTGACCCATCACTCACACACCGTACTCGGTAAACGGTCGGCGGAAGATGGCGCTTATCGATTCCTCGCGGTGCAGGCGGCCGATGGCTTCTGCCAGCAGGCTAGCGACGGTGCGGACGTGGAGCTTCGGCAGGCGCTTCTCCGGCGGGATCGGGATCGTGTCGGTGACGACCACCTCGTGAATCGCCGGATGGGCCAGCCGCTCGATGGCCGGGCCGACCAGGACTGGATGGGTCACGGCGACGACGATGGCCGGCTTTGCTCCATGCCGCAGGAGCACTTCAACTGCCCGCTCGATAGTGCTCCCCGTGCTGATCATGTCGTCGATCACGATCGGCGTTCGGCCGCTCACCTCTCCGACAACCTCTCGTGCCGTAATGAGCCCGCCGGGCTCTCGCTCCTTGTAGACAATCGCCATCGGCAGACCCAGACTGGTGGCGTACTTGTCGGCCAGCTTGGCTCGTCCGACGTCGGGCGCGACGACGACGCCGTCGGCCGGACGCCTGGGCACGAGGTAGTCGATCAGGATCGGCACGGCGGTCAGGTGGTCCATCCCGATGTCGAAGAAGCCCTGGATAGCCGGCGTATGCAGGTCGATGGAGACGACGCGCTGGACGCCGGCGCACGTGAGCAGATCGGCGACCAGCTTCGCGGAGATCGGCTCGCGCCCGGTCGACTTCTTCTCCTGGCGTGAGTAGCCGTAGTAGGGGATCACCGCCGTCAGGCGGCCGGCCGAGGCCCGGTGAAAGGCGTCGATCATGACCAGCAGCTCCATCAGGTGCTCGTTCACCGGCGGGCCGGTCGACTGAAGGAGGTAGACGTCGCGCCCACGGATGCTCTCTTCGATCTGGACGTGGACCTCGCCATCGGGAAAGTGGCGTAGCCGCATGCGGCCGAGCGAGATGCCGAGCTGGCCGGCCACGGCGGCGGCCAGCTCAGGGTTGGCAGAACCGGCGTAGAGCGCGAGTCGGCCGTGTGTCACTGCAATGCCTCCACCGTATGACGCATGAAATCGGCAAGCCTCATCCATCAAATCAGCGTGGCCGGCCACCAGGGTGGTGTTCCACCGGGTTCGTTCGCGCATGCTGCATGCCAGTACACGTGACAGTGCAGGGGCGAGCCAATTGGGGAACGGATTCGCCGGAAGGGCCACTCCGATTTGTGGTATGCTCATGACCATGCAGCAGATGTATCCGTCGACCGCTCCTTCGATTGATCCCATGTCGCTCTACGACGACCTCACGCTGTTGCCGGCGCGGCCCTATCGGCCGTCGGTCGCGCTGAATATGGTGACAACCGTCGACGGCAAGGCGGCTATTGGCGGACGAGCTTCCGCCATCGGATCGGCCGTCGACCACCTGGCGATGCGAAAGATCCGCGCTGCGGCCCACTGTGTCCTGTTGGGGGCCGGAACCCTGCGGGCCGAGGGGGTCGACCCCAGGGTCCCGCCGGAGCTTGGCGGCCGCCGGATCGCCCGCGGCCTTCCGGCCCAGCCGATCGCCGCAATAGTAAGCGCCAGCGGTGACCTGCCGTTGAACCGGCGGCTCTTTCGCCTCTCGGAGATCGAGCGGCTCGTCATCACGAGCGCCGCCCTGCCGGCTGATCGGCGCCATGAGCTGGAGCGGTACGCGACCGTGCTCGCCATCGGCGAGCCCGAAGTGGACCTGCGGGCAGCACTCGGTCTGCTACAGCAAGCGTTCGGCGTCCAGCGCCTCGTCGCCGAAGGAGGGCCACGGCTCAACGATGCGCTGCTTCGAGCCGATCTCGTCGACGAGCTCTTCTGGACCATCGCGCCTGCCATCGTGAGCGGCACCGGCCCGACCATGGTGGTAGGGGAGGAGCGCCCGCCGGACCAGGTCCGGCGGGCCACGCTCGTCTCAGCCTTCGTTCACGAAAGCGAGCTGTTCCTCCGCTACCGGCTCGTGGGGGTCGGCGGTCGGCAGTCGGCGGTCGAGAGTCAATAGTTCCGGACCCTCGACCGCCGACTGCCGACCGCCGACTATCGACTACCGACCGCCGAGGGGTGTGCCCGGGCGCCGACGACGCCCCCGATGAGGGCGCTGGCGAGACCGAGAACGAGCGCCAGCACGGTCGTCCACACCGCGACCGCCGATGCCTCTGCCGGCGGTACTGCCGGTGTAGGGGCAGGAACGGCGCCGGGCGGGCCGATGATCCCGAGCACGCTGGCGATGGGCAGCCCCAGGAGCGAGCCCAGCCCGACGATGGCGAACGCAAAGCTCAACAGGAGCGCCAATCCCCAGACCATGCCCCCGTTGAGCAGGCCGGTCAGCGTGCTCGCGTCGGTCGCCGTCCGAGCTGCCAGCCAGCCGCCGAAAAAGAAGGCGATGATGGTGACGACGACACCCCAGATCGCGGCCCCCGTCGACGGGGTTGTCACGCCGCCCGGCGTCGCCGCGGCCGACAGTCCGGCGCCGACGCCGATCAGGGAGAGCAGCACGAGCGCTGCCAGGGTGCCGACCAGCCCTGCCCAGATCGCTCCCCAACTGACGATGTCTTCACGCTCCATCTCCCAGGTCGCGGGTGCGGCCCGGGCGACAATCCGCGGCCGCTCGCGGATGGCGCTTTCCTCCGGCAGGCGCGTGCTCGGACGAGGCTCGGGCCGTTCGCCCGGCTCTCGTTGTGGTGCTTCCATAAAATGTCCCTCCTTCCGTGGTCCGTCTCTGTGCGTGTCTCTTCGGGTATCCTGTGCGATCCCCCGGGCGCCACCCTCTCGACCCACGAAGCGCGGAGCGGAAACCGGGAGATCGGTTGTCAGCGGCACGAAACATGCCAGCGCCCGGCGCTGGGCGATTCCTTGCCGGGCGCGACCGGCCGTGCTATAATCGAGCCGCTACGAGAAGAGGTGGTTTCAAGCTGCCTCTCCTACTTGCCTTTCTGCTCCCGTGCCGCCGACGCTGGCACTCGTCGGGCCGAGCGCGCGAGGGCAAACCCAGAGAAAGGAGGAGTGCCATTGCGCGACTACGAACTGGTCTTCATCGTCAGCCCCCAGGTGGTTGACGAGAACGTCCAGCAAACGCTCGACCGGGTCAGCCAGTTCATCACGGAACGGGGCGGTCAGATCGTCAAGGTCGATCCCTGGGGCCGCCGGAAGCTGGCGTACCCGATCAACCGCTTTCGAGAGGGCTACTACACGCTGATGCAGTTCAAGCTCGACCCCAAGCAGTCCGACGAGCTGGAAAATAGCCTGCGCCTCTCGGAAGACGTTATCCGGCATCTGCTCGTGCGCATCGGTGAATGAGTGTGTGTTGTTGAGGTAGTTGGGAAGGAGCGCGGACGACGATGGCGGGGATCTGCAAGATCACGGCGATTGGCAACATCGGGAAGGAGCCGGAGCTGCGCTACTCCCAGGCCGGTCGGGCCTGGTGTCGGTTCCGGATGGCGGTGAATCGGCCGGTGGGACAGGGTGCGGACGGTGAGCGGAAGGAAGAAACCATGTGGTTCTCCGTGGTCACCTTCGGACAGGTTGCCGAGCGCTGTGCGAACTTCGCGAAGGGACGACTGGTGTACGTCGACGGTCGCTTCCAGACGCGTCTCTGGGAGAGTCGAGAGGGTCAGAAGATGACCGACCTCGAGATCATCGCCAACGACGTGTTTCTTCTCGACCGGCCGCGGCCGGCGCTGGAGCCCGAAGAGGCGGCCGTTGGCACCGGCGGCACCGACGACCAGACGGCGGACGAGCTGCCGTTCTAGTGGTCTACCACTGAAGAAAGAGAGAAGGAGCAGGAGTGGTCAGAAAACCACCACCCCGGCGCGAGGGCCGCGAGCGACCGCGTGGGAAGTTTCAGCCCAGGCGAAAGGTCTGCGCCTTCTGTGTCGACAAGATCGAGCACATCGACTACAAGGAAGTGGGCCGGCTGCGGCGCTTCCTCTCTGACCGTGCCAAGATTGAGCCCCGCCGGAAGACGGGGACCTGCGCCAAACATCAGCGCGGCCTGGCCGTCGCGCTGAAGCGGGCGCGCCATCTGGCGATGCTTCCCTTTACGGCCGAGCATATTCGCATTACGGGTGGGGTTGGCGCCCGGAGTCAGGGGTAGTCCATGACGGGTGATGAGTAATGAGTGATGAGTGGGGCCCGCTCCTCACTCATTACTCATTACTCATCACCCGGCTTGCGCGCCCCTGCTAGAAGAGGTTTCATCGTGTCCCGTAAGCAACGGGCAACGCAGGTTCGGCCGCCGACGCAGCGGCAGCTTTCCCGGTGGCAGCGGGAACGGCGGCTCCAGCGCCTTGTCATCGCGTTGGGGGCCGTCGTCCTGACGCTCGCCTTCGCAATTCCGGCCTACGGCTACTACCGCGAGGTCGTCGCGCGTGGACTGGAGCCGATCGCCCGCGTCAACGATCGCTCGTTCTCCGTCAACGAGTACATCAAGCGCATGATGTACCAGGACTTCCAGTACGACCTGGTCCAGCAGTCGCTCCAGAGCCAGCAGGCCCAGGCCGGCTCGTCGGACACAAGCAAGCTGCTCGCCGGCCTGGCCGGTCAGCAGCTCCAGCAGCTCCAGATGGAGCGTGCCTCCATGGGCATTCAGGTCGTCGAGGACCTGATCAACGGCGAGGTGATCGCGCAGAGCGTCGGCAAGCTCGGCATCAGCGCGGCGCCCGACGAGGTTGCCGCAGGGATGAAGGACCGGCTTGTCGGCAGGCCGCAAGAGGGCGAACAGGTCGACGAAGCCAAGCGACAGGCCGATTTCGAGGATCGGCTCCGTTTCGTCCTCGCCCAGACCGGCCTGAGCGAAGAGGAGTACCGCGGCTACGTTCGCAACGACGTCCTGCGGGAGAAGCTCGACCAGTACCTGCGCAGCCAGGTTCCCACGAGCGCCGAACAGGTCCACGTTCAGGCCATCCTCGTCCAGACGAAGGAAGAGGCCGCCGAGGTCCAAAAACGGCTCACGGCCGGAGAGGATTTCGCCGTGGTGGCCACTGAGAAAACACTCGATACCGCCTACAAAGAGAAGGGCGGCGACATGGGCTGGCTGCCGCGCGGCGTCCAACCGGAAGCCTTCGAGACGGCCGCCTTTGCCCTCCAGGTCGGCCAGATCAGCGAGCCAGTCGAGACGCCGACCGGCTACTACCTCCTGAAGCTGCTGGCCCGGGAGACGCGGGAGATCGAGGCTGATCGGCTCGAGCAACTGCGAAGCCGGGCGCTCGGCCAGTGGCTCGACCAGACGGAAAAGGAGGTCACGATCGAGCGCTTCCTCAACTCCGACAAGCAGCTCTGGGCGACCGACCAGGTCATCAAGCAGCGCGAGAAGCGGCTGAGGACCGGCACCAGGAGGTAGTCCGGATCAAACAGGCGAGCGCAGCCTGGGGAGTGGGAGCCGATCGAGGCCGTTCGCAGGCGCGATCACCGGCGCGATCACCGGCGAGATGAGGGGGGCATGACGGAGGCGATCCAGCACTCGTGCGGCGTCTTTGGCATCTATGCCCCGGGCGAAGACGTCGCCCGGATCACCTTCTTTGCACTCTACGCATTACAGCATCGGGGCCAGGAGAGCGCCGGAATCGCCACTGCCGATGGCCGCCATCTGGCGGTGCGGACCGGTATGGGGCTCGTCAGCCAGGTCTTCACCGAGGAGAACATCGCCGACCTCGTCGGCGACATCGCCATCGGCCACGTCCGCTACTCGACGACGGGTGCCAGCAAGGCGGCGAACGCGCAGCCCTTCGTCGTCGAAAGCCCCCTGGGCCCGCTGGGCCTCGCCCACAACGGCAACGTCATCAACGCCGGTTATCTCCGGCAGGAGCTCGCCGAGCGCGGCTGCCGCTTCGTGACGAGCACCGATTCCGAGGTCATCGCCCATCTGATCGCCCAGGCGCCCGGCGACGATTGGCCGACGAAGATCCGCCGGGCACTACCGCGTTTGAACGGCGCCTACAGCCTGACCCTGTTGACCCACGACCAGCTCTTCGCCGTCCGCGACCCGCTTGGCGTCCGCCCGCTGGTGCTCGGGCGGCTGGGAAACGGCTACGTCATCGCCTCGGAGAGCTGCGCCCTCGACACCATCCGTGCCCAGTTCGTCCAGGAGATCCAGCCGGGCGAGCTCGCCATCGTCGACCGCCACGGCTACCGCATCGAGGAGGGCGTCGCCAGCAAGCGATCGGCGCTCTGTGTCTTCGAGCACATCTACTTTGCCCGCCCCGACAGCGTCATCCGCGGCATCCTCCTCTATCAGGCGCGCGAGCGCATGGGCGAACAGCTCTGGGCCGAGCACCCCGTGGACGCCGACCTCGTAACCGCCGTGCCGGATTCGGCCATGCCGGCGGGCATCGGCTTCAGCCGCGCCTCGGGCATTCCCTTCAGCGAGACCCTTGTCAAGAACCGCTACATCGGCCGGACGTTCATTCAGCCGGACCAGCGGCTGCGTGACGCCGGCGTCATGCTGAAGTTCAACCCGCTCCAGGAGGTCCTCGACGGCAAGCGGGTCGTCGTCGTCGACGACAGCATCGTGCGCGGCACGACGACGCCGCCGGTCGTGAGCCTGCTCCGCAAGGCCGGCGCTCGGGAGGTGCATCTCCGGATCTGCGCGCCGCCGATCCGCTTCCCGTGCTTCTTCGGCGTCGACATGGCGACGCGGCGCGAGCTCATCGGGGCCCGCCTGGAGGTCAAGGAGATCGAGCGGTACGTCGGGGCCGATAGCCTGGGCTTCCTCTCGCACACCGGGCTGATCAAGGCCGTCGGCCAGCCGAAAGATCGCTTCTGTATGGCCTGCTTCAACGGGGACTATCCGGTGCCCGTCCAGCTCGAAATGGACAAGTTCTGCCTGGAGGGCATGTGACGATTCGGCTCGGCGTGCTCGTCTCCGGCCGCGGCACGAACCTTCAGGCGATCCTCGACGCCATCGCTCGCGGCGACCTGGACGCCACCGTGGCCCTCGTCGTCTCGAACCACGCCGGCGTTCCGGCGCTCGACCGGGCCCGGCGCCACGGCGCGCCGACAGCGGTCTACGAGCGCGCGGCGTTCTCGTCCCGCCTGGCCCAGCAGACGGCGATGCTGGAGGCGTTCACGGCGGCGGGTGTCGACCTCGTCGTCAACGCCGGATTCGACCGGATCCTGGTGCCGGAGTTCGTGGCCGCCTTCGCCGGCCGACTGATCAACGTCCACCCCTCGCTGCTGCCGGCCCTTGGTGGCGGCCTCCATGCCCAGCGGGACGCCCTCGAATACGGGGTGAAGATCACCGGCTGCACCGTCCACTTCGTCACCGACGCCGTCGACGCCGGCCCGATCATCCTTCAGGCCGCCGTTCCAGTGCTGGACGACGACACCGAA
>JACQGW010000115.1 GCA_016199325.1 Chloroflexota bacterium
CCGCAGAGACGCAGAGGACGCAGAGACGGCGCAAAGAACAGACGAACAACGGCGCCTGTTTCTCCGCGATCTTCTCTGCGTTCTCTGCGCCTCTGCGGTTTCGTCCATTCCCGGCGTCTTTCTCGGCGTCTCTCTTGGCGACCTTGGCGCCTTGGCGGTTCGTTCTCTCGGCACCGCGCGAGAAGGAGGAACGGAGTTTCGATGGCTACCACCCAGATTCGTGCTGCGCGTGGAACGACGCTGCGCTGTCGCGGCTGGCGGCAGGAGGCGCTGCTCCGGATGCTCGAAAACGTCCTCGAAAACGCCGAGCGGCCCGATGACCTCGTCGTCTACGCCGCGCTCGCTAAGGCAGTCCGGGATTGGCGGGCCTACCACACCATCGTCGGCGCGCTCAAGTCGCTCCGCGACGACGAGACGCTCGTCATTCAGTCCGGCAAGCCGATTGGCGTCTTTCCCACTCACCCCCTCTCGCCCATCGTCGTCATGGCGAACACCAACCTCGTCGGCCGATGGGCGACGCCCGAGCACTTCTACGCCCTTGCCGAGAAGGGGCTGACGATGTGGGGCGGCCTGACGGCCGGCGATTGGCAGTACATCGGCTCCCAGGGCGTCATTCAGGGCACCTATGAGATCTTCGCCGCCGTCGCACGGGAGCACTTCGACGGCGATCTGCGGGGCCGCTTCATCCTCGCCGCCGGCCTGGGTGGCATGGGCGGCGCCCAGCCGCTGGCGGCCGTCATGCACGGCGCCGTCCTCCTCGGCGTCGACGTCGATCCCGACCACATTCGCCGCCGGATCGCGACCGGCTACTGCCAACAGATGACGGACGACCTCGACGACGCGCTCAGCCGGTGCCGGCAGGCGGTCGCCGAGCGCCGGCCGTTTTCCGTTGGCCTCGTCGGCAACGCCGCCGCCGTCTACCCGGAGCTGCTCCGGCGCGGCATCGTTCCCGACGTCGTCACCGATCAGACTTCGGCGCACGACGCCCGGCACGGCTACATTCCTGCCGGGATGACCGTCGACGACGCCGCGGCGCTGCGCCGGACCCATCCGGACGAGCTGGAGCGGCGTGCGCTCGCGTCGATCGCCGAAGAGGTGCGCGCCATGCTGGAGTTCCAGCGGCGCGGCGCCGTCGTCTTCGACAACGGCAACAACATCCGCATCCAGGCGTATTCCCAGGGCGTCGCCGATGCCTTCGACATCCCGATCTTCTCTGAGCGGTACATCCGCCCACTCTTCTGCCGCGGCATCGGGCCGTTCCGCTGGGTCGCCCTGACCGGCGAGGCCGAGGACATCCACGCCATCGACCGCCTGGTACTGGCCGAGTTCCCGGACAGCCCGGTCGCCACCAACTGGATCCGGCTGGCCGGCCGCTACGTCCCCTTCCAGGGGCTGCCGGCGCGCATCTGCTGGTTGGGGCACGGCGAGCGGACGCGGCTCGGCCTCCTCGTCAACGAGGCCGTGCGGGACGGCCGCCTCTCCGGCCCCATCGCCTTCACCCGCGACCACCTCGACGCTGCGGCGATGGCCCACCCGTACATCGGCACCGAGGGGATGAAGGATGGCAGCGACGCCGTCGCCGACTGGCCGCTCCTGAACGCCCTGCTGAACTGCTCCGCAACGGCCGATCTCGTCGCGATCCACTCCGGCGGCGGCGGCTACGCCGGTTTCATGACCAGCTCCGGCGTCACCATCGTCGCCGACGGCAGCCCCGAGGCCGCCTACCGGCTGGAGCACGGCCTGACGGCCGATACCGGCCTCGGCGTCATGCGCTACGCCGACGCCGGCTACGAGACCGCGCGCGAGGCAGCGAGGACGAGCGGCTTACGCTACTTCGGTCTGTGACGAATCGCGTTGGATTGGAGGAGAGGATGCGCACGATCGATATGGAGATGGTCCGCGCGGCCGTAACCGGGGGCTGGGTCTTCGCCTGTGGGGGTGGGGGCTGGGCCTCGGTCGGGCTCGTCAACGGCGAGCTGGCCGTCAAGTACGGCGAGCCGCGCCTGGCAGCGCTCGACGAAGTCGACCCCGAAGGCATCGTCGTCACCGTCAGCGCCATCGGCGCTCCGGCGGCCAGGGAGCGGCAGATGTACCCGCGGGACTACGTGCGGGCGCTGGAGATGCTCATCGAGGAGGTCCGGCAGGACGAGCGATTCGCCGGCAAGAAGGTCGTCGGCACCATCACCGCCCAGAACGGCGGCTCGACGACGCTGAACGGCTGGCTCCAGTCGGCGGTGCTCGGCCTTCCGGCGCTCGACGCCGCCGGCGACGTCCGCGCTCACCCGACCGCCAAGATGGGCTCGATGGGGCTAAACCGCCGGCCCGACTACCGGACCATCGCCGTCGCCGCCGGCGGCAACCGCTCGCTGGACGCCTATCTGGAGGTCGTCGCCAGGGGCACGGTCCAGCGGACGTCGACCATTCTCCGCGAGGTGGCGGTCCAATCCGGCGGCTTCATCGCCTCCGCACGGAATCCCCTGCCGGTGAGCTACGTCAAGGAGCACGCCGCCGTCGGCGCCATCTCCGTCGCCATCCGGCTGGGCGAGGCGATGAACCAGGCGATGCCCAGAGGCGGCAGGGCCGTCATCGAGGCCGCCTGCGAGACGGTCGGCGGGCGCATCCTCGGCGTCGGCCCGGCGACGAACGTGAAGTTCGTCACCAGAGGCGGCTTCGACCACGGCCGCTTTGTCATTCAGTCCGGGCCAGCTCCGCTCACCATTTCCTTCCTCAACGAGTACATGGCGGTGGACGCCGACGGCGAGCGCCTGTCGACCTATCCCGACACGATTGCGACGCTCTCGACGGCGACCGGTCTGCCCGTCAACGTGATGGACATGGAAGAGGGCACAGAAGTGGCGGTCTTCGCCGTCGACAAGACGCAGCTCCCCCAGTGCTCCGGCGGCAAGGACCCGACCGTCTACCCGGAGGTGGAGGAGATCATGGGGATCGAGCTGGCGAGGTACGCGCTGGCATAGGAGTCAGCGGATCGCGGCCGTACGAGGGAAGGACCTCTCCCCCGGCCTCACACGCAGCAAGCGAAGGGCTGCCGCGCCGGCCGGAGAACGAGCTGTCAACGGATTCTGGGAGCGGATTGAACGGATTGGCGCCGACCGCTCCCCGAATCCGTTGACAGCTCGTCCCCGCGGCGGGGAGGGGTGACGCCGATAGGGTCGAGATCCCACCCCTGGCCCCCCTCCCGCTGCGGGAAGGGGGCCAGGGGGTTAGGTTCTCTCCTCAGGGAAACGACCGTTCAGCTCACCACCCGTTGTCGCCCCGGCAGCACAGCATCCCGATACATCGCCAGCGCCTCCCGCAGCTCCGGGGCTGCCAACAGCCCCGTCGGCCCGCCTGGCGTCGGGGTGTACCCATCCACGCCGGGAACGAGCACGCCGGCCGCGTTTGCCCGGATGAAGTACCCCTTCGTCCCCTCGATCCGGAAGTCGTTGAACGGATACCCGGTTACGTGGCCCTCGTACGTGCCGTAGACCCACCGGTCGATCTCCCGGATATTGGGGATGTTCTGCGTACCGGAGACCACGCCCGCGGCATCCGACAGGCTCGACGCTCGCAAGCCGCCCCAGGGATTCCACCGATAGTCCGCCTGCGGCACGCCGACGAGGTTCCACCCCTCTCCCAGGACCAGCGGGATGACGTCGGCGATCTCGTAGCCCATCATCTGCCAGACGAACGGCGATTGCATCTTGAAGAAATAGCCTTCGCCCGGCTGCAGATCGAAGTCATCCTCTGGGTTCATCAGCGTGGTCCCGTTGACCGCGCTGCCGCGCCATCCCTCGTCCGTGTACCGGAACACGCTCGTCAGGCGCGTCACGCCGTCGCCGTTGACGATGCGGACAAGCTGCGAGACTGAGATGGGCCGCACCGGGTCAAGCGGCAGCCCG
This sequence comes from Chloroflexota bacterium, assembly GCA_016199325.1. The sequence goes on from JACQGW010000115.1 coordinate 3,900, forward strand.
ACGGCGTTCCAGCCGACGCCCAGCGGCACCGGCTGCACGAGGACGGGGCGGACCTCAAGCAAGATGGGGGTCGCACGCAGCTCGCCCACCTGTGGGTCATCGAAGCCGTAGTCGGTCGGCCCGTCGAACGCCTCCAGATGGACCAGGTCACCATCGCCGTACAGGAACTGACCGGCCCGGTCCTGCGTCCTCGCCGCCTTCAGGTCGATCCACCAGTAGCCGTCTTCGCGGGTCACGTCGGACAGCAGCCCGGACAGCTCGTGCATCGTCGTGCTGCTGATCACGCCCGTCGGGTTCTCGATGGACAGATAGACGATGGCGCCGCCGACGGGATCCCCAAAGCGGTCGACGACCTGGCCAAAGACGCCGTCGGAGCTCCGCTCGCCGAGCGTGGGGCCGGTCCGGGCCCGGCTCTGAACCATCGGCATTCCATCCAGGAGGATGATGTACTGGTACGCGGTCTCGGGCTGCAATCGATCATTGGCGCTGGCGCCACCCACCCGGACCCAGTGGGTCCTGCCGGGCTCCGTTCGGAAGTCGAGGGCGATCATTGGCTGTGTCGGGATCGTCCCGCTGATCCAGTAGGCGACGGTCGCCAGCGCCGGCTCCTTTGAGAAGAACGACAGCGTGAAGGAGACGTCCGTCACGTTGCTCGTCTCAAGATCGAACACCTCGTTCTTGACGCTCGGTGGTGGTGGCGGCGGTGGTGGCGGCGGCGTACCAACCCCACGGATCACGACGTTATCCAGGCTGCCCGTGTCGGAGCCGGTCCGGTACTCGCCGCGAATCCGGAGGTCGGTCACGGAGGAGAGCACTCGGAGCATCCCTTCGCGATCGACCGGCAGTCCGGTAACCTGGTGCCGCCAGCCGTCTTCGCTGAGCGGGACGCTGTAGCTGGTCCACAGAAGGCCGGGATTGCGTCCGGCGTTATGCACCAGCGTCAGCCCGCCGCCGCTGAGCATCACGTCGGGGGCGACGAACTGTTCGTCGAGCGCCGACTGCCTCAGGTCAAAGGTCAGCGCATAGCCGTAGGCACCGCTGAAGTCGCCGTGGAACTGCTGCGGCGCCCGGAAGTACCAGGTGCCGCCGGACACGTCGTCGGAGGCGGAGATGTAGCCGCCCGGATTCCCGCCCACGAGGTGATGGTCCGGCCTGCCTGAGCCGCCCTGGGCGTCACCGACGATCGCCCAGCCCTCACTGTCGGCGTCGAACGTGCTCTGCGCCAGCGGCGCCGGGCCGCCGTAGACGGAGCTGTAGCTCGTCCAGTCCAGCTTACCATAGGGCACACCTGCCGCGAGCAGCGGCACGGCAGCCAGCACGCTCAGGAGCAGAATACCCAGCCAGGACAGCGCGATTCGATGTTGCATAGCCGTTTCTCCTTTAGTGGCTCAGCATGACAGTACGGCGATCTCGCTCATCACTCAATCCGAGGGGGTGTACCCGTCCAGGCCGGGAACGAGCGTGCCGGCCGCATTCGCCCGGATGAAGTACCCCTTCGTCCCCTCGATCCGGAAGTCGTTGAACTGGTATCCTGTGACGTGGCCTTCGTACGTGCCGTAGACCCACCGGTCGATCTCTCGCACGTTGAAGGTCTCCATCCCCGAGATGGTGCCGGCGGCGTCCGACAGACTCGACGCTCGGAGACCACCCCGGTGTTGCCAGCGGTGATCCGCCTGGGGCACCCCCTTCAGATTCCAGCCCACTCCGAGATGGAGCGGGATGACCTCCGGAATCTCGTGTCCAACCATCTGCCAGTTAAACGGCGTCTGGACCTTCAGGAAATACCCCTCCCCCGGCCGCAGCTCGAAATCCTCAGAAGGATTCACCAGCACCGTCCCGTTGACGGCGGTGCCCTGCCACCGTCCGCCCGTGTAACGGAACGCGCTCGTCAGTCGAGTCGCGCCGTCCCCGTTGACGATCCGGGCGAGGTGGGAGACCGAGATAGGCCGCGTCGACTCCAGCGGCAACCCGACCGCGTTCCACCCGACGCCCAGCGGCACGGGCCGGATGACGACGGGGCGAACCACGAGATCAACCGGCGTGAGCCGCAGCTCGCCGACCGGTGGGTCGGCGTAGCCGAAGCTATTCGGCTCGCCGAACGCTTCCAGGTGGGCCTGGTCGGCGTCGCCGAACTGGAACGGCGCCAGCCCGTCCTGCGTCCTCGCCGCCTTCAGGTCGATCCACCAGTAGCCGTCTTCGCGCGTCACGTCGGAGAGGAGCCCTGACAGCGGATGCATCGAGCTGGTGCCGCTGATCACGTCGGCCAGGTTTTCGACGGCCAGGTAGACGATGGCCCCGGGCACCCCATTGCCCGCGGCGTCCACGACCCGCCCTAAGACGCCATCCGAGCTCCGCTCGCCGAGCGTCGGGCCGGTCCGGACCCAGCCGTGGGCCAGCGGCGCCCCATTGACGAAGACGGTGTACTGATAGGGCGTGTCCGGCTGCAAGCGATCCGTTGCGCCGGTGCCGCCGATCCGGACCCAGTGCGTCTCGCCGGGATCGGTGCGGAAGTCGTGCGCCACATTCCCCAGCGCCGGATTCGTCCCGCTGATCCAGTACCGGACCGTCGCGGTCACCGGCTCCTGAGTCAGGAAGGAAAGCGTGAAGGACACGTCGGTCACGTTGCTGTGCCGCACGTCCAGCACGTTCAGGTTGATGGGGATAGCATCCGCCTCGCGGTCGGCCAGAACGTTGCCGTCGTACAGAACGAGCACACCGAGCTCGCTCTCGACGCTGGGCACTGCGCCGATCCAGCCATCCCGATTGGCGAAGACCTTGACCCCTAGCCTTTTTTTCGTGCAACCAGTCGATGGTCTCACCCTGGAGCGGTGAAGTGTGGACTCACCGGTACGCCGGGCCAGACAAAGCCGGGCAAGGTCGGTTGGCGCAAGACCCCGAAGCGCAA
>JACQGW010000124.1 GCA_016199325.1 Chloroflexota bacterium
CCCCTCTCCCGCGCGACGGGAGAGGGGGGACGGCGGGGGGCTCGCCCTCACCCCCGGCCCCTCTCCCGCGCGACGGGAGAGGGGGGACGGCGGGGGGCTCGCCCTCACCCCCGGCCCCTCTCCCGCGCGACGGGAGAGGGGTGAACGATGAGGTCTGGTTCTCAACCGGACGCGCGCCGCTCGTCTCCCCTCTCCCGTGTGCGGGAGAGGGGCCGGGGGTGAGGGTCTGCCCCGTCAGCACCGTCACCTCATGCCCCCACTCGGCAAGCTGGGCCGCCAGGCAGGCGGTGTAGTCGCCGACGCCGGAGAGGGCAGGCGGGTAGTGGGCGGAGATGGTCAGGATTCGCACGAGGTCGCTCCTGTGCGGGCGGCCGTTTGGCCGGCGATGGTCCCGTACCAGTACACGAGGCCCTCGACGTGGGTTTCGGGTGAGAAGCGGGCCTGGACCTGGCGGCGACCGTTCTCGCCGAGACGCGCTGCCTCCGCCGGCTGCGCCAGCAGCATCTCGACGCGCGACGCAAAGGCCGCCCAGTCTCCTGCCGGAATCGCCCAGCCCGTCTCGCCGTCGTCCAGCCACTCGCGCACGCCGCCGACGCCGAAAGCCACGACCGGCCGGGCCTGGGCCATCGCCTCGATGCCGACGATGCCAAACGGCTCCGGCCAGAGCGACGGCAGGATCAGCAGCCGGCTCCGACTGAGAAAGGCGCGGACATCCGCCTGAGCCGCCCAGCCGTGGAATCGCACGTGGTTGCCGAGGCCGAGCCGCGCCACCAGCCGCTCCAGGTGCGGTCGATACCAGCCGTCCCCGACGACGTCCAGCGACCAGGCCGTCGAGAGCCCGGACAGCGCCCGCAACGCCCCCTGGAGCCCCTTGTCCGGGCTCAGTCGGCCGACGAAGAGCAGCCGCCGGCCGGCCTCGAGGGCTCGCGCGTAGTCCTCCCACCCTGCGGCCACGTCCGTGAAGTAGGGCAGCACGGCCACGCGGCCGGTCGGGATGCCCTGAGCCGCGAGCTGGCCGCGCATGAAGCTGCTGGCGACGATGTACCCGCTCAGAGCAGGTTCCGCGATCAGCATCCGATGCACCCGCCGGACGCTCTGCCGAATGGCCTGAGGCCGCCGGCTGCCGCAGGCGTCGGCGAGCATGTGAAGCGTGCAGGCGACGGGATGGTACGGCCTCGTACAGATGGCGCCGGTGCGTCCAAGGAGCTTGCCGCCGCCCGGGCAGTAGAAGGAGTGGCTGTGAACGAATTGGACGGCGACGGCGGCGCGGCAGGCCACGTCGAGGACGGCCGGGTTGCCGATCATGTGCAGGGTCACGACGTCGGGAGCCTCGCGGTCGATCAGCTCGGCCAGCCCGCGAAGCTCGGCCGTGGAGCCATTGGCCAGGGCCGGGATGTGATACGCCGGCTGGCCGGGGATCTCCCAGTTGTCGGGATGGCGATCGGCGTAGGCGAAGAGCGCCTCGTGCCCATGTGCCCGCAGCAGCGGCCCCAGCTCCAGCACGTATCGCTCGGCGCCGCCGACCAGCCGGTAGCTCTCGTTCAGGTGCAACAGCTTCATGTCAGAAAGCTCTCATCCGCTGACTCTCTGGTACACGTTCTCGATCTTCTCCGTAACCGCTTCCCATCGGTACTCGCGGACGCAACGCTCGCGGTTGAACCCACCGGCGGACTTCCGAAGCTGGGGATCGGCAAGCAGCCGCACCAGCGCTGCTGCCAGCGCGTTGCTGTCCCGCGGCGGCACGAGGTAGCCCGACTGCCCCTCCGCCACAAAGTCCGGTGGACCGCCGGCGTTCGTCGCCACCACCGGCTTGCCGCACGCCATCGCCTCGAGCAGGCTGATGCCGAACGGCTCGCCCAGCGAGGGCAGGCAGTAGACGTCACACTGCTGGAAGTAGGGCAGCGTGGCCGAGCTCGACACCGGGCCGACGAACTCGACGGCGGCGTCCAGATGGAGATCGCCGGCAAGCCGCCGGAAGTACCCCTCGCTCGGCCCACCGCCGACGACGACAAGGCGCGCTGCTGGAATGGCGATGAGTACAATCGGCAGTGCCCGCAGGAGGTACTCCAGCCCCTTGCGCCGAAGCAGGTTGGCCAGGAAGAGGATGGTGGGGCGGGCATCGCTCCCCACAGGCTCGGCCGGTCGGAACCGATCCGTGTCGACACCAAAAGGAACCAGCACGCTCTTGCCCCGGACGGCACCGGGTAGCTCGCGCTCGACCGCCGTCGCGCTGATGAGAACGCCTGCGGCTCGCGCCAGCGTCCGCCGCTGAAGGACGACGGCTGCACGGCCGAGGATGTCCCTGGCGACCTGACCGGCTGGACCGAACCGCCGTGGTGGAACCGGCAGCTGGTCGAGGTCCGCCGGGCCGAGCGGCCAGTTGGGGAAGATGGGGCCGACGACCAGCGGCGCGCCGCCGACCAGCGAGAAGTGCTCGCCCAGGTAGAACGGCATCAGATGGTGGACGACGTCGATCCGGCTCTGCCGGCAGATCGCCCGCGCGCGTCGGACGCTCTCGACCTGGAAGCGCCACCAGCGGAGGGCGGCAAAGGGCATCCGGTCGGGAACCTGGTACAGCCGAGCGCCGGGGAGGGGCTCGTTCAAGGCGACCTCGGCGATGAACACGTGCAGCTCGTGGCCGCGCCGCGCCAGCCGGCTGAGGACCTGGTAGCAGATCAGCCCCTCGCCGTGTGGCCGGTGGTCGGTCAGCACCTGTGAGGCCGCCGAGACCAGGATTCGCATCGTCAGGCAACCCCCGGCGGCAGCAGCTCCGCGTAAATGCCTTCCATCGCAGACACCATGGTCCGCACGTCGAACAATCGTTCCGCCCTCGCCCGTCCCGCGGCCCCCATCGCGTCGCCGCGGTCGGGCTGCGCGAGCAGCGTCCGGATCGCCGCCGCCAGCGCAGATGCATCGCCCGGCGGCACGAGCAGCCCGGTTTCCCCGGGGACGACGATCTCGCGAGGGCCGCCGGCGTCCGCCGCGATCACCGGACGGGCGAGCGCCATCGCCTCGACCACGACGAGGCCGAACGGCTCCGGGTCCAGCGACGCGTGGACGACCGCGTCCATCGCCCCCATCAGGCGAAGCGCATCGGCCCGGTGGCCGGTGAAGATGACGCGGTCGGCGATACCGCGGCGCTCGACGAGTCGGTGGAGCTCCTGCCGATAGTCGGCGTCGAAGCCGAACAGGGTGTCGCCGACGACGGCGAAGCGGGCTTGCGGGAGGCTCCGCGCGAGCCGAGCGGCCGCTTCGAGAAAGACGTGCTGGCCTTTCCACGGCTGAAGCCGCCCGACGATCCCAACCAGGCGATGGCCGGCTGCCAACCCCAGGTCACGCCGAACCGCCTCTCGATCCGGCGGCGGAGAGATAGCCGCCAGGTCGAGCCCCGGATAGATGCACCGAGCCGCAGGCAGCCGTGGATACCAGGTCTTTGCCGCCGCGCAGACGGCGTGCGACACGCCGACCGTCGCGCGCGTCGGAATCCATCCGAAGACCCGGCCGAGCAGGCTCCGGGCGAACTCCTCGCCGGGCATGCCGTGGCAGGTCCAGACCTCCGGCCGCCGCGCCAGCGCCGCCGCCAGCCCTCCGTAGACGTGGGCCTTCTCGCCGAAGCTGTGAACCAGATCCACCTCCCAGTCGATCGCCAGGCGGACCATGCCGGCGACCGCCCAACCTGTGGCAATCGGGTCCCGGCCGCGGCGCACCGGGAACACGGCGGTCGGCACGCCCAGCGCCCGGACCTCGTCGACGAAGGATCCCTCTGCCAGGAACGCGACGAGGGGCCGGAAGCGATTCCGGTCCAGGTGCCGAAGCAGGTTGTACAGCACCGTCTCAGCGCCACCCCGCTCGCCGGCCGGCTCGACGTAGAGAACGGTGACGCGTGCTTTGTAATCCACGTTGATGCCCACAGCCCTGTCGGTGCGTCTCGCAAGTCCTCAGCAGATCGGCTGGCCCTCCGGTTGTCATGCTGAGCCGCAGTGGGCCGACCTTCCCGTTGTCATGCTGAGCCGCAGCGAAGCATCTCCCCGGCTCACCCTGGGCCGCCTTCCCCCTTCGTCATGCTTCGCTGCGGCTCAGCATGACGAAGGGGGAAGGCGGCAAGAGCAGCGAATGATCCTGTCGAATGCGGCCCTTATGTCAATGCATTCAGTACACTTATGTCAATCCGCCCAATACACTATAGTAGAGCCGCTCGCTCCTGGCAAGGATGACCTCTGGCGCGTACCGCTCAGCTACCTTGCGCCGGCCGGCTTCGCCGAGCCGCCGGCGCAGATCCGGGTCCTCCAGCAGGCGAAGGATCGCCGCAGCAACTCCCTCCGGCGTCCGGTCTGTCAGGAGGCCGTCGCGGCCGTCGTCGACGAGCTCTCGGGTCGTCGGGATGTTGCCGCCGATCACCGGTCGCCCCAGGCTCCAGGCTTCGAGGAAGACGACGCCGAACGATTCGCTGGCCGAAGGCAGGCAGAGAATGTCCGCCGCCGCCAGGGCACTTGTCTTCTCGACGTCGTCGACCCGATCGAGATCGAGGACGCGCCGGTCCTTCAGCGCCGGATCCTCGCAGGCTTCGAGCCGCGGGCCCATCAGGACGACGTGAGCGGCCGGAGCCCGCTCCCAGACGAGCGGCGCTGCCTGGAGCAAGGCCCGATAGCCCTTGTACGCCTCCTTACGGCCGACGAAGAGCACGATGGGTCCCGACAGCCCATGCCTCGATCGGAATCCCTCGGCGTCGAAGGCGGTGGCGATGGACGGCGCTACGCCGATGACGTGAACGCGCTCGGCGCCGACGCCGTTCCGGACGTAGAATCGCTTCTCCTCCTCAGTCAGCGCGACGACTGCCGCCGCCCGGCGGTAGAGCTCCAGGTTCATCCGGTCGTCGCCCCACCAGCCGGGGTGGACGAACGGCGTGATGACGAACGGCAGCCCGAGATGGCGCGCCGCCCGCTCGGCGGCGATGCCGGCGTACTGCGCGCCGAACATGTGGACGAGGTCGCTCCCCGCGAGTCGCTCGACAAGCCGCCGGTGAAAGACGCGCTCGAAGAACGGCACGCCGAGCGCCGCGAGATCCTGGTAGCAGTAGCGGCTCAATACGGGCGTGTGGCGGAGCGCCAGCGGCAGGAGCATAAGCCGATCCAGCCCGCTCGGCACGAGCGGCATCACTTCGACAGTGCCATCCTGGTACGGCGAGAAGCGCGGCGCTCGGTAGCTGGTGTTGGCCACCGACGGCGGGCGGTCGTCGCGGAGCTGGGTGATGACCCGCACCCGATGGCGCCGGGCCAGACCGGTCGCCAGGCTGTGCAGATGCACTTCGATGCCGCCGGTCGCCGGCCAGTAGCGCTGGGTGACGAATGTAAGATGCAGGGGCGCGCGGCCGGGCGCCTCGTCCGCCTGTGGCGCGGTCGTAGGATCCAGACGATCCCTGTCAACCGTCATCGTGGCGCCCCTCCCAGCGCCTCTCGCCGCACCAGCAACGTATACTCGCCGATCACCTCCCCAACCGCGTAGCGTTCACGGAGATACACCTGGAGCGGTGCGTTGGCGTCGGTTCGCGCCGGCCAGCCGTGGAACAGCACCACCACCGGAGTTTTGCTCGCGTCGAGCCGGTTGACGATCTGTCGGTGCTCGGCCGGCGTCGGGTAGGGAATCGGATCGATGAACGGCGTAGGATTCCGCAGCCCGGTGAGGTAGTAGAGCATCGGCTGGTAGCCGTAGACGAAGAGCGTGCCGTCCGGCCCGGTGCGCTCCCCGATGAACGCGACCGCTCGCCGGATCGTCGCCGCCTCCTCGGCGCCCACGTACAGGCGAGCACGGCTTTCGTCGAGGATCGTGTCCGGAGGACGGGCGACCAGACGCCCGCCGCTCGCCGTCGCCCGCAGGTCGACGTTCAGGAAGCCGGGCAGGATGTGGAAGATCACGGCGACGGCGACGAGCACGGCCGGGCCGGCGAAGGGCAGGCAGCGCAGCGCGCGGTCCCGCAGCCGACCACCGGCAAGGCCAAGAGATCGCGACTGCCGGTCGACAAAGTAGCCGAGCAGGATAAACGCGGGCGACGAGACGTACGAGAAGTATTGCGGGTAAGCCTGCGGGTAGATCGTCAGGTAGAGGAACGAGCCCATTATGACGAGCCCGGCGAGCGCAAACGATCGAACACCCGGGTGGCCGGTGTGAACGGCCGGCCGGTGGGGCAAGCGCCCGTTGAGCAGGACGACCAGCGTCCCGGCATAGACGACGAACGGCAGGTAGTTGAACACCTCCAGACTCGCCTGGAAGAGGTCGGCGCTGAGGCGCGGCGCCAGTCCCGTCAGTCGCGCCCAGAGGACGATTGCCGGTCCGACGAGGGCGGTGGCGGTGAAGGCGACGGCCGCCCACCTCCGGTGCCTCGAGGTCCGCACCAGTGCGAAGACGCTCGGGGCCAGGATGACTGCGGCGAGGGCCAGCCCCCGCCAGCTCACCGTCTGGAGGCCAGTGTACCGCACCGCGGCCAGCGCCGTCGGCCGGAAAAAGACGCCCTCGATCCAGGTCCAGGCCTCCCCCTGGACGGCATACCAGCCGAAGTATGGTCCGACCCCGATCGCCAGCCCCAGCGAGAGCCAGCCGATCTCGCGGGCGAGTGCGCCGGGCTCGTTCCAGTTGTGCCCGCCTGAGAGGAATGCCGGCAGCAGGGCCAGACTGACGGGGACGGCCAGCAACGCCAGGACGTTGGCAGCGCTCAGGTGCTCCCGCACGGCATAGATGAGCATCGCAGAGACGCCGAGTCCCGCCAGCAGCTTCAAGCCCACAAGCCAGAAATCGGGAACCAGAGACAAGGAACTCCGGCGAGCGCCCGGTCTCGCCCTCACCAGGCTATCGCGCAAGAGCAAGAGAGAGAGGGCGGCCAGCGAAGCGAACAGACCGGCCGACTGTTTCATCAGAAAAGAGAGCGCCAGCGTCAGGCCCGTACCGATGAGCCAGAGCGGCTGTCCCGTCCGGTGGTAGCCGAGGAGCAGGCCGAGCGCGAGGAGCGTCAGGAGCGTGCTGTACCAGGCCGGCAGGCCGACGAAGTGCCAGATGTAGGCGAGGGTTGTGCCGGCCGCGACGACACCGCTCGCTCGTCCGGCGCCGAGCCGGCGGACGAACCGGTAGACGAGCACGACGACGCCGAGCTGGACCGCCAGGATCGGGATGCGGGAGACGAGGAGGTCGACGCCGGATAGCCGGTAGAGCAACCCGTTCCAGTAGTAGAGCGCGCCGGTGTACAGCGCGACGAAGTCCCGATGCGGCAGCTCGCCGGCCAGCACCCGAAGCGTTCCGGTCGCGATGAACCCCTCGTCGACGGTGTTGCCAACTGCACGACCGACGAGCCAGAGGTAGCCGGCCGCCAGCACCGCCAGTGCGGCGAGGCCCAGCCGTGGCTTCAGGTCGACGGAGGCGGTCACGGCGCAATCACCGGTGCCGCACGGCCGGCGGCAGATGGCGGCCGAATCGGGGATCATGGCTCAAAAGGCTGCGCAGACGATACTCGAGGACCAGCGCGATCATCCGCAGGCCCAGCAGAAATGCCCGGCGCGGATCGCCGGTGACGGACGAGGTGCCGACGCGCCTGGTGTAGTTCACCGGCACCTGGACGACCCGGAGCCCGTGCATGAGGCTCAGCAACATCATCTCAGGACCGAAGAAGCTTCCGCCGACGGTGAAGAACGGCTGGATGCGCTCCAGCGCGTCGCGGCGGATCAACCGCATCGTACACCCCACGTCGGTCAGATTCGTGGCGTTGAAGAGCAGCTCCATCAGCTTGGCGACGGCCCAGTTGCCCCACTTCAGAAAGAACCCCATATTGGCGCCTTCCCAGACGAACTCCTTCGAGGTGCGGGAGCCGTAGACCACGTCGAAGTCGTCGGCGTAGGCCACCAGCTTGAACACGTCCCGGCCGAAGAACGTTCCGTCGGGCTCGGAGACGACGACATAGTTGCCATGTGCGACCTCGAGGCCGCGCCGGATCGCCCAGCCGTAGCCCTGGCGCGGCTCATGAACCTCCACGGCCGGCGTCCTGGCAACCTCCTCGGACGTGCCGGCCGCCGCGTTGTTATTGACGACGACGACTTCGTCGACGATCCCCGTCTCGAAGAAGCCGAGGATCGCGGCACGGATCGAATCCTTCTCATTATACGTCGGCAGCACGACCGACACGGTCTGCCCATGCCACATTCCGTTCACCGCCTCTCGCTGCTCCGCGATCTCCTTCGTCCTGCGAGCGGGCCATCAGAGGCACAAGAGGTCACCTATCCATGGCTTCCGCGTTTCAGTAGCGCCTGGTCCCCCACACGGTCGATCTCGGCAAAACCCCGGGTCTTCAGACGGGCAATCGCCTCCCCATCACTGTACAACGCGTACCCGACGCGGTACGTGTCGAACAGGCGCTCGACAGCCTCGTCGCCCAGCCTGACGAGCTGCTTGGCCGGGAGCGCCACAACCCGATCCTCTGGATGGAGGCTCCAGTAGTAGAAGCTGCGCGCCGTTTCGATGAGTACCGCCTGGTCCCCAGGCAGCTCAGCCGAGAGTCGCTGCGCTACCGCGTCGGATACCGGCTGCGGCAGCTCTCCTCTCAGGTTCAGGATGAGCTCCGCCGGTCTCAGATGAAAAAACACGAGGAAGAACACGAGTGCCAGCACGCCGAGCACGATTCGCGGCCTGGACGCCTGCCAGGGCGGCGCGGCCAGCAGTCCGAAGACCTGGTTGACGGCGAGCACGGCTGCCAGCGTCACCGGGACAATCCAGTAGCGCATTTGCGTCGCTTCTCCCATGCCGAGCCAGAAGAACGAGCTATAGGCCAGCGCCGACACCAGGAGCGTCAGACTCAGCCGGCAATGCGCTCCACTCCAGTGAACCACACGGCTCGACGGGAGAGCAATCGGCACGAGCCAGAGCCAGGCGAAGCTGAGGTCCCCCAACGCTCGGCGCAGATCGGACGAGGGAGACCGCAGGACCTTCCCGAGTGCCGGCAGCACTCCGCCGGCAAGATCGATTCTAGACCGATACGAGCCATCGCCGTGTAGGAAAAACGGATAGTGCTCGTCGACCGGGGGCGTGCCGAAGTAGTTGGCCGCAATGGAATACTGGCTGAGGTTGCCCGTCGTCGCCCCAAGATCGATGTAGGACCACGCCGGCTTTGGCACGGCAGCGAGGGTGAACGCCAGGGCGAACACCACGGCCCGGGAAAGACTGCTCTTGAGCTGGAACGACGATGACTCGCCGACCGGGCCGGCGGCGACGAGGAACGCCCCCAGCGGTCCCCAGAGGATGTAGAAGTCCTTCATGAAGAAGGCGATTCCGCCAAGCACGCCGGCCAGCGCAGCGAGCGAGAGCCGATAGGAGCTTGCCCTAGCGAGGAGCAGGAGCATCAGGAGCACGCACACCGCTGCGGGCACGTCGTCGAGAAACGCCCGCCTGAAGATGGGTTGCGACCACGGCGTCAGGACCAGGAATCCCAGCAGCGCCGTCGCTTGCCACCTCATAGTGCGCGCCGTGCGCTGCTGAGTCGGCGGATCCAGGAGCCGGCACAGGCACAGGGCCAGGAGGAGCCACAATCCGATCCAGATCAGGTGAGGAACCCGCAGCAGCATCTCGTTTCCCGATCCGACGGCCCGAGCCCACAGGACCAGCAGAACAATGGACAGCCCCCGATGCCAGTCCTCGGGTCGAGGCATCGGATAGGGCTCGAAGAAGACATGCACGATAGACGTTTCCAGGAAGCTGCGCGCTTCCGGAAGAACGCTCCGCCGCACGACGCCAAGGTTGTACCGGTCGTCCTCGAAGAACGCGGGCTGCAAGAGCGCGGTGTAGACGACGAGCGTCAGCAACGCCGCCAGGAGGAGGAGCGGAAGCCTGTCGCTCGATACGAACCGATATCGTTTCTCCAAGGCTACTCCGGGTCCCACCGGTAGACCTCCGCATCCCCGATCTGCCGGCGCAGCGAATAGCCGCTCGCGAGCAGGAGTCGTCGATAGGCCGACCGGTCCGGCTCCCACAGCCAGTTCCCGAGGACAACCAGACGGACGGTGCGCTCGGCGATCGCTCGATGGACGCCGGCGGCGGAGATGATGTGATACCTCTCCAGCTCGCTCTCCGCCAGCTTCGAGGAGATCGTCAGGCCGCCGTGATTCTCCGTCTTCGGGAGGGCGGGCGTCCTCGCCTCGACGAAGTACCCCGGCCACCAGCTCAAGGCCGGCTCCCCCACGCCGAGCCCGCTCTCGTCAATCGCTCGAGCGACGCGATTGATCGCCGGAATCGTCCAGCTCGCGGCGACGTCGGGATCGCCAACGCCAGGCACATTGTATCCTGAGACGGCGTACCGGTAGAGCTCGGCCGGCGATACGAGAAGGTACGCGACGACGAGCATCGCCAACAGGGGCCGGTACGGCCTGGCAAACAGATGGTCTGCATGGTCTGCGATAAAGAGCACCGCGTTGACGACGAGGAAAGGCACCGCCACGCTGAAGTACTGAAGATAGGCGGGGGTGGGCAGCAGGCTGACGGCGAGCAGCGCGAGGGCAAAGTACAGGGAGAGGCCCGATGGCTGTTTCCGGGCCAGCGCAACGATGGCGGAGCACGCATTCAGGAACAGCAGGACGGCGAGCTGAAGGCTCGCCGCCTTCTCCGGGCTTCGGAGCCCGACGATCTGCATGGCGACGACGGCTTTCTGCCAGAGGTCGCCGACAAAGCCGTAGTCCGATCTGACGGCATGAAAGCCGACGTTGTTGAAGACGAAGCTCTCCGGACTCGCCAGGAAGAACAAGAGGTTTGGCGAGAGAGCAAGAGCAAGCCCGGCAGCGAAATGGGGCAGACGGCCCGTCGGGTGCTCGCACTCCTTTCCCTTGGACAGGATCCAGAGGGCGGCCAGCGGCGTCAGCACCACCAGGTAGCCCCTGGTGTCGGCGGCAAGGCCGAGGCAGATGCCGCCCAGGAACACTCTCCACTTCGGTCCCTCCATCGGCCGGATCAGTGTGTAGGCGAGGAAGATCATGAGCGTCGAGAACGGATAGGTCTTGACCACCGAGAACCAGCCGATAGCGTGGCCGCTGAGCGCGTAGAGGGCGACCGCCAGCAGTCCGAACGATCGCCGATTCGTGGTGCGGGCGACGTGCCTGAAGACGAGCAGGCCCAGGAGAACGGCAAACAGCGCCGATAGCAGCCTCGCCGCATACCACGAGGTGCCGAAGATGCTCATCCAGGCGCCGTACAGATAGGGCAGGAGGGGCATCTGATGGTAGAGGAAGTCCCGATACGGGCTCTTGCCCTCCATCACCAGCCTGGCCGCCAGGAGATAGAAACCCTCGTCTCCGTCGACGAGCCTGAAGATGGACAGCGGCACGAAGACGAGCGAGAGGAACACCGCCACGGCCACCAGCAGCGCGGCCTCTCGCCCTCGCGATGTGTTCGCAGCGGCCATCAGGGCAACGCCTTTCGCACCAGCCATGCGCCGGCTCCCACGAGGAATATCGACAGCCCGATCCCCGGCCAGCGCGGAAGGCCGGCCGCCGGCAGCATCCACCACCAGATCGTGACAATGCGGAGCATCTGCCCACGCACCTCCGGGGTACCAGCCTCTCGAAGCAGAGCACGGGGGTCGCTCGTCCAGGCATCGGCAATCTGCCGAGCAGCCGTGCCCCACATCTGAATCAACGGCGCGTCGGCCGGCGACCAGAGCACCTGATGGGCGGAGAGCCCCTGCTCGGTCACTTCGACCAGGTAGCGCTCGTAGAACGCGACGAGCGTCGGCGCGTTGGCGACGAGCCCGACGGCGGTCAGGATGGCGAGCCATCGACGCCACGGCTTTTCGACGAGCCCGGCGAGTGCCAGAAGGCCGGGAACGGCGGGCAGCAGATACCTGGCTCCCCATTCCAGCCCGCCATAGAGGAGCGCCCAGGCCGAGTGGACCAGCAGAAAACCGAGGAAGATGGCGACGATGGCGAGCGATTCCAGAGGCTTCGACGGCAGCGCCCGGCGCAGCCCCGCCAGCGCGACGAGGACCGGCGGCGAGTACCAGAGGAGGCCCGTCCAGGGGCTGAACAGCAGCCCCACGATGCCTTCGGGCACACCTGCGAGCGCGAACGTCCCGGGGTGGCCGACGCTCAACGGGCTGCCAAACCTGAAGGAGTTGTACACGCCGTAGAGGATCGCCCCGACGCCGGTCCCGAGAAGAGGCGCCAGCGCGACGGGCAGCGAGCGCCGCTTCAGGAGCAGATAGGCGGCCAGGATCGGCCCTACCAGCAGCCCGCTGGGCTTCGCCAGCACGGCGAGGCCCGCGAAAACGCCTGCGGCGCCGCCGTCTCGCCTCGTTTCGCCCATGGCGAAGTACAGGGCGGCGACGGTGAGGAACGCGAGCAGCGGCTCGGCGTAGAACTTCCGGCCGAAGACCAGCGCAATCGTGCCCAGGGCGTAGGCCAGGGCCGCCAGCCAGGCGCCCCGCCGACTGCCGCCGAGCCGGGGCGCCAGGAGCGCGACAAAGGCCGTCGTCCCCGCCGTGAGCAGCGCCGAGAGCACCAGCGCGCAGGCGGGCACCACATACTGCGCCGGCAGCCCGACCAGACCGGCAAGGGCGTACCCGCCCGCGACGAAAGGGACCGCCAGGATCGACAGCAACGGGTACCACATCGAGTAGGAGGAGCCATCACGGCCGAGCGTCCCCAGCGCCGGCGGCACGCGGAACGTGCCCTCGGTGACCAGCGAGCTGGCGACGGCGAGCATCGAGTTGCCATCAACGGAGTAGATGCCGGGTGCCAGAAGAGCCAGGTAGATCAGCCCGACGCCGGTCCCAAGCACGAGCGCACTGAAGTGCCCACTACGAACCGCGGGAGTCGGCACACGCCGGAGGCTCGTAGCGCGCACTTCAGTACGCTCCGCCCTCGACCGATGCCCGATGATCCTGCCGATGACCGGTTGCATTTCACCTCAATGGGGAGCGCCGGGCGGCACTATTCCTGTTCCCCGCCACCTCGGCGTAGATCTGCAGCAACTGTCGAGCGGACGTGTTCCAGTCGAACTCCTGGCTGCGCTGGAGGCCGGCAGTCGTGAGAGCGGCGCGCCGCCCTTGATCAGTAAGCAGTGATGCAACAGCATCGACGATGGCGGACACCGAGCGCGGTGGACAGAGGATCGCCGCGTCGCCGGCCACTTCCGGCAAGCTGCTGACGTTTGACGTCACCACGGGGCAGCCGCAGCCGAGCGCCTCCAGCACCGGCAGACCGAACCCCTCGTCGAGCGACGGATAGACGAGCGCGGCGGCGTTGCGATAGAGATCGGTGAGCCGCAGATCGCTCACGCGGCCGGTGGCGACGACGCCTTCGGCGGCGTGGTACGCGCCCAGCGCCGCAGGGTCGTCGACGACCAACAGCCGGAGGTCCGGCCAGTCACGCCTTAGCCGCAGAAAAGCCTCGACGGTCGCCGCGACGTTCTTGTTGGGCCCGCCGCCCACGGTGAGAAGGTACTTCCCGTCGGCACACGGATCCGACAGCCCAGGAGCCTTTGCGCTGAAGGCGGCGTCCAGGCCGGGATAGATCACCCGGACGTGGGTCGACTCGACCAGACCCGAGCTCACGAGGGCGCGCCCCACGTGATCGGAGATGGTCGTGACCGCCGCGCAGCGGCGGAGAGCCCGTGTCTGGACGCGGTAGGCGCGCGAGCTTCCGACGTAGCGGAGCCACGGGTCCGACGCGTCTCCCATCGGCATGAGATCGTACACGGTGGCGACGACCGGGACCGGCTGGAGAACCGGCACGCCCAGGTCCAGATCGGGAGTGAGGGCCGCCGGTTGATGAAAGAGCGCCACACGGGCACGCAGGAGGTCGAGCGGCGTCAGCGCCTGCTCCCACAGCCAGCGGCGCCGATGGGGTCGAGCGAGCGGCAAGCTCTCGATGCGAGAGCGGGTTGGCGGAACGTCGAGCGGCAGCGGGGCCGACTCCGTCAGACAGACGAACGTGTACTGCTCGTCTGCCTGACGAAACAACGCAGTGGCGAGGCCACGGATGTAGCGGCCGATACCGCGCCGGCCGAGCCCGTGCTCCAGCGCACGCAGGTCGAGCGCGACCCTGATCCCGGTCACGTCTGTCGGCCGCCCTCGAAGGCGGCGAGCGTCTGTTCGACGACCGCCTCCCAGTTGAAGATCCGCTGGAGCGACCGGGAGCCCTCGGCCAGCGCCTCCCGCAGTCGACCGTCTCGCAGCACGTCGAGAATCGCCACGGCCAGCGCATCGGCGTCCCCCGGCTCCGCCAGCATCGCCGTCTGCCGGTGGACGAAGGCCGGGTCGGGCCGCGGCGGGCGGGCCGTCGTGATGATCGGCGTGCCGTGCGCCACGGCGGCGGCGATGGAGCTCCGGTTGACGGTGGCCCCGTCGGCGAACGGCAGGACGCAGGCGTCGGCGGCGCAGAAGTAGGTCGAGATCGTCGACGAGTCGTCCACGAAGTCGGTCCAGGTGACGGCGCCGCTTACCTCGAGCGACTCGGCCAGCGCCAGCAGATCCTGAACGTACTTCGGACGGCCGACGACCCGATTGGCGACGTTCTCCGCGCCGCCGAGCACGACCAATCGAGCGCGCGGATCGACCGCCTTCACGCGTGCCAGCGCCTGGAGAAGCGTTTCGATACCCTTGCTCGGATAGACGAAGCCGTAGAACAGCAGCAGTCGATCGCTTGCGGGGAGGCCAAGCTCAGCCCGAGCGGCCTGACGGGACAGCCCGCGCCGGACGTCGAGCGGACTCGCCCAGGGAATGATCCTGAACCGGGAGCGCGTACTCGGCGCGGCGGCGGCGATCTCATCCGCCTGCTCGGGGCTCAGCGCAATGAGCGCATCGCTTCCGGCCAGCAGGAACCCGTAGCCGGGGTCCATCGCCCCGGGGGCGAGCAGGCTGCTCAATCGATACGCCCATCTGGTCAGCCGGCTGTCGTCCCTGCCGGGCGCCTCGAACGTCGTCACGAACCGCGCGCCGGGCGCGATGGCGCGGACGAGTGGGGGCAGGAAGAGGGCGATGGGGCGCCTGCCGTAGAGTACGCGGGTGTACTGAAGGTTGACGACGTCGGGCCGTGACCGCCGCAGAGCCCGCAGCAGGCGCCACGTATCGCCAATGCTCCACGTTCGGGCCACCGGCAGGACCCGCACACCCGCGTCCGGTGGGCGATCCACCAGTGATGAGTGATGGGTGATGGGTGATGAGTGGGGAACGGGCGGGGCCCCCACGTCTGCGGCCGGCGGCCGATCCTCTCCCAGCCCGGCGGTGGTGATGACGGTCACCGCGTGGCCACGGGCGGCCAGCAGCTCGGCCAGTCGGCGTGTCGTCTCTGAGCCGCCGGAGCGAAGCGGCGGATAGCTGGCCGAGATGATGGTAATCCGCATCACTGCCCGCCTCCCCCGGGCGACGCGGCGATACGCCGGTAGTAGCTGACGCGGACGTAGTACTCGGCCGCCGGCCGGCGGAGGATGCTTTCCCGATAGAATCGGGAGGTCGGGTCCGTGTACAGGTAGCCCTGGGTGCGGTCGAGTCGATACCCCCGGGCGAGGTGGCGCTCGATGGCGGTGGTCGCATCGACGATTGGCCGCCAGCCGCGGTCGCGCCAGATGATCCAGACCCCAGCCGGCTGCCGCTCGTCCAGCGCCTGCGTGATGCGGGCGACCTCATCGCTCTCGCCGGCGGTCAGCGCAAACCAGTCGAGGCGGTCGCCCACGTAGCGATCGATCGCCCCCTCGCCGGTAACGATGGCGTCGCCCGGCGCGGCACGGCTGAGGACGTCGCCGGCGATTGCTCGCCAGGGGACGACGTACCCCTGGTTGATGAACTGCTCGCCCAGGAAGTAGTTGGCCGACGCGTAGAGGCTCACGGCGACGAGGACGACAAGCGCTCCGGCAAGGGTGCGCCGCCCCAGCCCGTGCAGTCCGCCGGCCAGCATCACGCAGAAGATCGGGCCGAGGAAGGTGAGCCGTTTGGCGGCGCCGCCGATGGTGTGCCAGGCAAGAATCGTCGACATGAGCAGCGCGGCGCCGAGCAGCGGGACGGCGAATGCGACGAGGAGGCAGCGGCCCCGGGCGTCCCGGCTCAGGCGGACAACGCCGCGCAGGAGCACGATCGCGGCGACGGCGGTCGCCGGGACGACGACGATCCAGTTCCAGGGCAGGACGGTTTCGCCGAACAGGAAGGCGTAGAGCGGATAGCCGGCGCGGAAGAGAAAGCCGGAGAGCCCGGTCGACAGGATCGGGTCGTCGGGCAGGACGCCGACCGACACGTTCGGTCGCAACTGTTCGAGCAGGACGAGGAGCCCCGGGACATAGGCGATGGCGATGGCCGGCGGCGCCAGCAGCCAGCGGCCCAGCCACCGGCGGTCACGCCAGCGGGTCAGCGCGGCCAGGCCGTGGGCGATGAGCCCGAGCGCCGGCAGATAGTCGGCGTAGAGCAGAAGCGCGCCGGACGCGACATAGCCGGCCCAGTCGGACCAGCGCCAGCGGCGCCAGAGGCGCAGGAAGAACAGCGTGGACAGGACGAAGAAGAGCTGCACCAGGGCATGGTATCGGGCCATCCGGTCAAACAGCAGCAGGAACGGCGACGTGGCAACCAGGATCAGCACGATAGCGACCGCCCGCCGGCCAAACACCTCCTCGGCGAGCTTGCCGGCGACCGGAAGCGCGACGATGGCCGGTGCGACGCCGACGAATCGGAGGGCGAAATCGGAGGTCCCAATGAGCCCGCCGGCCAGATACATCAGGAGATGGGAGAGCGGCGGGTGCGTCGGATCGGCCCAGCCGCGCAGAATGGCCGTGAGCCCGAGATCCAGGCCGATCACCTGGCCGACCTCGTCCGCCCAGAAGCTCCTGGCGCCAAGCTCCGCCAGCAGCGCCCAGGCGCCGATCAGGACCAGAAGCGTCCAGACCCCGAGAGGCAGCCCACCTGGCGATGCCCGACTACTGGGACGCCACAGTGATGTTGACGGGCAGTGCCGTCGAAGGCTTACGGAATGACGCATGACGGGTGACGCATGACGCATAGAACTGGCAGCCCACATCCAGCAAGATTCGCGTGGCATACCACTACCACTGCTCGGGGCCATCAGATGTCCCTACGAGATCGCGCCTGCCGACCAGGACGCGGCCGTCTCCCAGATCGAGCACCACCCGGTACTCGGCGCGAATCCGCGGATCGTGATAGAGGCGATTGCCGATGTCGTACGACAGCTCCGACCAGGCCGGCAACTGGATGTAGGCGGGCCGGCGCGACAGCAGGTACTGGACGACGAAGTCGAGGTCGGCAATCTCCAGCCAGGCACCGTACGGGGTTCGCGGCGCATGGGCGATGGTGGCGTCTGTCAATCCGTAGAGGTCGATCAGCGGGAGGCCGGAGAAGTAGCCGATGCCGCCGATATCGCGCGCCGCCACCGTCGCTCCGGCGGGCGCGTGCTCTCGCAGCCACTCGCCGGCCATACGCCAACTGGCCGACAGCGGGTAGTCGATCTTGTAGCTCGCGAAGAACTCGCCGAACTGCGGGTACCTGCCGAAGGCGGTCTGCGGCAGCGCCTGGAGACAGATCAGCGCCAGTACACCGCCGGCCAGGGTCGGCGGGCTGAGCCAGCGCCGGGTCGCCAGCGGCTCGCGGACGAGACCGGCCAGATCCTCGACGCCGAACGCGAGGAGCGCCGCCAGCAACGGCCAGACGGGAACGAAGAAGCGGAACGGCGCCATCATGTCGGGGCCGACGGCCAGGATGGTCGCGACGCCGGCCAGCACGAACGCGGCCAGGTACGTCCAGTGCGGCGTCGGGCCACGCCGGAGCACGCTCAGGAGAGGGAGCGCGACCAGCAACGGACCGCCGGTGTGCCGGACGTACTCGTAGACGTACTTGGCAGCCGCCAGGTGGAGCCCGAGGCCGCGTCCGGTCTTGGCGAAGAAGGTGTTCGGGACCAGATACCCGTAGTAGCTCCAGCGCCAGACGAGATGGGGGACGACGAGCGCCCCGAAACAGGCGCACCAGGCGGCGAGCCAGGCCGGGCGCCATCGTCCGCGCCGCCACTGCGCGGCCGCCGCGTGGAGGAGCGCCACACCGAAGAAGAGGACCCCTTCGGGCCGGGTCAGCGCGGCGAGTCCGAAGACGACGGCCGCCAGGCAGCCGGCGCGAGCGTCGTCCCGGTCGCCGGCCCGCAGGATGAGGATCGAGGCGCCGGTCAGGAGAAAGGTGAAGAGCGGCGTCTCCAGGCCGGAGACCGCCCAGATGTTGAACGGCGCCGCGGCGGCCAGGATCAGCGGGCCGGCCAGCACGGCAATACCGTTACGGCTGTAGGTCCTGCAGAGGGACGCGGTCAGGGCGACGGTCGCGATGGCCAGGATCATCCCGGCGATCTTTGACCACGCCACCTCGTCGAGGCCGAGCCGGATGGCCGCCGTCCCGAAGAGCACCCAGAGGTAGTTGGTATAGCCCTCGACCCGCTCCCCCGGATTGAAGACCAGGCCCAGGCCCCTGGCGAAGTTCTGGGAGTACCGGAAGGAGATGTATGCGTCGTCGGCCGTAAACCAGAAGAAGGCGAGCTGCTGCCACAGCGCCAGCGCGGCTCCACCGGCCAGGCCAGCGAGCCAGAGGGCATGGCGCTGAAGGATGTCTCTGGAGATGATGTCATGCGTCATGCGTCATTCCGTCAGCTTTCGACGGGTGCTACTCATCACTGTCACTGTGGTGTTCCACGAGACCGACTTCGATTCTGTCAAGCCAGTGGCCCATTATAGCAAACGGAAGCGGCCTGTCTGAAGCTGCGTCGCGAGCAGCCAGAGGGGCACAGCCAGAAGGTAGCCGCCGACGACGTCGCTCGGCCAGTGATACCCGTAGTACAGCGCGCTGTATCCGACGAGAGCGGCCAGTCCTGCCAGCCCGACCAGCGGCAGCCTGCGGCCGAGCCAGGCCCAGCCGAGGAGCGGCCGGCGAAGCGCGCTGCCTGCCAGCAGAACCAGAAAGAGGACGCGGGTGGCATGGCCGCTGGGGTAGCTGCCACGCTCGCGGCCGGGCTGGCCCGCGCTTGCCGAGGTGGTCGGCGCCGCGCCGGTTGTCGCCGGTGCGGTGGCCGGGACGACCAGGGCCGCGGCCGCGGCGGCGAACGTGTCGCGGGCGGCGGCGTCGGCCCGGTCCAGGGCATCGCCCACGGGTTGAGCCGCATAGCGGCGATGAAACGCATAGGCGCTGCCGGGCGCAGGCTGATCGACAGCCAGGCGCAGTCCTGCCTGGGCGCCGATGGCCACGAAGAGGATGAGCGGAGCGACTGCCAGGAGGAGCGAGCGGCGGCGGATGAGGACCAGCGCGGCCCAGACGATCGCCATGACGGCGTTGACCTGGACGAAGCCCAGTCGGAAGATCCAGTTCATGCCCTCGGCGAGTGCCGCCGGTCGGCGGTCGGCGACGAGCCGGAGGCCTGCTTCGTCCAGCGGCGCGAGGAGCCTCGCCTGAACGAGGATCGTCAGCCCAAGAAACAGCGCGATCCAGAGCGCCGCCCGGCGAAGTGTGGAGCGTGGATCGGCGCGCCTGCCGTCGCGTATCCGCTCCATGTCCCCTGCTCCTTGTTCCGAGCTGCCTCGGCCACCCCGCAGATTCTACCACGGAACTCGTAGGAGCTCGTGGGAACTCGTGGAGACCGACAACGGGCCCAACCATGCGAGCCGCGACCGCGAGGAAGCGGTCCCTGGTGCTCACCAGGACGACGGCCGACGAACGCCCCGACCTTCCGAGCAGCGACCGTCAGCGAGCGGTCCCCGGCGCTCACCAGGGCGACAACCGACGGAGACCCTAACCTTCCGAGCCGCGACCGTGAGGGAGCGGTCCCCGGCGCTCAGCCGCCGGACTGCGCCGGAACCGGTCCAGCGCCCGGGGGACGGCGAGCCCCGGCATGCATGGTCCACCGCGAACAAGCGGGCCGCCGTCCTCCCTGGTTCGTCCACCCCGCTCGCACCGACCTCCGACCCGCCCGCGTCGGGGACCGCTCCCTTACGGTCGCGGCTCGGAGACAACGGGGCCGCCATCGGTCTCCACGGTTCCTACGAGTCCCCACGTTTCCGGTCGCAGCTCGGATGGCCGGAGCTGCGCCGACATCGGTCCCCACGAGTTCCTACGAGTTCCTAGCTGTCCCTCCCCTGCGTCTGCTCCTGGTAGCGCCGGTAGAGCGCCTGCCTTGTCCGCTCGGCCTCCGCCTTGCCTTCTTCGATGGCCTCGCGCACCGTCGCCCGAGCCTCCTCGGCGGCAGCGCGGCCACGGCCGATGGCATCCTGCACAGCCTCCCGAGCTCGGACAGGCAGGACGCTGGGCTCGCTCAGGAGCTGCCGGCGCGTCCGCTCACCCGGCTGGGGAGCCAGCAACAGCGCCAGCGCCGCGCCGGCAAGGCCCCCGACGATCACCCCGGCGAGAAACCCGCCGCCTCGATTCCGTTTCGCCACGGTCATTCCTCCCCAGGCGAGCTGCCCTAACTGTGCCGAGGCCGCCGTCGCCTCAAGCGGATCAGCAGCGCGCGAACGGTGTGGCCGATGGCCGCCAGCGTGCCGGCCGTCAGGATAACCGGCCGAACGGCCTGGTCGGTCAGGAACCCGGCCGTGCCCTGCACCCTGACAGTCGTCTCTTTCACGTTGCCGGCTGCGTCGCGCACCGTCGCCAGCGTTCCCTCGATAGTGTTGATGATCAGCGGCGCGTGGTGTCGTACGTAGAAGAACGCTCGGAGCAGGAGCAAGAGGAGGGCGAGTGTGACCAGGAACGTCAGGCACTGGACGGCCGCCACGATCACAATCGCCCATTCGACCAGGTTACTGGGCATCCACCACCTCCGCCGTCCATTGTAGCACGGTGCGACCGCTTGCTTCCAACAGCCGCCGCGGCCGGTTGTGCTATAATGCTGCTGCCGTCGGGCCGGTCGCCCCACGGGGTCCAGGAGCCAGGAGACAGGCTTTCTCTTCCATGAAAGAACGCGTCGTCGGACCACATGGCGAACCTGAAGACGCCGCGATAGAGACGAGTCTGCGGCCGCGGCGGCTGGCCGAGTACATCGGCCAGGAACGGGTCAAGGAAAACCTCCGCATCTTCATCGCCGCCGCGCAGGCCAGGCGGGAACCGCTCGATCACGTGCTGCTGTATGGCCCGCCGGGCCTGGGCAAGACGAGCCTGGCCGTCATTCTGGCCGCCGAGATGGGCGTCAGCATTCGGACAACCTCCGGCCCGGCCATCGAGCGCGCCGGCGACCTGGCCGCTATCCTCACGAACCTCGAGAAGAGCGATCTGCTCTTCATCGACGAGATCCACCGCCTGCCGCGCGTCGTCGAGGAGGTGCTCTATCCGGCGATGGAGGACTTCGCCATCGACATCGTCGTCGGCAAGGGGCCGGGTGCCCGAAGCATTCGCCTGACGCTGCCGCGCTTCACGATCGTCGGCGCGACGACGCGCTACGCCATGCTCTCGGCGCCTTTGCGTGATCGCTTCGGCACGGTCTACCGGCTCGACTACTACGATCTCGCGGCGATGGAGCAGATCGTTCGCCGGTCGGCCGGCATACTCAGAGTCGCCACCGACGAGGAGGGCGCGCGGGAGATCGCCCGCCGCGCGCGGGGAACGCCGCGCGTGGCGAACCGGCTGCTCAAGCGCGTGCGAGACTACGCTCAAGTGAAGGGGAACGGCGCGATTGACGTGGCGCTCGCCCGGGCGGCCCTTAGCCAACTCGAGGTCGACGAGCTGGGGCTCGACGACATCGACCGGAAGGTCCTGCGCACGATCATCGAGAAGTTCGACGGCGGTCCGGTTGGGTTGGAGACCATCGCCGCGGCCGTCAGCGAAGAGGCCGATACCATCATGGACGTGTATGAGCCGTACCTGCTCCAGTTGGGCTTTCTTGATCGGACGCCGCGGGGCCGGGTGGCCACGCGGCCGGCCTACGGGCATCTGGGGCTGCCGCCGCCGGACCGGCACACGACGCTCCAGCCGACGCTGTTCTGATTGTGTTCCCTGTCACAGCGTCCTTGTATTTTTCGTCACAGACTGTATAATACACCCTGCCTTGACGCTGAAGCGGACTCAGCCGTCGCTCGGGTGCAGATCCCTCCGCGGCGTGCCGCAGGCGGTCAACGGTGTGGCCCAACGAAAACATGCCTGGCGGCCACGATTCAAGGAGGCAAGCCGGAGTGATCAGCAACCTCGTCGAAAGCGAATGGCAGCGGGTGGTCAACTCTCCGATCTGGAAGTCGATCTTCCGGACGACCTATCCCGACTCACCCCAACAGCGGGCGCTCATCGTCTTCACCAATGTCTTTCTCCATCTGCACCCGGTTCGGGTCAGCCGGCGGGGCATTCGGGTAACCTACACGTTCTGCCTCGGCGGGCTGTCGTTCTTCCTCTTCCTGGTCCTGACGCTCACCGGTGTGCTCCTGATGTTCTACTACGTTCCCTCGGTCGAGCGAGCCTACACAGACATGAAGGACCTGGCCAGCTCGGTCGCTTTCGGCATGCTGCTTCGGAACATGCACCGCTGGGGCGCCCACGGCATGGTCATCACCGTCTTCCTGCACATGATCCGGGTCTTCTACACCGGCGCCTACAAGGCGCCACGGGAGTTCAACTGGGTCGTCGGCGTCGTTCTGCTGATCCTGACGCTGCTGCTGAGCTTTACCGGCTACCTGCTCCCCTGGGACCAGCTCGCCCTCTGGGCGATCACGGTCGGCACGAACATGGTCGGGGCCGAGATCGTCTCGGGTCAGGAGATGCGGTTCCTGTTGCTGGGTGGCTTCGAGGTCGGCCAGAACTCGTTGCTCCGCTTCTACGTGCTCCACGTCATCGGACTGCCGCTCATTCTGGCGGTCTTCCTGTCGGTTCACTTCTGGCGCATTCGCAAGGATGGCGGGATCTCCGGTCCGCCGCTCTAATACGGACGGAGTTTCTGGTTTCTGGTAGGACGGCGTAACCAGAAATCAGAAACCAGAAACCCCACAACGAGGAGTCAATGATGCAAGAGCGTCGCGTGGCCCCGGCCAATGTGCAGATACGCGCCGAGCGGGCGCGAGCGCATCGCCTACTGGCACTGGTCAAGGGTGAGACGGCGCCCAAGGTTCAGAAGGCGCCGGAGGACTCGGTGCTGACGTGGCCGTATTTCCTGATGCTCGAGTTCCTCTGCGCGGCGGTGTTCACCATCGGTTTGCTCCTGCTGTCGTTCCTGGTGAACGCCCCACTTGGGCCGCGGGCGGACGTGAACTTTACCCCGAACCCATCCAAAGCGCCCTGGTACTTCCTGAATCTCCAGGAGATGCTGCTCCACATGCACCCGGCGCTGGCCGGCGTCTATGTGCCGGGCGGGCTACTGCTGGCGCTGATGGCCCTGCCGTACCTCGATCGCAGCCAGGAAGGGCTAGGGGTCTGGTTTGGCACGGTGAAATCCAAGGCGATCGCGCTCATCTCGGCCATCTACGCCGTTGGCTTGAACGCCGCCATGATCGTCTTCGACGAGTACATCGGCGTGAAGCGGATCTTCCGGCCTCTGCTCGAGCCGCTCCTGCCCCTGACCGGTCCGGCCATCATCGACCGGGTCATGGACGTCGTCATCCCGATGGGGCTGCTGTTCGGGCTGAGCGGCCTGCTGCTCTGGTTTGTCAAGTGGCGGTACAGGGCGTCGAGCCGGGAGCTGGCGGTCGCCTTCTTCAGCGGCTTCATTGCGACGTATGTCATCCTCACGATCATCGGGACGGCGTTCCGTGGGACGGGCATGCATCTGTTCTGGCCCTGGGAGCTGCCGCCGACGGTAGAGTTCTAAGGAGGTCCTCGATGGCCGTTCTTCATCAGGTCGACGGAGCTCGCGGGGCGCAGATGAGCCGGCGCTGGTTCATGCGGGCCGCCTGGGGCACCGGCATGCTGTTGCTCCTCGCGCAGGTCGGCGGCGCGTTTGTCGATTTCTTCCGGCCGCGCAAGATCGGCGCTTTCGGCACCGAGCTCGCCATCGGCACCGCCGACCAGTTTCCGGTCGGCTCGATTACCCGGTTCACCGAGGGCAAGTTCTACGTCAGCCACGTGCCCGAGGGCTTCCTGGCGTTCTACCAGAAGTGCCCCCATCTCGGCTGTACGGTGCCGTGGGAGCCAACCCAGCAGAGCGAGGACAAGGTCCAGGCGAAAGGGCGGTTCAATTGCCCCTGCCACGCATCGATCTACAATCGCTACGGGGAGATCGTCGCCGGTCCAGCGCCGCGCCCACTCGACCTCATGCAGGTGCGCGTCGAAGGCGGCAAGGTCTACGTCCACACCGGCAAGATCACCCAGCGGGGCATCTGGCAGCCGGACCAGGCGGTCAAGGCGTAGGCGACCGAGTAGACGACCGGTTAGACGACCGAAAGGAAGTTCGCAAGGAGCAGGCTGAGTGGAAACCATCGTCGCCGTGGCCGTCGCCGTGGCCATCCTTATCTTACTCGTCGCGCTGCTGTTCATTGCCCTCGGCCCCCGCACCCGCCGGGTTGGGACGGCCGAGGCAGTCGGCGGCGTGCCCGTCCCGATTGACGAGGGCACCGCGGCCGGCATGCCCCAGAAGATGATCCTCAGCGTCGGCATGCTCGTCTTCACCCTGTTGTTCATGGGCGGCTACTGGCTCACCGAGCCGATGCGGAATCAGCAAGCGGCCCAGCGGCAGGAGCATGTGGCGGTCGAGCGCGGCATTCACGCTTTCGCCAAGTACTGCGCCCGCTGCCACGGCGACAAGGGCCAGGGACTCACGGCTCCCCCGCTGACACGCGACGCCGTCGCTCAGCGCCACCAGTGGGACTTGAGCGACCCCGACAAGACGAAAGAGGCAACCGTTTTCGTCTACAGCACGATCTACTACGGCTGGCCGCCCGCCTATCGCGGTCAGAAACCGGCGATGCCGAACTGGGGTGAGACCGCCGGCGGTCCGCTGAACTACGAGCAGGTGAACGAGCTCGTCGCTTTTGTGCTGTCGACGGACGAGCACAAGTGGGAAGAGGTCAAGAAGCAGGTGGAGGCAGCCGGCGGTCTGCCGACCGATGCGGCCCCGGCTGCGGCCGCCGCGGGCACGCCCGCTGAAAAGGGCCAGGCGACCTTCCTGACCAAATGCGTCGGCTGCCACGCGGTCGACTCGCTCAAGGACAAGGGGGCCGTCGGCACCGTCGGTCCGAACCTGAGCAAGTTTGGCGGGCAGAGCCAGATTGTCGGGACGCTTCCCACGAACGAGGAGAACGTCAAGAAGTGGCTGAAAGATCCCCCGGCCGTCAAGTCCGGGACGCTGATGCCGAACCTGGGCCTCTCTGACGACGACATCAACGCGCTGGCGGCGTTCCTGTTGACGCTGAAGTAGAGGGGGCCAGGGGTCGGGGGGGCGTGCCTTCTCCCCTCTCAGTGGGAGAGGGGCC
>JACQGW010000125.1 GCA_016199325.1 Chloroflexota bacterium
CCTCGCCCGTGCGCGGGAGAGGGGCCGGGGGTGAGGGTCCGCCCCCCCGCCTCCCCGTCCACGGGGCAGTAGTTGTAGGTGTCGCCACGGTCGCCGGTGTCCTCGACGGCGTGGAGGCCGCGGCGGGTGGTCCCCGTCGGCAGATGCGTGATCGCCACCGTGCCGTCGCCGGCAACCGTGACGCGGTAGAAGGCGTTGGCGATCGTGCGGTCGTCCAGGGCACAGGCATCGTCCGGGGCGGCGCCGCCGGCGCCGCGCATCGGTCGAAGGTCGGCCGCTCCGAAACCGGGGACCTCGACGACTGTGACAACGGTGTCCGGCCCCAGCCGCTGGGCGGCGATGGGCGTGCCCTCGACGGCGACCGCCACGTCACGCCGGCGGCGCAGGCTCGGCGGCAGCGGGATCACCATCGGCAGTCGTCGCGCCCAGGGCAGAATGTTGACGACGCTTCGCTCGGCGGGCGCGATCTCGCCGACGGGGAGCTCATTGTACGACCAGGCCGCCTCACGTCCGGCCAGGGCCGCCAGCGCCTCCCGACGGGCCCGCTCGGCCAGATCGGCGGCGGCGTCGGCCCGGGCCAGCACGTCCCGTGCGACTTCGTCGACGCCACAGCCCGTAATGGAGTCGTGCGGCAACATCTGGAGGTATCGCTTCCAGGCGAAGGTGAGCGCCGCGCGGCTGTCCAGCCGGCTGCCGGCAACGGTGGCGAGCGCCGACAGCGTCTCGGCCGCCTGCAGCGCCTGGACGATGCGGAAAGCAGCCTGTTTGAGCGGCATGCGGGTGGAGTTGACCCCGCGGACGACGGCGCACTCGCGACTGCCGAGCAGCTCGCCGGCCCACTCGCCCTTCTCGGCGTCGCGCAGCGCGTCGACGTATTCGGCGAACGAGGCAATGCGGGCCTCGGCGCCGGCCGCCTGCGCCAGTCTGACGAGCGCGTCCGGCAGGTCTGCCTGCACGGTGGCGTGGTCGGTGCCGTTACCGACCAGCACCTCGCGGGTTTTGGACCGGGCCAGGTCCGGCTGCACACGGTCCAGGTGCCGGGTCAACCAGGCGGTCGCGGCGGCGACGTCGAAGTCGGCGAGCTTCTTCCCGTCGAGGCTTCTCCAGCCGAGGTACGCCGCCGAGCCATAGGACTCGAGCTGGCGAACGGCCAGGACCGACGAGCCGTCCGGCGCCTGCCAGCGGAAGGCGGCGCCAAGCTCGGCGCCCTCGTCGCCCAGCCCCCGCCAGAAGACGAGCGAATCCAGGCCAAAGCCCTGAAGAATCTGGGGGAGCTGGGCGACGTGCCCGAAGGTGTCCGGCGCATAGCCAACGCGCATCGGCTCGCCGAACTGCCGGCAGACCTGCCGGCCGATCAGGAGATTGCGGATGAGCGCCTCCTGACCGGCCAGGAACTCGTCGGGC
The DNA here is from genome assembly GCA_016199325.1 of Chloroflexota bacterium. The sequence continues at coordinate 1,405 of JACQGW010000125.1, forward strand.
TGGGAATAGCTCGGACCGATCTGAATCCGGCCCGCCGCGATCAGGCGAGAGAGCCGATCGCGCTGGTCCGGGCGGATCTCCAGGTAGTCCTCGACGGCGACGGCCTGGCCGTCGAACGCGAACGTCGCAAACCGCGGGTCGGCTTCGAGGACGTCGATCAACTGGTCGAGCGTGCGGGTCAGCCGCCAGCGGTAGAACTCGAAGGGAAGCACCCACTCCCGATCCCAGTGGGTGTGCGGAACCACCCAGAAACGCCACCCGGCGAGCGGAGTGGGCGCGATGGGCGCTCGGGTGGTCGTGGTCATCCGATTCCTCCTCGTTCGTGTACTGTCGCCACCGTCGCCGGCTCGACCGCCTCCCGCTGGGCGTCGAGGGCGAGCAGGAAGCAGTAGCCGACGGTCCACGCCTGGACCCGGTTCTCTCCGGCGGGCGCGTCGGGCCGTGACCGATACCACTCGGGCCGCTCGGCGCCGTCGTGCAATACGAGCAGCTCCAGCGGCGCGTTGAAGGAGCGGATCGCCCTGGCCATGGCGGCATCGACCTGCCGAGCCGCGGCGTCCCAGCCCAGGGCCAGGAGCCCCTCGCGGGCGAACCAGTTGTCCACCGGCCAGATGGTCCCGCGATGGTAGCGGAGCGGCTGGAAGTGCGGGGAGGCGCTGCTGAGCGTTCGGAGGCCGAACGGCGTCAGCAGGTCCGGTGCCAGCAGGCGGGCCGCGGCCGGTCCCGCAAGGTCCGCATCACAGATCCCGGCCCAGAGGCAATGGCCCGTATTGGATACGATATCCGATAGGGGCTTGCCGCCGGCGTCAAGCGCCGGCGCGAAAGTTTCGAGGGCCGGGAGCCAGAACGCCCGATTGAAGGCGTTCTTGATCGCCGCCGCCTGCGCCAGCAGGCGCGAGCGGTCCGGCTCGCTCCGGCGAACGGCCTCGGCGCGGAAGGCCCGATACCAGTATGCCTGGACCTCGGCGTAGCGGACCGGGTAGGCCGGCGGCCGGCCCTGCTCGTCCAGGAGAGAGTCCCAGCTATCCTTCCAGTTCTGATTGCGGAGCGAAGCTCGCTCGGGGTGGCGTTGGACGAACTCGACGAGCCCGTCGCCGTCGAGGTCGCCGTACTGGAAGTACCAGCCCAGTGCTCGGCTGCGGGCGTCGGAGAGCGCCTGCCAGACGTCGGCCGCGCGCGCGGGATCGACCCGCTCGGCGGCATCGCGCCATTGGGCGGCAGCGATGAGAAAGAGCGCGGTGGCGTCGTTGCTCGCGTAGTAGCGGCCGGTGAAGTGCTGGGGGCGGTGGGGGACCCATTCGTGGATGATCTTCCCCGGCTCCTCTTCATTCCAGGGGTTGACCTGCCGGCCCTGGGTGGCCGCGAGGGTGCGCAGCGTCCGCTCGCCGAGATCCAGCAGGTCATCCAGTTGAACGCCGACGAGCGATTGGAGCGGCGGATTGGCGATGAGGCGCCGCGCCAGGCCGAGCAACTGGAGGACGGCGATCAGGGCATCGCGTCCGCAAAGGTGATGGAACACCCCTGCCGCCGACGATGCGACGATCCCGGCGTCCGTTGTGACGGCGCGCAGGCCGGCGCCGGCCATGTCGGCCAGCCGCCGGTCGATGGGGGGAGCCTGGCGCGCCAGCGATTCCCCGACAGAGCCGTCCATGGCGGCCATTGTATACCATGCAATAATGCTTTCACAATATCTGACAAGTGGTACTTTGGTCCTGCCGGCCCGACGCGGTAGAATGGACGGGAGATCGGGATGAGGAGGTCGAGCGATGTTGTACCCCGAGCTGAGCGCATCTTCCCTGGCGCCCCATGAGGTGGCCCGGCTGGACGAGATGCTCGGTGCGGTCTGGCGCGACGGCCGGCAGTACGTGACGGCGCCGGCGCTGGCCGAGCGGTTCAGTTTTCACCGCTACGAGGCCGCCGAGATGCTTCTGGCCGCCGCCAGCGTTCACGTCGTCCGGCGGCTCAACGAGCAGCGCTGTCCCGACTGCGACACAGTGGCGCTGCTCGTGCTCGAAGCCGAAGAGTTGGCCACCGAGGCTGTCATCTGTCCGAGCTGCGGGAGGCCGTTCAAGACCGGCCCCGCGACCCGCTGGACCGGCTTCTGGCTGCGTCCGCCCAGGGAAGGGTAGTGCAGATGATTCCCCTCTTGTGATATAGTGACAATGGAAGGCTATTTGGCCTGGCGTGGAAGCAAAGGGACGGTTCAACCTGCTCTGCGTGCACTGGAAAAAGCCCACCTCGTTCGCCGTGATGGCAGTGGACCCAGAACCACCTATCGCTACGCGGTGGAGGGAGCGGTGGGACGAGCGATGCTCAGGGCTATTGAGGCCTCCCGGCGATTGGGGGAGCCGGTCGAATCAGCCATCCCGTGGCTGGAGGACTTCGCCGCTCAGCCCGGCAGAAGGGTCTCCATCTTCCATGGAGAGCGCACGGAGCGAGCAGTCAGCGAGGACGCGGTGGAGCGTCTGCTGCTGGCTGCCGAGCCTGCCGAAGATCGAGCGGCAGTGCGGACCAGACCCGGCCTCGTAGCTCGAGGCTAAATCGGGACTGGCTGCGCGGCGGCGTCGCTCGACCGCTGTGACGAGAGGAGGAATCGGCTCTCATGAGCCGGGCACGGATGCCACCGAAGTCCATCCGGGAGGCGTACCTCAAGGACGCGAATTCGCCAGCGGAGGCCACGGGGAAAGCACTGGAAAACGAGGAGGGCTACATCGCCGTGGCGGAAGCCTGGCCGGTGGCACTCCTGCCTGAGCACCTTCGAGCGGGGGCAGCGGACGGCGCGGTAGGGTACGTTCCCCTCACGCTCGGCGATCTCGTCCCAAGCGATACCCGAGACTGGGCCGTAGATCTGAGCCGAGTTGCCACGATCAGCGTCAGATCCATCCACAAGCGACTGGGCATGGCAGCCGGCCGGTGGGTACTTCGACTGCAAGCATCCCTCTGCCGCTACTACGCTGCTCGCTCTATCCGAGTCACTGAAGAGTTGACGGAGATCTTCCAGCAGCCAATCACCCGGGTGGAGGCTCTGACGCCTCCAGCAGGCAACCCGCCGAAAGTGCGAGCGCGGCTCCACTTTGAGGGTGGTCGGAAGGTTGACCTTGAGGCCATCCTCACCGAGATGGCTGCCGAAGAGGCCGAGGAAGCTCGGCGTCCTGGGCTTCAGACGCGGGGATGATCCCGTGAACAGGAATTCGGATCGGTGCGGTGTGTTGCAGGGCATGAAAGATGGCGGGAAGGGACTGGCCGTGACTCCCGATGAACTCCTCAAAGCCAAGCGCGCGGACATTCTCCGGATCGCGGCTGAGCACGGGGCCCGGAACGTGCGCATCTTCGGCTCGGTCGCGCGTGGTGAGGCAGGACCGGAGAGTGATATCGACGTACTGGTCGACTTCGAGCCTGGTCGCAGTCTTCTCGATCACGTGGCGCTGATCCAGGATCTCGAGGACTTGCTCGGTAGGAAGGTCGACGTCGTCGCCGAGGATGCCCTCCACTGGTACATCCGTGATCGGGTGATCGAGGAGTCGGTACCCCTATGAGGGATGACCGGCTCTATCTGATTCACATTGCCGAGCGCATCCAGCGGATCGAGTCCTTTACTCAGCATGGACGCGAAACCTTCATGCAATCTCTGCTGCTCCAGGATGCGGTCATTCGCAACTTCGAGGTGATTGGTGAGGCGGCCAGGCATCTGTCTCAGCAGTTGACGCAGAGCCACCCCGAGGTGCCGTGGCGCCAGGTTGCCGGTTTTCGGAACCTGCTGATCCACGACTACATGGGCGTAAGCCTCACCCAGGTCTGGGAGATCGTCGAGCGTGATCTGCTGGACCTCAAGCGGCACGTCGAAGCGATCCTGCAGGATGTCGAAGGGCGGCCCTGATAGCTGGCTTCTCCGCTCGGACCACCAGCGCCAAGGAGCGGTCCGCGGCGTCAGTGGGTGGAGGACCCGCAGGCACGAACACGGGAGTGCCTCGGCCCCTTGTTGTGCTGGGGGGACGCGGTACAAGGGCGGCGGCCCAGCACAACAAGAGGGCCGCTGCAGGCACCGGGCGGCAGCCCTCTGAGCCCCGGGCACCGCTCCCTTACGGTCGCGGCTCGGATAGTGAGGGGCTGCCGTCGGATGGCTTTCATGGCGACCTTGGCATCTTGGCGGTTTCCCCTCTCCCGAGACTGCGCTATTGAGCCACTACAGTGATGGTGACGGGTAGCGCCGTCGAGATCTGACGGAATGACGCATGAATTTGGCAACCCGTATCCAGCACAATCAGTGTGGCAGACCACTAACGAGGCTCCGCCTCAGACCGACGAGTTGTACGCCCGGAAAACTTGACTCGATCGCAACATCTTTTCCGCCCCAAGCCGGCTAGCGCTGCGTGATGGGCGCCGAGAGCTGCTGGAGCGGGATGTGGCAGAAGATCTGGTGGCCGTTGCCCGCGTCGCGCACGGGCGGCACCGCCGTCTCACAGATCTCGCCGAGCTTGCGTGGGCAGCGGGTGTTGAACCGACACCCGTTCGGCGGATTGATCGGGCTGGGCAGGTTGCCCTCGAGCCGGATCCGGGCATGCTTGGCGGTCGGGTCGGGGACCGGCACGGCCGAGAGCAGCGCCTCCGTGTACGGGTGATAGGGCGGATTGAAGACGTCCTCGGACCGCCCGACCTCGGCGACCTGGCCCAGGTACATGACGGCGATGTAGTCCGAGATGTACCGGACGACACTCAGGTCGTGGGAGATGAACACCAGCGACGTGCCGTGCTGCTGCTGGAATTCGAGGAGCAGGTTGAGGATCGCCGCCTGCACCGAGACGTCGAGCGATGAGACCGGTTCGTCGCACAGGACCAGGTTCGGCTTTCCGGCGAAGGCGCGAGCGATAGCCGCGCGCTGCTTCTGGCCGCCGCTCAGAAACTCCGGCCGACGGTCGATCAGGTTTTCGTCGAGCTTGACCGCGCGCATCAGCCGCCGAATTTCGGCGCCGATCTGCCGCCTCGGCACGATGCCAAAGAGGCGCAACGGCCGAGAGATGGCGAACCCGACCGAGTGGGAGGGGTTCAACGTCTGGTCCGGATTCTGGAAGATCATCTGAAGGTCCCGCAGGAGCTTCCGGTCGCGCTTCTCGACGACTTTCGTGATGTCGAAGCCGAGCATCTCGAGCTTGCCGTCGGTCGGCGCGATCAGGCCGGCGATGTTCTTGGCCAGGGTGCTCTTGCCGCAGCCGCTCTCGCCGACAATGCCGAGCACCTTCCCTTTGCCCACCCGCAGGTCGACCGAGTCGACGGCGCGGACGTAGCGGCGGACCCGCTTGAGCCAACCGAGCAGACTGTTATCGCTGACCGGATAGTAGCTCTTCAGCCGGTCCACCGTGAGGAGGCGCTCGTCCTGGGAGGCCGGACGGCCGTTCCCCCGGCCGTCCGTCGTCGGCTTCGGCTGCTGCTGGACCCTGTGCGCGGCGGCGACCTGGCTCCAGTTGAAGCAGCGCACCGCGTGGCCGGGCATCGCCGCCACCAGGCCCGGACGCTCGGCGCGACATTGCGGCGTGGCAAAGGAGCAGCGCGGCTCGAAGATGCAGCCGGGTGGGAGGTTCGTCATCTGGGGGACCTGGCCGGGGATCGCCACGAGCTGGCCCTTGGCGGCGCCGCCCTCCAGACGGGGCACGCAGCTCAAGAGCCCGACCGTGTACGGATGGAGCGAATCGAGGAACAGGCTCTTGACATCGGCTTCCTCGACCAGCTCGCCCGCGTACATGACGCCGACCCGGTCACAGATGCGGGCGATGACGCCGAGGTTATGGCTGATGTACAGGATGGCCGAGCCGAAGTCCCGGCGGAGATCGGCGATCAAGTCGAGCACCGTCGCCTCGACGGTGACGTCGAGGCCCGTTGTCGGCTCGTCCATGATCAGCAGGTCGGGGTTGGCTAGCAGCGCCATGGCGATGACCACCCGCTGTTGCTGGCCGCCGCTCAACTGGTGCGGATAGCGATCCAGGACCGTCTGGGGGTCGGCCATGCGCACGCGAGTCAGCATGTCCAGGGCGGCTGCTCGCGCCTTCTCCCGACTGATGTTCTCGTGGATCGTCAGCACCTCGGTGAGCTGCTCGCCGACCGGGATGGAGGGATTGAGCGCAGTCGCCGGATCCTGATAGACCATCGAGATCTTGGCGCCCCGGACCTGCTGGAGCTGGTCCGGGGTCATCTTGAACACGTCCTGGTCGTGGAACAGGACGCGTCCGCTGTCGGCGTAGCCGTTGAAGCCGAGATACGCCATCACCCCGTTGGCGAGCGTGCTCTTGCCGCAGCCCGACTCGCCGACGAGCCCGTAGGTCTCGCCACGCCGGACCTCGAACGAGATGTTTCGGACGGCGCGCACGGGGCCCTTTCGGGTTTCGTAGGCGATGGAAACGTTGTCCACCTTCAGAAGCGGTAAGCCGACTGAGCTCATGTCTTTCTCCCGTGAACGATCGGTCGCTGCGGCTATACGAGATGCTACTGGTCCGTCATACTGGTCTTGATAGAGGTCATACGTCATGCGTCAGCGGTCATGACGTATGACGGGTGTTCCGCTACGCTTTCAGCATGACCTCGCGGACGCCATCGGCGAACAGGTTCAAGCCGACGACGAGCGACGAGATGGCGATGGCGGGGAACAGGACGATCCAGGGAGCGATCAGGATCCAGTTCCGCCCCTCGGCGACCATCCCGCCCCAGTCGGGCGTCGGCGGCGGCGGCCCAAGGCCGAGGAAGCCGAGCGAGCCAATGGCGAAGGCGGCGAAGCCGACGCGGATCGCCGCGTCGACGATCAGCGGCCCGCGGGCGTTCGGCAGGATCTCCACCGCCATGATGTACCAGCTCGGCTCACCGCGCAGCCGGGCTGCCGCGATAAACTCACGCGTCCGGATGTCGAGCACCAGGCTGCGGACGATCCGGGCGATCCCCGGCGCCGACCCGATCGTGATCGCCAGCACGACGTTCCACTTCGACGGGCCGATCGCGGCGATGATGATCAGGAAGAGCAGCAACGACGGGAACGCCATCTTGGCGTCGAGAAGGCGCATGATGATGTCGTCGACCAGGCCGCCGAAGTAGCCGGCCGTGACGCCCAGAATGATGCCGAGCGTCTCGGCGCCCAGCACGGAGAGCGGCGCCAGAATGAGGATCAACTGGCTGCCGAAGATGAGCCGGCTCAAGACGTCTCGCCCGATGTGGTCCGTGCCGAGCAGGAACTGACTGTCCGGCGACTGAACCGGCGAGCCCACCAGCTCCAGCGGTGAGTACGGCGAAATCAGCGGTGCGAAGATGGCCACCAACACCCAGAACAGCACCACTGAGCCGCCGAAGGTGCCGACCCTCGACTCGAGGATCGGCCCGAACATCCGAACGAGTGCCAACTCCTTCCGTGCGGGTGGTGCTCCCGCTTCGGGCGGCGCATCGGCAGCAAGAACACCACCGGCCGCCACGACCGGCACAGGGGCATCACGTTCCTTGGTGCGCTCTCTGGTCATGGGCTCCCGCCTCCTTCTGCCGGCGAAACCCGGCGCTCTCCTTCCCTACCTGCCGACCCCACCTATCGACCGTGCCTACCGATCTTCTCCCCTATTACCCGCTTGACCCCACCATACGCGATCCCTGCGCCGAAGTCAAGCCATGCTCGCCCGAATCGTCCGGCAGCTCCGTAGCCACCCTCGACAGTGAGCGCCACCTCATGACGCCTCACGTCTGACGCCTCACGTCTGACGCATGACGCATGACGCATGACGTTATGACGTATGACGTATGACGTATGACGCATGACGCCTCACGTCCCTCCTCCCGGACCGCTCAGGCAAACCGGATCCTCGGGTTCAGGTACGTGTACGCAATATCCGCAATCATCTGCGACCCCACCGCGACGATGGTGAACACCATGGCGGCCGCTTCGATGACCGGCACGTCCTTGTTCATGGCGGCTTCCAGCATCAGCTTGCCGACTCCAGGATAGCCGAAGACGGTCTCGACGATGATCATCCCGCCGACGAGCCAGTTGATGTGCAGCATGATGACGGTGATGGGGGCCAGCAGCGCGTTGCGGAGCGCGTGCTTGAAGATCACCTGCCAGTACGGCAGGCCCTTCAGGATGGCGGTGCGGACGTAGGCGGTTCGCATCACTTCGGCCACGCTCGCCCGGGTCATCCGGGCCACGTAGCCGACGTCGGCAAGCATCAGCACCATGATCGGTAAGACGAGCTTCTGCGGGGACTGCAGGATATACGTCTCCCGGTCCATGGCGCTCGATCCCGGCAGGAGGCCGAGCCAGAGCGAGAAGATCAGGATCAGGAACGTCCCGCTGGCGAACTCCGGGGTCGACACCGTCACCAGGCCGCCGATGGAGACGATTCGGTCGATGAGCTTGCCGGCGTTGATGCCGGCGAGGACGCCGAGCACGACGGCGAGCGGCATGATCGCGGAGAAGGCGACGACGGCCAGCATCAGGGAGTTGGTGGTTCGCCGGATGATGATCGGCAGGACCGGGGTGCCGGCGAGCGTCGACTTGCCGAGGTCGCCGGTGACAAAGCCGCTGATCCACTTGAAGTAGCGCAGGTAGACGGGCTTGTCGAGACCCATCTCCTTGCGCAGGTACTCGACCGCTTCCTCCGTCGCGAACTGCCCCAGGATGTTGCGGGCGACGTCGAGCGGGACGACCTCCGAGATGAAGAAGATGAGCACCGACACGAGAAACATCGTGAAGACCAGGAAACCGAATCGGCGAACGAGAAACTTGGCCACTCATCCCTCCCTGAAGGGTTCAGCGTTCTATCGGCGCGATTCCCCGATGCGAGCGCCGCGCGCCGCCGTTGGGGCAGGCGGGCGAAGCACCCCTACTGTAGTACATCTCAGGTTCTCTGTCAAGTGGCAGCGGCGGCCGCGTCAGGGCCATGTCACTCGTTGCCAATGACCCCTCGCCTCCGCCCCCTACAGCCGAATCAGTCGTCTTCCCAGCACGCCGAGGCCGGCGAGCCCCAGCCCCAGCCAGATGACGGCCCAGACAATGGCGGGGACACCGGTCGCCCGCGCCATCAGGGCGGCGTCGGTGCCCGCGCCCACAAGGGACAGGAAGAACACCCCGGTCAGGTCGGCGACGGCGTAGAGCGTGTTCAGCGCAGCCAGCAGATAGACCGAGAAGCCGACCAGCCAGCTCGGCCCGGCGGTCGCGAGGAGCCAGCAGCCGACGGCGAGCGCGAGGGTGGCGAGGATGCCGAAGATGTTACGGACGAACAGCAGGTCGGCCACGACCAGGGAGATCGCGATGAGCTTCAGCGCCCTCCGGTTCCAGGTCCCACGTTTGGCCAGCGCGAGCAGGCCGCCGCCGAAGATCACGCTGCCCAGATAACCCGCCGAAGCGACGACGAAGAGGTTGCCCCCGCGCGCGAGCGTCACGCCGCCGGCCGTCGGAAAGACGACGACCGCCTCGACCTGGCCGCCGGTGGCCAGCGCGGCGACGGCGTGGCTCAGCTCGTGGACGAGCGTCACGAAGAGCCTGATGGGATAGACGATGGGCGTCGCCCAGAAGATGAGCACCATCGCCCCGGCAAAGCAGAGCGTGGCGAGAAAGCCCCAATCGACCCCGCCGCGCCGTTTGGGCTGTGGATCCAGGTTCACCAGCCGGTCCCCATGCATCAAGGACATCTTACCACATCTCTTGCCAGATGGGACCCCGGACAGGTATCCTGGTGCGAAAATGGGAACTCGCAGGAACTCGTGGGAGCTCTGTCATGCTGAGCCGCAGCGAAGCATCTCCTCGGGCTTGATCCGGCGGCGCCAGGGAGATGCTTCGCTGCGGCTCAGCATGACGAAGTTCCTACGAGCTCCCACGAGTTCCTACGTAGAGGGTATCGCCGGTGATCGTCGACGTCCACACGCACATGTTCAGCCATGAGGTGCGCGCCGACCGGGAGCGGCTGGTCGGGATCGAGCCGTGGTTTGGCGAGCTGTACGCGTCGCCGAAGGCCCGGCTCGCTTCGCCCGACGAGGTGGCCGACGAGATCGCGGCGGCCGGCGTCGACCGGGCCGTCGCCCTCGGCTTCCCCTGGCGTGACCTTGGCCGCTGCCGGGCGGAGAACGACGCCGTCCTGGCCGCCGCTCGACGGCGGCCATCGCTCATCCCGTTCGGCATGGTGCCGCCCCTGGCCGGCCCGGACGCGGTCCGGGAGATGGAGCGGTGCGTCGCGCTCGGGATGCGGGGCTTCGGCGAGATCAACCCGGACGGCCAGGGGTTTGCCATCGACGACGAGACGGCGTTCGGACCCATCGCCACCGCGGCCGCCGCGCTGGACGTGCCGCTGCTCATCCATTGCAGCGAGCCGGTCGGCCACGCCTATCCGGGCAAGGGCGCCAACGGCCCCGGCGCCCTCTACCGCTTCCTCCAGCGCCATCCGACCACCCGGGTCATCCTCGCCCACTGGGGCGGCGGCCTGCTCTTCTACGAGCTGATGCCGGAGGTGCGGGCGGCCTGCGCCAACGTCGTCTACGACACCGCCGCTTCGCCCTACCTTTACGGCGACGGGGTTTTCCGCGTTGCCGTGCAGGTGGCCGGCGTCGAGCGGATCCTGATTGGCTCGGACTTCCCGCTCATCCGACCGGGGCGGATGTTGCGCCTGGTCGACCGTCTCGGCCTCGCCGAGGACGAGTGCCGGCTGCTGCTGGGCGGCAACGCCTGCCGCTTCCTCGGCCTGCCGGTGCCGGTTGCCGCCGGTGCCTGAGCCGCCGAGTCCCCGCATTTGACTGTTCAGCACCGCCTGGTATAATGCCTTCATTAGCGTTGGCATTCGGCACCATGCCATTTGGCACCATTCGGGACCCTTCGACTACTCGACTTGCTCGCCGGAGGTGAACGTGGAAACTCCCTTCCCACGGTTGTTCAGCCCACTCCGGATCGGCGCCAGGACGGCCAGGAACCGGATCGTCAGCACCCCCCACACGACCGGTTTTGGCGTCGACGGCTACCCGCAGGAGCGATGGTTCAGGTATGAGCGTGAGAAGGCCCGCGGCGGCTGCGGGATCGTCATGATGTTCGGCTCCGCTTCGGTCCATCCCAGCTCCCATACGGGCCTGGGCGGCATCCAGCTCTGGGACCCCGGCGTCATCCCTCATCTCCAGCGCCTGGCCGGCGCGGTTCACGAGCACGGCGCGCTCTGCCTCGCTCAACTGGCGCACTGGGGCCGCGCCGGCGCCGGCGTCTATACGGATTCGCCGCTCCTCGCCCCGTCTGATGAGCCCGACGAATCGCACCACGGCATGCCCCGCACGCTGACCCGCCGCCAGATCCGCGAGCTGGTCGACGCCTATGCCCGGGCGGCGGTCCACGTTCAGCGCGGCGGCTACGACGGCGTCGACATCTCCTACTGGGGCGGGCACCTGATCGAGCAGTTCCTCTCGCCGGGGTCGAACCACCGAACCGACGAGTACGGCGGCTCGCTGGAGAACCGGATGCGGTTCGGTCTCGAAGTCCTCGCCGCCGTCCGCCAGGCGGTCGGGCCGGACTTCATCGTCGGCGGCCGAATCTCCGGCGACCAGTTCGACGAGGGCGGCCTGACGCTGGAGGACATGAAGGTCGTCGCCGCCCGGCTCGCCGGCACCGGACAGCTCGACTACCTGACGGTCAGCGGCTCGTCGTCGGAGCGGTACCGCAACCAGCCGGCGCTGACTCCAACCTACTACCTCCCGCTCGGGGTCTACAACTCCTTTGCCGCCGAGATCCGCTCGGTGGTCGACATCCCCGTCATCGTCGCCGGCCGAATCGTCCATCCGGCCCAGGCCGAGGAGATCCTCTCGAACGGCTGGGCCGACGCCGTGGCGATGACGCGCGCGATGCTCGCGGACCCTGAGATGCCGAAGAAGGCGATGGCGGGCCGGGCCGACGACATTCGGGTCTGCACCGGTGCGAGCGAGGCGTGCATCGGCGCCCAGACGATGGGCCGAGCGGTGACCTGCATCCAGAACCCCACGGCCGGCCGGGAGGCCGAGCTTGCCGAGGTCCATCCGGCCGCGCAACCCCGGCGCGTCGTCGTCGTGGGCGGCGGTGTGGCCGGCCTCGAAGCGGCGCGGATGGCGGCGCTGCGCGGCCACCGGGTGACGCTCTTCGAGGGGACCGACCGGCTCGGTGGCCAGGTGCTCGCCCTCTGCCGGGCACCGCAGCGCGAGGCGCACGAAACCGTTGCGACCTGGCTGGCTGGTCAGGTTCAGAAGGCCGGCGTCGAGGTCCGGTTGCGCTGCCGAGCCACGGCAGCGTCGGTCCTGGCCGAGCAGCCGGACGTCGTCGTGGTCGCAACGGGGGCCCGGCCGCGGAAGCTCGACGTGCCGACGGCGCCGGATGCCGACGTGGTCGGCGTCGAGGACGTGCTGCTCGACCGCGCCAGCCCCGGGCCGCGCTGCCTGGTGGTCGACTACCACGGCCACATGCCCGGCCCCAGCGCCGCCGAGTACCTGGCCGACCGCGGCCGGCAGATCGAGATCGTCACCCGGTTCTTCACCGTCGGCCAGGACGTCGAGCCGCGGGTGAAGACGAGCGTCTACACCCGCCTGTATCAGAAAGGGGTCACGATCTCGCCGCTGACGGTGGTGCGCGAGATCGGGCGCGGCTGGGTCCGGCTGGCGAACACGCTGACCGGCCAGGAGCGCACCGTGGAGGTCGATACGGTCGTCGCGGCGCTCGGCGGCCGCTCCGACGACGCCCTCTACCACGAGCTCGAAGGGCAGGGACCGGAAGTGCACGTCGTCGGCGATGCCCTCGCCCCACGCCGGGTCCACGACGCGATCCTCAGCGCAACGCGGGTGGCGCGGGCGATCTGAGGCGGACTATCGAAGGAGGAACAGGCTGCGATGGCGACCTTCAAGCACCTCTTCACGCCGATCCAGGTAGGCCACGTGACCATTCGGAACCGCATTGTCAGCACTCCTCATGCGACCAGGTTCGGCAGCGACGGCTACATCACCGAGCGGTACATCCGCTACCACGCCGAGAAGGCGAAGGGCGGCGCCGGGCTCGTCCAGTGCTTCGGCAGCATGGGCGTTCATCCGACGGCGCCGGTCGCCGACTGGAACGGCATCAAGAACTTCGACGATTCTTCGCTGCCGACCTTCACCGCATTCGCCGCCGGTGTCCACAAGCACGGCGCCCACGTCATGGCCCAGATCACCCACCGGGGCCGGCGCGGGTCGTCGGTTGCCTCCGGCATCCCTTTGCAGGCGCCCTCCGACATTCCCGAACGGCACCACAACGAGATCCCGCACGAGATCGAGAAGGAGATGATCGCCGAGATCGTCCGGGCCTATGCGGCGGCGGCCTTGCGCCTCAAGCGCGCCGGCTTCGACGGCGCCGACCTTGCCGGCTTCGCCCGGCACCTCATCGATCAATTCTGGGTCCCGTCCGTCAACCGGCGGACCGACGAGTATGGCGGCTCCTTCGAGAACCGGATGCGGTTTGGCGTCGAGGTCGTCCAGGCCATCCGGGCCGCCGTCGGCCGCGACTTCATCCTGGGCATGCGGGTCACCGGCGACGAGCTCGTCGAGAATGGCCTGGGCCTGGAGGAGATGGTCGAGATCGTCCGCTACTACAACGACCTGCGGCTGCTCGACTACTTCACCGTCACGGGCTCGACGGGCGAGACGGTCCGCCATACGGCCATGCTGATGCCCTTCGCCAACGCGCCCCACGCCGTCTATGCGCCGTTCGCCGCCCGCATCCGCGAGGTGGTCGACGTCCCCATCATCTACGTCGGGCGCGTCGTCGATCCGCTCCACGCCGACCGGCTGATCGATGAAGGCGTCTGCGACCTCGTCGCGATGACCCGGGCGCTCATCGCCGACCCGCACATGCCGCGCAAGGCGATGGAGGGCCGGCTGGACGACATCCGGGCCTGCCTCGGCATGCAGGACGGCTGCCTGGGCGGGGGCCTTGTCTCCTGCTCGCAGAACCCGGTGACCGGCCGGGAGGAAGAGCTCGCCGAGATCGTCCCGGCGGCGGTCCGTAAGAAGGTCGTCGTCGTCGGCGGCGGCCCGGCCGGCCTGGAGGCGGCCCGCGTCGCGGCCCTCCGGGGCCACGTTGTCGTCCTCTACGAGAAGGGGCCGGAGCTCGGCGGCCAGGTCCTCGTCGCCGGCCGGGCTCCGCTGCGCCCGGCCTACGATGATTCGGTCCGCTGGCTCGCCCGCCAGGTCGCGAAGACGGGCGTCACGGTCCACCTCGGCACCGAAGCCACGGTCGAGACGGTTCTGGCCGAGCGGCCCGACGCCGTCGTCATCGCGACGGGGGCGGCGCCCTGGGTCCCCGAGCTGCCGGGCGTCGAGCTGCCGGGCGTCTGTACGGTCAGCGACATTCTCCAGGGCTCCACGTCGGCCGGCCGGCGCTGCGTCGTCGTCGACAACACCGGCACGGTCCAGGCCGGGCTGGCGGCCGACTTCCTGGCTAAACAGGGCCATGAGGGCAGGGAAGTCATCGCGGTGACCCCGTACCACATGTTGTGTGAAGGAATGGGGGCGTCGACGAAGGAGCCGCTCTACGCCGAGCTGTACGCAGGGAACGTCGTGGTGACGCCGGACACGGACCTGAAGGCGATCGAGGCGGTGGACGGCAC
>JACQGW010000120.1 GCA_016199325.1 Chloroflexota bacterium
ACCTGGCTCAGTCCAACGCCGAGCTGGAGCAGTTCGCCTACGTCGCCTCCCACGACCTCCAGGAGCCGCTCCGGATGGTGTCGAGCTACGTGCAGCTCCTGGCCCGGCGGTATCGGGGGCAGCTCGACGCGGACGCCGACGAGTTCATCGCCTACGCCGTCGACGGCGCCCGGCGAATGCAGGTGCAGATCAACGATCTGCTGACGTACTCCCGGATCGGGCGGAAGGGGGAGCCTCTCACATCGACCGACACCGGCGCCGCCCTCGATCAGGCAATCGCCAACCTGCGCCTGGTGATCGCGGAAAACCAGGCCATCGTCAGCCACGACGATCTGCCGGTCCTCGCCGCCGACCAGAGCCAGTTGGTCCTCTTGTTCCAGAACCTGATCGGCAACGCCGTCAAGTTTCGCGGCGCCGCGGCGCCGCGTGTCCACATCACGGCCGAACGCGCGGGCGACGAGTGGGTCTTCGCCGTCCGCGACAACGGCATCGGCATCGACCCGGAGTACCACGAGCGCATCTTCGCCATCTTTCAGCGCCTGCACAACAAGGCGGCCTACCCCGGCACCGGCATCGGCCTGGCGATCTGCAAGCGGATCGTTGAGCGGCACGGCGGCCGCATCTGGGTGGAATCGGCCCTGGGGCAGGGCTCAAGGTTCTCCTTCACGATTCCGGTCAGGGAATCGTGAGCTCGTACACGTGACGACGTTCTGCTTGACAGCTACAACGGCTCGAATTATGCTGTTGCGGTACGACACTCGACCGTGGCACTGTTGCTGCACCTTTTGGTGGAGCCTGGTGCCCACCAGCGTGTTTCGCCGTGCGCATCATCGCTACAGGGGGGAGGCGTGGCTATGGTTGAACCGACTGAACAGCCACCGAGTGAGGCAGCATCTCAGCCTCAACCGAGCGTGCGACTGGCCGTCAAGTGGACCGGAGTTGAGGAGTCGCCACTCATCTATACCAACAGCATTATGGTCCAGCACACGAGCGTTGATAGTGCCTAGTGTCGTCAGCAGTACCATTGAACTAGACCCGATTGTTCCCACTTGGGCAAGCAATTGGCCGGGTGATGTCGCGTCGACCGGAACAGAATCATACGGCCGCGTCGCCCCCGCTGCCGGGACCGTCGAGTACGATCTTCGCCCGACGCCCTCCATGCCAAATACGGTCGAACAGCGGTACGAGTTGCAGCTGCGGGAATGGGCTGCTAACTTCGACCAGAGGTACGCAAGAGGGCGACCGCGACTCAAGCGGCCGGCCGAAGACTTATATGGGGTTGAATACGCGGAGCTTAGCCGCCTGGAGCGTGAGTCACTGTAAGCCCGGAGTCGGAAATGCCCAGCCTATATGAAGAGGACTCGAGCCCTGGGCCAGCGCAAGGAGCGATCTATGGGCTGCGCCCCGTTTTCTGGTTGGAAGCCCCACTAACAGTCCTACGAATGTTGCACCCCAGTACTCTGACCTATCGGTCCTAGCGGGAAGGCATAGACTCTACTTACCGACTGGTGAGTGAAACCCTGGCAACTCAGGGCTATGAGATCCTCGAGGCGAGCGATGGCGAAGCCGCGCTGGACCTGGCGCGACGGATGCGCCCGCAGCTCGTCCTGCTGGACGTCGTCATGCCCCGTCTCGACGGCCTGGAAGTCTGCCGGCGGCTCAAGGCCGATCCCTCTCTGCGGGGGATCAAGGTCGTCATGCTCACCGGCAAGTCGAGCCCTGTCGATTGGATCCACGGTAAGGCGGCCGGCGCCGACGAATACCTCACCAAGCCATTCAGCCCGCCGGACCTGGTCAGCCTGGTCGCGCGGCTGGTGCAATAGGGCGATTCATATCAGCACGGCACAGCGCGCTGGGAGGTCGATGCCTTCTTCTGGCAGTGCGCCGATCGCCGGCTCGCCGGCGGATTCGTTGGCGGCTCGATAGGCGGCGGCGTTGCTGTGCCAGCGAATCTGCCGGCCTCCTGTGCCTGTGAGAGCGGAGTGCTGGGCCGGCGAGAGCCGAATCGCTTCGCCCAAGTTTACCAGGAGGAGGCGATCGTCGTCCCCCAGGCGGCGGCGGAGGGCGAGAACCGCCGGCGTCACGGCGGCGGCGATCAGCGATCGGCGGTCCTGAGCGGCCAGGACAGGATCGGTACGGCGAAGGCCGAGCAGGTCCCGGTAGAGCCGGTAGACGCCGGCGTGATGCTGTCGCTCGGCGAGGTGCAGCCGGGATCGCTCGAAGGTGGCGGGCGCCTGCGGATCAGGGATCGCCTCACGCCGGGCAGGGTCGGCAAAGGCGGCGAAGCCGGCGAACTCGCGCCGGCGCCCCTCACGGACGAGGCGGCCGAGGTCCGGGTTGTGGTCGGTGAAGTAGAGGAAGGGTGACGTCGCCGCAAACTCCTGGCCCTGGAACAACATGACCGTCTCCGGCACGAGGAGCAACAGCGCCGATACGGCGCGATAGGTATCCAGCGGCACCAGGTGATTCAGTCGCTCGCCGAAGGCGCGGTTGCCGACCTGGTCGTGGGACTGGAGGTGAAAGACGAACTGGCTGGCCGGCCGATCGCCCGACGGCGTTCCCCGCAGTCGGCCAAAGTGGGGCGAGTACTCGCCCTGGTAGAGAAACCCGCCGGCGATTGCGCGTGCCACTTCGTCGAGCGTGCCGCGATAGTCCTCGTAGTAGCCATCCCGTTCGCCGGTCAGCGCGGCGTGGATCGCGTGGTGGAAGTCGTCGGCCCAGACGGCGTCGAAGCCCAGGCCGCCGGCGTCGACGGGCAGAAGGAAGCGAACGTCGTTTCGGTTGTCCTCGGCGATCAGGACGGCGCGGCGGCCGGGTGGCAGGCTGGCGCGGACGCGCTCGGTGAGCTCGGCCAGAATGTGGACCGGACCGGCGTCGAAGATGGCGTGGGTCGCGTCGACCCGGAGGCCGTCGACGTGGTACTCGTGGATCCAATAGAGGGCGTTCTGGACGACGAAGTGGCGCACCCAGCGGCTGCCGGGGCCATCGAAGTTCAACGCGTCCCCCCACGGCGTCCGGTACCGGTCGGTGAAGTACTCCCGCGCGTAGGCGGCCAGGTAGTTGCCGTCCGGGCCCAGGTGGTTGTAGACGACGTCGAGGATGACGCCAAGGCCGTGCCGGTGGGCCTCGTCGACGAACAGCTTCAGGTCGAGAGGGCCGCCATAGCCTGCCTTTGGCGCAAAGAGGTCGACGCCGTCGTAGCCCCAGCCCCGGCGCCCGGGGAAATCGGCGACCGGCATGATCTCGATCGCCGAGATGCCGAGCCGTTTTAGCTCGGAGAGCTCCTGGGCGAGCCCCTCGAACGTGCCGTGCGGTGTAGCCGTGCCGACGTGGCACTCGTAGATGACGAGCCCCTCACGGCCAAGCCCGTGCCAGTCGGCGTCGGACCAGCCGAAGGTGCCCGGGTCGACGACGACCGATGGACCGTGGACGCCGTGCGGCTGGCATCTGGAATATGGGTCGGGGTACGCGTGGCTGCCATCCAACCGATACCGATAGAGCGCGCCGGCATCGAGACCTGGGACGAGTCCGGCGAAGATGCCGCCGTCCTCCTCGGCCAGCGGACAGTGGATCGGCCCCCCCGCCGTCTCGATCTCGACGTCGACGCGCGTTGCGTTCGGCGCCCAGACGGTAAAGCGAACCCCCTCGCCCGGGACGACCGCGGCACCCATGTCGAGCTGCCAGTTGTCAAAGGTCATGAGAAACTTCCTTGTGGGCTTGCGCAGCAGGTGTTTCGCCTTATTTGGCGCCAAGAACTGAGCCCCGAAAGACGCTATCAACCCCACTTTTCGATTCGGCGCTGATCAGTCGTGGCGCAATGACGCCGAATCTCAC
>JACQGW010000121.1 GCA_016199325.1 Chloroflexota bacterium
CAGGAGATGCTTCGCCGCGGCTCAGCATGACGCCCGCGAGTTCCCCCGTTCGGCGGTGCGGCCCTACAGCAGCTTGAGCCTGCGCCCGAAGAGCTCGACCTCGGCTCGCTCCTCGACCGGGCCGAACACCTTCTGGAGCTCGATGGTGTGCAGATAGGCGTAGCCGTTCTTCAGTAGGAAGTCGAGCCCCGGGAGGTTGCCGGCATACGTCGGCGCGTGGAGCGCTGCCGCCCCGCGGCGACGGAGGTCCGCTTCGACCGCCTGCAGAAGCGTGCTCCCGTAGCCCTGTTGCCGCTGCTCCTCCGTCACGCCGAAGTCTTCGAGGTAGTACAGATCCTGCTCCAGCCGCACCCGAGCAAAGCCGATGAGGTTGCCCCCTTTTTCGAGGACGTAGAGCAGGTGGTAATAGGCGACTTTCAGCCACGCCCGCAGAATCCCGCGGGCGTCTTCCAGCGTGCAGTCAGCCGGCTCGCCGTGCAGGCGAGCGTGATAGTTGAAGACATCGCGGATGGCGGGAAGGATGCGCTTCTCATCCCCGTTCCGATAGAGCCGGACCTCCATGGATACCTCGACAGACAAGGTGAACGCCACACGCGAGAGCGGTGCCGAGAGACAACGAACCGCCAAGCCGCCAAGATCGCCAGGGGAGAGGCCAGGAATGCTGCTTGGCCTCCTGGCCGATCCCGGGGCAAACCGCTCCAGCGCAAGCCAGTCGTCGGCCGTCCAGCACTCCGATAGCCAGGCGTGCAAAGGGGGTGCGGCCGGAGCCTCACCCCCTTACTATAGACGATCGGCCCATCACAGATCATCCTGGAGCCACGTCTCCGAAATCGACTCTGGCCGGCTCGAATCAGCTCGCCGCCACCGCTCGCTCGATCACCCGGGCCAGCGCCCGATCGAGGATGCTGATCGCCTCGTCGACGTGTACCTCGGTGATGATCAGGGGCGGCATGAAGCGAATGACCGTCGGGGTGCAGGCGTTCAGCAACAGCCCCTCCGCCAGCGCGGCGTTCACCACCTCGCCGGCCCGCTCCTGCTCGAGCTCCAGGGCGACCAGCAGTCCGCGCCCGCGGATGTCGGCGATGCCCGGATACTCCGTGCGGAACTCGTTCAACCGCGAGACGAGGTACTGGCCGATGCGGTGGGCGTGGCCGGCAAGGTCGTTGTCGATGACGTAGCGCATGACGTCCCGGCCGACGGCGCACATCAACGGGTTGCCGCCAAACGTCGAGCCGTGGTCGCCCGGCGCAAAGGCCGCGGCCGCCTGCTCGGTCGCCAGGATGGCGCCGAGCGGCACGCCGCCGCCGATCCCCTTCGCCAGCGCCATGATGTCCGGCCGGATCCCGCTGTGCTCGTAGCCCCAGAGCTTGCCCGTTCGGGCGACGCCGGTCTGGACCTCGTCCATGATCAGGACGAGCCCCTTCTCATCACACCAGGCGCGGACGCCCCGGAGGTAGTCGTCGTCGGCGACGTTGACGCCGCCCTCGCCCTGGATCGGCTCCAGCAAGACGCCGCACGTCCGATCGGTCGTCGCCGCCTTGATCGCCTCCAGGCTGTTGTACTCGACGTTGACGAAGCCGGCGGGCAGCGGCTGAAACGGCTCCTGGTAGTGCGGCTTGCCCGTCGCCGCCACCATCGCCAGCGTTCGGCCGTGGAAGCCCTTGAGCGTGCTGATCACCTCGTAGGCGCCGTTGCGGTGGATGCGGCCGTACTTGCGGGCGAGCTTGACGGCGCCCTCGTTCGCTTCGGCGCCGCTGTTGCAGAAGAAGACCCGGTCGAAGACGCTGTGCTCGACCAGGATCTGCGCCAGCTCGAGCTGTGGGACGCTGTAGAAGGCGTTGGTCACGTGGACGAGCTGCTCGGCCTGGCGGCGGAGCGCCTCGACCTGGACGGCGTGGCAGTGGCCGAGCGCGTTGGACGCCCAGCCCCCCATGAAGTCCAGGTACGACTTGCCGGTATCGTCCCAGGCCCGCACCCCCTCGCCGCGCACCAGCGTCGCCGGCATCCGCCGGACGACCTGCATCATCACCTGGGATTCGACCTTCTGCCAGTCAGTCATGCTATCCTCCTTCGAGTGATGAGTGATGAGTGACGAGTGACGAGTGACGAGTGACGAGTGGTACCTGCCTGCTTACTCATCACTCATTACCCATCACTGGATCTTCGTCCCGCCACCCTCGCCTTGGAGCGCGCGCAGCAGCGCGCCGGCCTGCCGGCCGTCGACGATCTCGGCGATGCCGCCGGCGGCTGTGGCCCGCAGGCAGGCTTCCAGCTTCGGGATCATGCCGCCGCCAGCGACGCCGCTCTTGAGCAGCGCCAGCGCCGACGGCCGGTCGAGCGCGGCGATGAGCTTGCCGTCGCCGTCGAGGACGCCGGGCACGTCGGTCAAGAAAACCAGGCGGTCGGCGCCGACGGCCGCCGCGATCTCGCCGGCCGCGGTGTCGCCGTTGACGTTCAGGAGCTGCCCGTTCGGGCCGATGCCGATTGGCGCGACAAACGGCTGGTAGCCGCCGGCGAGCAGATCCGCAAGCACGGCCGTGTTCACCCGCTGGACCTCGCCGACCAGGCCCAGCCGGGGATCCCGCTGAACGCACTCGAGGAGGCCGCCGTCGGCGCCGGCGAGGCCGACGGCGCGGCCCCCGAGTGCGCCGACCGCCGCGACCAGCTCCTTGTTGACGATGCCGGCGAGGACCGCCACGGCGATTGTCAGACTCGCTTCGTCGGTCACCCGCCGCCCGTCGACGAAGCGCGTCTCCAGGCCGAGCCGCGACTGCCAGTCGCTGATCGCCTTGCCGCCGCCGTGGACGACGACCACCAGTGCCCCGGCACGCTGGAGCGCGACAAGGTCCGCCAGCGTTGTGTCATGGCTGCCCAGCGTGGAGCCGCCGATCTTGACGACGATAGGGTTCATCGTGGTATTGTCCGTTGTATTGTCCGACCCGCGCACTACTGCCAGCCTTCGGATCGGCGATCGTCGTCCGATCCCGGACCCGGCGTACAAGCGGCATGGTACATGGTGGGCACCCGGTTGTCAACCGGGCCGATCCGCGGGCCTGCGCAGCGGGTCGATGAGGAGATTCGGCATCATTAGGAAGGTGGTGTGCTGGGGCAAGCCAATGATACCACTTCTGTATCAACGCACTCATCGAGATAGACGCGCGGGCGCGTCATGAGGCGTAGCCGGCGGCCTCGTTCTCAGCGATGTAGGAGTCGATCTCCTGCTTGTGCTGGCGGTAGTACTCTAGCGCCTCATGGATCGCCTCAACGGATACCCGCGGATAGGCCTTCCGGACCCGCTCGATGTCGCCATAGCCCCAGCATGCAATGACGATAGAATGGACCGGGACGCGGGTGCCTCGGATGATTGGCTCGCCACCGAGGACGCGGGAGTTATGCTCGATGTACTTCATGGCCATTGCCAGACTCATCTCGAGTCTCTCCTGCCACGTCGCTTGCATGTTCGGTGCCACCACGTGAAGGTGTAGTACTCTCTACCCAACTATACTCCCGGCCGCTACTCCTTGTCTACGGGATGGCATACTTGCTGTAGCAGCATTCCATATCAATCTTTGATACAGAATGCTGCTACAGCAATACGATGGCTGTGGAGGCAATACAGCGCCGCTTGGCGATCACCGAGTCGATGGGCTATCCGTCCACAGGGCGTTTGAAGTATGCGCGATGGCCCATGTCGACTGCTACAAGCTCCCAGCCAGCTGCTCCAAGCTCGCCCATGACTCGGAAACAAGCGTCGTCGTCATCTCGATCACCCTTGGACTTGTCGCGGCGAATCTCAAGCCTCTTGGGCCCGGTTGGCAGGCAGTACGTGACGCGGAATGGGCCGTACATGTATACGTAGCAGATTTCCCACTGCTGCATAGCCATTCCCCCCTACGTCGTGTAGTCGCTGTTGAACGTCACGTACTCCTCGCTCAGGTCGCAGCCCCAGGCGATGCCGGTCCCGGTCCCCAGGTTCAGTTGTGCGCGGATGAGGACGTTTTCGCCCTTGAGATGGGCGCTGGCCAGCGCCTCGTCGAAGGCGAGCGGTCGGCCGCCCGCCATCACCTGGACGTCGCCCACCCAGAGGTCGACGCTAGGCTCTTCGAGATAGGCGCCGCTCCGGCCCATCGCGGCCAGGATCCGCCCCCAGTTCGGGTCGGCCCCGTGGACGGCCGACTTGACGAGCATCGAGCCGGCGACGGTGCGGGCGTGGCGACCGGCGTCCTCGTCGGTTCGGGCACCCTCGACGCGCACCTCCATGAGCCGGGTGGCGCCCTCGCCGTCGCGGGCGACCTGGCGCGCCAGCGTCTGGCAGACGTGGTCGAGCCCGGCCTGGAAGGCCGCCGCAGCCGGTGTGCCCGGGGTGATCGCCACACCGGTCGCGCCGTTGGCCAGCGCCAGGAGGGTGTCGTTCGTGCTGGTGTCGCCGTCGATGGTGATCGCGTTGAACGAGCGATCGGCGCTGCGCCGCAGCATCGCCTGGAGGTCGGCGGCGGCGACGGCGGCGTCCGTCGTGATAAAGGCGAGCATCGTCGCCATGTTCGGGTGGATCATGCCGGCGCCCTTGGCCGCGCCGGCGACGGTGACGGCTCTCCCGTCGGCCTCGAAGCGGACGGCGAGCGTCTTCGGGTGGCTGTCGGTCGTGATGATGGCGCGGGCGAACTCGGCGCCGCCGGTCGGCGAGAGCCGGAGCTCGGCCATCCCTGCCTGGATCTTCTCCATCGGGAGCTGGTGGCCGATGACGCCGGTGCTGGCGGCGAGCATCGCCTCGGACTCGGCGCCGACGAGGGCCGACGCCCAGGCGGTCACGGTCTCGGCGTTGCGGCGGCCCTCCTCGCCCGTGCAGGCGTTGGCGCAGCCGGCGTTGACGACGACACCCCGAGCCTTGCCGGACCGGAGGTGCTGCTCGCAGACGGCGACGACCGGCGCCCGAACCAGGTTCGTCGTAAAGAGGCCGGCGGCGGTGCAGGGCCGCTCGGACCAGAGAACGCTCAGATCCAGCTTGCCGGGACCCGGCGTCTTGATGCCGGCGTACACGGCGCCGGCGACAAACCCGGCCGGACTCGTCACATTGCTGTCCGGGACCACTTCAAAGAGGCGCGCGGCGGAGCGTGCTTCCTGGACCATATACTGGCTTCGTCCTCCTGGTCGTGATCTTCATGCCAGAATCGCCCGGACGGACGAGTTTCTGGTTTGGGGTTTCTGGTTTCTGGTTCGAAGGGGTATCGGCGCCCCCCCACACCAGGAACGAGAAACCAGAAACCATGAACCACAAACCTCGTTCTCTGCGTCCTCTGCGCCTCTGCGGTTCGTCTTTTCCTCATCACGGATAGACCGCGAGCGCCTCCAGGCCCATCGTCTCCGGGAAGCCACAGATCAGGTTCATGTTCTGAATGGCCTGGCCGGCGGCGCCTTTGACGAGGTTGTCGATGCAACTGACGACGATCAGCCGGCCCGTACGAGAGTCGACGACCGGATGGATCAGGCAGACGTTGCTGCCCAGCGTCTGTTTCGTCTGGGGAGGCTGCGCGACGACCCGGACGAACGGCTCCCCGGCGTAGAACTGCGAGTACTGCTCGCGCACCGCCGCCGTGGTCAGCGAGCGGTCGCGCAGGTCGGCGTAGCAGGTGCTCAGGATGCCGCGCGTCATCGGGATGAGGTGCGGGGTGAACGTCAGGCGAAGGTCGTCGGGCGCCTGGCCGAAGTCGCGCAGCCCCTGGGCGATCTCCGGCAGGTGGCGATGGCCCTCCAGCCCGTACGCGGAGACGTTCTCGTTGGCCTCGGAGAAATGGATGTTGAGCCTGAGCGTGCGCCCGGCGCCGGAGACGCCAGACTTGCTGTCGACGATCACGTCGGGCCCGACGAGGCCGAGCTTGAGGGCCGGCGCCATCGCCAGGATGGCGCTCGTCGGATAGCAGCCGGGGTTGGCGATGAGCCGCGCCTCGCGGATCCGTTCGCGATTCAGCTCGACGAGGCCGTAGGCGGCCTTCGGCAGCAGGTCCGGGCAGGGGTGAGTGTGCCCATACCACTGGCGGTACTCGCCGGCATCGTGGAGCCGGAAGTCGGCGCTGATGTCGACGACGATGGCGCCGGCGGCGAGCAGCGGCGGCGTCGCCTCGGCGCTGGCCACATGTGGCAGCGCCAGGAAGGCGACGTCCACCGGCGCCAGCTCGGCTTCGATGGGCAGATCGACGTCGGCCAGGTGGGGAAAGACGTCGCCCAGGCGCTGGCCTGCGGCGCTGCGGCCGGTCACCGAGACGAGCTCGGCCTTGGGATGATTGCGGAGCAGCCGGGCCAGGTCGGCGCCGGCGTAGCCGGTCACGTTGACGATACCCACGCGCATCTTCGTCCCCTGTGGTCCTGTCTGGAAACGGAGTGCAGGAATGGAGAGAACGATAGCACGCGGGAGGACCGGTGTCAAACGGGTTCGCGCGGCGCGCGGTCGATCACCAAGATCTTCACCGCGACGATGCTGATGCAGCTCCGCGACGCCGGCAAGCTACGGCTGGACGCCCCGGTCCAGCCGTACCTACCGGAGGTGCAGCTGCCCCGGCGCCACGCCGGGGCGCCCGAGATCACCTTTCGGCACCTGGTGACCCACACGGCAGGGTTGACCAAGGAGGCGCCGGCCGAGTACTGGGCGACCGGGGAGTTCCCCCCTATCGAGTACCGAAGCGCGGCGCGGGCTGTCTGCACCGGCAATTCCCATCGTCGCCACCGGCATTCTACTTGTCGCCAACAGCCACCGACAGCCGTTGGCAAACTGCCACGCGACAACGCCGCTGATGAAGAATCACGAAGGGGATCGCCATGTGCTTGCCGCAGCGGTGATGATCAGAGCCGGCGTGATCGTCACATCCAACAAGAGACACTTCCCACCAGAAGCATGCGATACCTACGGAATCGCCGTTCAAGACCCCGACGAATTCCTCTGCGATCTCTGGGACCTCGCCCCCGAGATGACGTTCGGCATCCTGCAGTCGCAGGCGGATGACTTACAAGACC
>JACQGW010000122.1 GCA_016199325.1 Chloroflexota bacterium
CAGACGTCCTCGAAGGCGTGCTCGGAGACGTACTTGTCGAAGTCGCTCTGGATCTGTTCGAGGGCGGCGTCGTAGCGGCGCAGCCCCAGCAGGTGGCGCAAGCGATCGACGTACCGGTACCAGAAGGCCATGTAATGGTCGGCCAGGAGGTAGAGCGAGTGTCTGGATCGCCCTTCATGGGCTTTATGAATCGGGACGACTCGCTCGACGAGGCGGAGGTCGCACAGGCGATCGAGATGGTGCCTGACCTCGTCGGCTCGCCCTCGTCCAACGGCCGTCGCGATCTTGCCGGGACGGTGGTGCCCGAGCGTGATGGCGCGCAGGATCGAGGCGTAGATCGCATCGTTGCGCAAGTCCGTGAAGCGCAGCCACGCGGGCTCGTCCGCCAGACGGGCGGCCGGCGGCAGGATGGCGTGGCGCACATTCGCCCACAGGCTCCGCGACGGATCGATCTCTTCGAGGTAGGAGGGCAAGCCTCCCCAGATGGCGTACGCCGAAACCCGGTCGGCCGCAGCATATGCCGGATAGAAGAGCGCGGCGTCGGCGTAGCCCATCGGGTCGAGCTTGATCTGCCCGGTGCGCCGGTTGTGGAGCGGCCCTCGCTCTGAAAGGGCCTGTTCCTCCACCCAACTGACCAGCGACCCCAACAGGTACACCTTCAGATTCGTGAGCCGCTTGCGCCGCAGGTCATCCCACCAACGCTGGAGCACCGACGGGACCGCCGGATCGGCCTGAGCGAGGTAGGGGAGCTCGTCGACGACGACGATCAGCGGCTCGCTCGCCCGTGCGCGGGCGAGCTGCGCCACCGCGTCCAGCAGCGCGTCGAACGACGGCAGGCTGCCCGGCAGCACGAAGTCGGGCGCGAACGCCCGTAGTGCAGCGGTCAGATCTTCCAACTGCTGGGGAAGGGTGCGCGTCGTCGCCTGGTAGAACAGATGGGGCTGGCCGGCGAGGGCCTCGGCCAGCAGCGCACTCTTGCCGACACCCCGTCTCCCGTAGACGACGATCAGCTCTGCGCGACGGGAGCCGAGCGCCCGGCGGACGTCCGCGATCTCCCACGCGCGGTTGTAGAACGCCATTCGATTCCACCCAGGAGCGGGGGTCAGGGGCCAGGGGGGAACCGGAGGCCAGGTCCGGTCGTGGCTCTTGCCCTCTTCTCCTGTTCGATGCCCTGCTCGCCGCTCATGGTATCATAGTTCGTGGTATCAAGATACCACGAACTATGATACCACAGGCTGGAGTACTATACATCCTCCAGCCCACCTTTCGTGCAACCAGCAGCCCGATCGACCTCTCCCATCGAGCTTGACGGCGCCCACCGAAGGGCCGCGAAGGCTCAGACACGGAGTGGCCTGGGAGGCCGTGCCTTCTGGGAGCGCAGGCGTCCTCGCCTGCCCCGGTTCGACGGCACCAATGCCTGGTCCTTGCCTGGGTCGCCATGCTCGCCACCGGTTGGCTGTCGGCTCAGCCCAAGCAGGCGGGACGCCTGCGCTCCCGGACCAGGCGCCACAGACCTCATCCCGAGCGAATCGGCTGCCGGTTGCACGAAACCTGAGCTAGAGCGGTGAGAAGAATCATTGGACCGGGACCGAGGGCAGGAGACCTGGCTCGGCTTGGCTTCCGGTTCCGGCCCCTGGCCCCTGACCCCTGACCCCCGCGCTATTGCTGCCGTAACCGCGCCGTCGCCCCGACGTCCACCGTCCAGTGGTCGCCGTCGATAGCGACCTTGTAGACGGACTCAGCCCGCTCGACGCTCACCTTGCCCTCGCGCACGTCCGCCAGGACGAGCTCGGGCTCTCGCTCATCGGGAGCGCCGTAGCCCCCGCCGCCGCAGGTTCGGTAGCTGATAGCGTCCCCAGGGCGAAGCTCGACGGTGACCTTCGACCCCAGCCGTTTCGCGACGCCGTCCGGATTCAGGACGTATTCGGCGCGCCGGCCGGGCAGCCCACCGAACAGGCCCCAGGGACCCTCCCGGTCCCGGTCGGCCAGGATCGTGAACGTCAGCTCGTGGTCGGGGAAGAGGTAGTCGCGCCGAAGGCCCAGGCCGCCGCGGCGCCGGCCGGGCCCCTCCGAGTCCGGGATCAGCTCATAGCAGGTGATCTGGACGGGATAGTTCGCCTCGGTCTCCTCGACCGGAGCGTTCTCCGTGTTCTGCCCGTGGGTCTGGACGGCGTCGGGGCCATCCTTGCCGATGCGCCCGCCATAGCCACCGGCGAGCGTTTCCAGGAAGCAGTAATACTCGCCGTCGCGGGGGTCGATGCCGCCGAAGCCGGCGTGGCACTGCATCGCCTTGGTGCCGGCGACGACCCTGTCGGGCATCGCCGGGGCGAGCGCCTTGAAGATGAGATCCGTCACCCGGACGTGCGTCTCCCAGCCGCCGACGACCGGCGCCGGTGCCCGGCAGTTCACGACCGTCCCCAGCGGGGCGTGGACGCGGACCAGATCGTAGAACCCCTGATTGACCGGCACGTCCTGGTCGATAAAGCACTTGAGCGCGTAGGCGCAGCCGGAGAAGGTCTGGGCAAACGTCGAGTTGACGGGCGCCCGGCGCTGGGGGTCGGAGCCGGTCAGGTCGAAGAGCACGCCGTCGTCGTCGATGGTCACGCCGACGCAGAGGCGGACCCGCTGGTCGGTGAAGCCGTCGTTGTCGACGAAGCCCTCGGCCCGGAAGGTGCCGCGGGGCAGTTTCGCCAGCTCCTGCCTGGTTCGGCGGGAGGTGTAGTCGACGATGGCGTCGATGTAGGCGTTGGCGGCATCCAGTCCCAGCCGGTCGACGAGCTCGCCGAGCCGGCGTGTGCCGGTGACGTTGGCGGCGACCTGCGCCCGAATGTCGCCGGCCGTCTCCCGCTTGCTGCGAATCTGGGCGAGGATCAGCCGGAAGACGTCGTCGACGATGGCGCCGTCGTCGACGAGCTTCACGGCCGGGATGATGACGCCCTCCTGAAAGACCTCCCGAAAGGCGCCGACGCTGGCCGGCGCGCCGCCGCCGACGTCGACGTGGTGCGCCAGGTTGGCCAGATAGCCGAACAGCTCGCCGTGGCAGTAGACGGGCGCGATGACGGTGATGTCGTTCAGGTGGACGCCCCCGCTGTAGGGGTCGTTGGTGATGAGCATGTCCCCCGGCCGCAGCCGCTCCGGTCCGTAGGCGCGGACGGCGCGCGGGGCGAGCTCGACAAAGGAGCCGAGGTGGACGGGCTGGGTGAACGCCTGGGCGGTGACCCGGAGGTTGCGGTCGAAGAAGGCGCAGGAGAAGTCGTTGCGCGTCTTGATGTTCGTCGAGTAGGCGCTCCGCCGCAGGGCGGCGGCCATCTCGTCGGTTGCGGCGATCAGGGCGTTCCGGACCACCTCGAACCGAATGGGGTCGCGCGCTTCGACAGCCTCCGTGGTGATGATGCGCTGAGATCGGTTCATCTCACTCACGTCACTCACGCCTTTCCTCCAGCCGTGTATTGCTCTTCGGCGTCTCCAGGAGAGCCACGGGATCCTGCAGCCTACCTGCCATGGTAGTGTACGGAGTATTGTGTCAATTTGGCAGGGGGTGACAATCAGGCGGCTCTCCTGTAGGCTGGAGTGGGGAAAACTCTGGCCGAAGGAGGGCCG
>JACQGW010000126.1 GCA_016199325.1 Chloroflexota bacterium
CCCTCTCCCACTGAGAGGGGGACGAGGAATCGATCCTCGCCCGCGACTCCCGCGGCACCGACCCCCGACCCCCGCATGGGCTCGCACGATGCGCCGCTGGCTGTAGTTGCGGGTGGCCGGGTCGAACTCGCCCTCGCAGGTGATCAGCGTGATCGTCAGGCCGGCGGTCGGCCCGACGATCTCGGCGATGGGTATGCTGGCTTCGTCGTACAGCCGGGACCATTCGACGACGTAGCGAGCGGCCTCGCCGTGCTCTCCATCGACGATGATCTCGGCACCCGGCTTCAGGCGCTTGAGCTGCCAGAAGACGCCGACGACGCCGGTCCGCCAGTCGACGTGCCCGGCAAACACGGCGTTGCCGGGCCGGCCGGGCTGGGCGCTGAAGACGTACCAGGCCACGTCGTCGGGGTTGTCCGGCGATTCCATGGCGCCGGTCGCATCCAGGCCCAGCAGAATGACCTGGGCGTCGACGCCGATCTGGGGGATCCGCAGCCCCGACGGCTGGAAGCCCAGCGCGGCGATGACCGTGGGGTCGACGGTCGGTCTGGCGGGAGGAGTCGGCATCGGACCGGGCGGGTTCGGCGTCGCCGCGGGGGCGGACCGCTCCGCCATTGCCGAGAGGACGAGGCCGACGGGGACAGTGGTCGATGCGCCGGCGCTGGGTGTTGGGAGCGGCGGAAGCTGCCGGATGGATGATTCAGGCGCCGGGGTGCTCGATGGTTGCGGCGGTGGACCTGTCGCCGCCGGCGCTTCGGCTGTTGGAGCAGGTGACGGCGCGCTGTCGGAGCCTCGATCGATGGAAGGCTGCGGCGTGTCAGGCGGCGCCGGCTCCTGCGACACCGGCGCCGCCGTTGGGTTCCGCGGAGGGGTGTGAGTCTCGGCGACCGTCAGCGAGGGCGATGGCGCCGCTGGAGGGAGCGCGCTCGCCGCGCCGGCAACACCGGTCGGGGCAATCTCGACCGCCAGACGTGCCGGCTCGCGTGGCGGCACTGGGCCGCAGCCGAGGAGGAGCACCAGCATAGCCAGAGCGCTGGCCGCTACCGTGAGGAGCGTCCCCCTGTGCTCGATCTTCGGACCGCTACTCATCGTGAGAACTCGTAGGAACTCGTAGGAGTTCGTGGGAGTTCGTGGAAGCTCGGTGGCATACGGCTCGGCGGTCCATGCGGCTCCCTGCCGGTCATGCTGAGCCACAGCGAGGTGGCTCTCCGTCCGTCATGCTGAGCCGCAGCGAAGCATCTGCTCGGCTCAAGCTGGCACCGTCCGGGAGATGCTTCGCTGCGGCTTAGCATGACAACGCTCTCCCGAGTTCCGACGAGTTCTCACGAGTTCCCCCGAGCCCTCCCGAGTTCCGACGAGTTCCTCGATGCCGCGCTACGGCAGCCGCACGAGCTCGCCCTCTTCCAGTCCGGAGACCACTTCGCTGACCGTGTCGCCGGCGAGGCCAATGTCGACTTCGCGTTGCGCGGCCCGGCTGCCCTGAAGGACCTCCACGACCTTTCTCTTCCCGACGCTGCGAATGGCGCGGTTTGGGACGACGAGCACGTTCTCGCGGCGGAGCGCTTCGATGGTGACGTTGGCCGCCATGCCGGGGCGCACCGGCAGCGGCGTGCTGAAGCGGATCGTCGTCGGATAGACGGTGCTGCCCTGCTGGAGGGCACCGCCCGGCGCGATCCAGACGACCTCCCCGGCAATCCGCAAGCCGGCAAAGGCGTCCAATCGGAGGCCGACGGTCTGACCGACCGCGATCTTGCCGACGTCGACCTCGTCCACGTTCGCCTTGACCTCCAGATCGTGGGCGCTACCAATAGTCACGATGGGCTGCTGCGGGACGGCGTACTCGCCGGGGCGCGGCGCCGGCGAAAGGACACGGCCGGCGAACGGGGCGACGAGCCGAATATCGGCGAGCCGGCGCCGCGCGTCGTCGACGGCGAGCTTGGCCAGCTCGACCTGCTGCTCGAGGATCGCGATCTCCTCGGCCGTCGGGCCGGCCGCCAGCAGATCCAGCTTCGCCTGCGCCGCCGCAAGCTCGGCCCCGGCCGCGCTGATCGTCTCGGATCGGACGCCGGCCACGAGGTCGGCCAGATGGGCGGCTGCGGCGTCGACCTCGGCCTGCGCCGCCCGCAGCTCGGCATCCGTGGCGCCCCGCGCGGCATCCTCGTATTGCGTCCTGGCCGCTTCATAGTCGGCCGTCGCCGCCTGGAGGCGGCGCGCCTGCGGCGACGCGCCGAGGCCGTTCCGCCAGGCGAAGCGATCGTAGTCGGCCTGGGCGTCCTGGACGGCGGCCTCGGTCTTCTCAATCGCCGCCTTCAGGGGGGCGAGGGTGGCCGGCCGGGGCCCGGCCTGGATCTGATCCAGCCGGGCGCGGGCTGCGTCGAGGGTGGCCTGCGCGGCCGCGATCTGCTGGACACGGCTGCCGGCCTTCAGCTCGTCCAGGCGGGCCTGGGCAGCGTCGACAGCGGCGCGCGCCGCGGCGATCTCCTGTGACCTGGCGCCGGCCCGCGCCTGCTTCAGCTTGAGCTCGGCTAGGACCCGATTTGCCTCTGTCTGTTGGAGCGCATGATCGAGATCGTCCGCTTCCAGCTCGGCCAGGATCTGTCCCTCGGCGACGTCGTCGCCCTCGGCAACCCGAACAGTCTTCAAGCGGCCCGGGATCTTGAAGCCCAGCCGCGCTTCCTGCCGGGCGACCACCTTGCCGGTCGCGGTCACCGAGGCGGCGATCGTCGCCCGCTGGACCCGGACGGTATTCTCAGGCGTTCCGCCGGCCAACGAACCGTACGTCAACCAACCGGTTGCCGCGACGATCGCCAGCACGACGACGCCCAGCACTGCGCGCCCCATAGGACCCCCTTTGGCGAGCGGTCGGCAGTCGATCCCCGGACTCCCGACTCTCGACTGCCGACCGCCGACTGCCGACCGGCTCACTCATACCGGAGCGCCTGGCCGGCCGGTAGGCGGGCCGCGCCGAGCGCCGGCAACAGGCTGAACAGACCGCTCAAGAGCACGGCGAACCCGAGCATCCCGAGCACCGAGACCGGCTCGAAGATGAACTCGATCTGGAACAGGATAGCGCTGATGGTCCCGGTGAGCAATTGCGCCAGCGGGAACCCCAGCGCCAGCCCGACGACGGCGCCGCCCAGCCCCAGCAACAGCCCCTCCGAGAGAAAGACGACGACGAGGTGGCGGTCGACGGCACCGACGCTGCGCATGATCCCGATCTCGCGCCGCCGCTCGAGGACGTTCAGCGTCAGCGTGTTGAGCACACCGATGCCGCCGACCGTCGCGACGACGATGACCATGCCGATGAGCATCGCCGTAAGGATGGCGGTGAGCTTCTTGTTCTGCTCGCGGTCCTCGCGCATCGCGTAGACGACGGGGTTGAGCCCGCGGTGGATCCGCTCGATCTCCGCGGCGATCGCCCGAAACTCGGCGGGCTGCCAGAGGGTGAACGCAAAGTAGCCGGTCGAAGGCTGGTAGTCGTTGAGCCGGCGGAAGGTCGGCTCCGAGACGAAGACGTTCCCGGTCGAGGTCGATCCGACCCGCGTCGAGCTGTCGAGGACGAGGCCGA
This sequence comes from Chloroflexota bacterium, assembly GCA_016199325.1. The sequence continues at coordinate 3,566 of JACQGW010000126.1, forward strand.
CGACGCGCAGCCGCTCACGCCGCCGGTCCGTTTCGACCGTGACGGCGTCGCCGACTCCAACCCCAGCCCGGGCCGCGATCTCGTTGGAGAGGACCACGGCGTCGCGCTCCTCGGCCGCGAACCAGCGGCCGTCGACGAGTCGCTTCCGGTAGAGCTCGGTGTCGGCCGGCACGGCCCGAAGTCGGGTGCGGGTCTGCCCCACCGTGGCCGAGCCGTTCACCCAGTACTCGACCCGGCGAACGCCGTCGACCGCTCGCAGCGCGCCGGCCATCGAAGGGGCGACGGGCTCGCGGAAGAAGACGAACCCATCGGCGTCGTAGGTGTCATAGAGGTGATCGACGCTGACATTCACCGAGCTGTTCGTCGTCCAGGCCGCCAGAAAGGCGGCGGCCGAGAGGCCGATGGCGCCGAGCGTGAAGGCGGAGCGGAGCTTCCGCCGAACCAGGTTCCGCAGCCCGAGCGCCAGGAGCGGCGGCAGCCGCCGCAGACGGACGAGCAGGCGATCCAGCCAGCCCTGGCCGTAGCTCGATTGAATGCCGTAGGAGTCGAACGCCGCCTTGACGGTGATCCCTGCCCCGCGCCAGGTCGGCAGGAGCGACGAGACGAGCGTCGCGCCGACGCCGACCGCGGCACCGGCCGCCAGCGCCGGCGGGTCGACTGCGAAGAGGAGGTCGAGGTTCATGAGGCGGGCGAGGTAGAGCTGGAGGCCGAAACCGCCGCCGACGCCGACCGCGCAGCCCAGGATGGTGCCGACCGTGCCGTAGAGCAGGCTGAGCAGCAGGTAGAGCCGGAGCACCTGGCCGCGCGTGGCGCCGATGGCCTTCATGATCCCGATCTCGTTGATCTGCTCGCCGATGATCGCCGAGAGCGTATTGGCGACGAGGAAGCCGCTGATGATCAGCCCGATGGCGGAGAAGAGGAGCATCAGTGCGATGAGTGTATCGAGCTCCCGCTTGCCGGGGTAGTTGTCCGGGTCTCGAATGGTCGTGCCGTGGACGGGCAGGCCGCGGCGGGCGAGGAGGCGCTTGACTTCGGCGACCGTCTCGTCGCGGTCGGCGAAGCGGACCAGGCGCAGGAGGGTCTCGCTGCTCCCCTGGGTGCCGAGGGCGGCGCGCAGGTCGGCGAGCGGCACGTAGGCGACGGCGAGGCCCGTGACGGAGGCCGACGGGTACGACGGGCTGCTGGCAAACCCGGCGACGGTGACGAGCTGCTCGCGCCTGCTCTGGCCCGCCTGACCGCTGCGGTAGACGACGTCGTCGCCGATCTGGAGGGGAGCGACGTCGAGAACCGATCGCTCGAAGGTGACCTCGTGGTGGGCCGGAAAGGCGCCGGCGCGCAGCTCGACCTGGTCGACCTGGACGTTGCCGAAGTCGGCAAGGGCGACGAGGAGGACGTCTCGCCATTCGCCCTGGAAGCGCCACTTCGTCGTGTAGGTGGTCCGGAGCTCGACGGCGGCGACGTTCGGAATCGCCAGGAGGTGCGGTCGCAGGCTGTCCGGCGCCTCCCAGGTCGCGATGCGGACGTCGGCCTGGGTCGCGTGGTTGTAGGCGTTCGCCTGGGCGGCGGCCAGATTGCGGGAGGTCGAGATGATCGTCACGACGCCGCCGACGGCGATGACGATCCCCAGCAGTGTCAGCGCCGATCGCAGGCGGCGGTTGACGACGTCGCGCCGCGCCTTGGCGAATCCGGTCAGCATCGATCGTCGACGATCCGGCCGTCCTGGACGTGGACGACGCGGCGGGCGGTCGCGGCCAGCCGCAGGTCGTGAGTGACGAAGACGATCGTCTTGCCGTCGGCGTTGAGCGCAGCCAGCAGCGCCATCACCCGCTCGCCGTTGGTGGTATCGAGGTTCCCCGTGGGCTCGTCGGCGAGGAGGATCGGCGGGTCGTTGGCGAGCGCGCGGGCGATGGCAACCCGCTGCTGCTCGCCGCCGGAGAGCTCGCTGGGCAGGTGGTGGACGTGGTCGGCCAGGCCGACCGCGGCGAGCCGCTCGACGGCGACAGCGCGCCGGCGGCCGCGGTGGGTATCCCGCAGCTCCATCGGCAGCATGACGTTTTCGAGCGCCGTGAGCGTCGGCAGCAGTTGGAAGAACTGGAAGACGATGCCGACGTGGACGCCGCGCCAGCGGGCAAGATCGTTCTCGCTCAGCGCGTGGACGGCGACGCCGCCGGCGAAGACGGCGCCGGTCGTCGGGCGGTCGATGCCGGAGATGAGGTTGAGGATGGTCGACTTGCCGGAGCCGGAGGGACCGACAATGGCGACGATCTCGCCGCGCCGGATGGTCAGGTCGATCCCGCGGAGCGCCGGAAACGTCGTCCGGCCGGTCCGGTAGAGCTTGGTCACCTGCTGGAGCTCGACGGCGACATCGCCGGTGGAGCCGTTCTCCTGGACGCCCGGCACGGCGACCTCCTGGGCTGGCGCCGAAACCGGACGGCTACCGGTCACCCACTGAAACGGGCGAAGTCCATCGCCGGGGCGGCGAGCTTGGGCGCCGGTGGCGCGAGGAGCAGCAGCCACGACCAGGACCCCACGGGACTGAAGGTTACGGGGGATTATAGCATAGTGACCTGGTGACGGAGGGCCAGCGACGAGGAATCTACTCCGCCATGAATGCTTTCACCGGTTGGCAATCCGGCTTGTGCTCATTCTCGTCGGCGTGAATGGTGACATGCTTGAACTGAGCTTGACATGGTATAATCTCGTACCTATGTTCGGAAAGGTGACTCGGATGGGATCGCTGTGCTGGTCATGCGGAACCGTTTTGTCTGACACCGCTCTTTTTCTGCTCAGATTGCAGCAAGGCAGTGCGCTGCAGGGCGTGTCGAGACATGCTGGAACCGAACGCTCGCGCTTGCGTCTCCTGTGGCACACTCGTTGGGAACCCCGGTATCGCCTCCCCAAGTCGGAGCTCCAGCGATCTGGCTGGCGCGATGAACTCCTTTGAGTTCGTTCAGACTCGCAAGCGCCGATCTTTGCGTGCGCGTCTGACCGACACTGCGGTTCGCAGTCTGAGTCCCACCATAGGTCTGATCATCAGCGGTAGCGCTGCGGCACACCTTCCACGCGAAGACCCTTCTACCGTTAGTGCGGCAGTGTCCGCAGACTACAAGCAGCTTGCTCCGGCACGCGACACCCTCAAGGGTGACCACCAGCCGGACGAGACCGCGCCCGTGGCGGGCATGCCTGTCGTACCCGCGGCTGATTCTGACGCAGATAGGCTGCGAAGGATCTTCCGTAGCGATGGCCACCGGCTGCGCCTGAATGAGACGCGGCTGAAGGCCACTGGCAAGCTCGACTATGCCAGACGACTCACTTACCTTTTCCTGTACGCGTACCTATCTGAGGGACAGGAAGAGGTGGCGCGTGCCGATCTGATCGCTGTCCTTGAGATGGCAGCGCTGTACGACGGCAATTGGCGTAGCTGGCTGAGCAGGTGCCCTGACATCACCAGTGATGGCAGGTTGGTCAAGCTTCTCCTGCCGGGGCAGGAGAAGGCTCGCGAGATCCTGGCCCAGGTGTCCAACCCGGATGCTGAGGACAAGTGGAAACTTGGTACAGTCTCACAGTCGTACAGATGAATGTTCGCTTGCACCCCCATGCCCGCGAACGACTGGCTGAGCGTGGTGCCTCTGAATCGGAGGTGTTAGCCACCGTTCAGACGGGCGAGCGCTTCCCGGTCAGGTTCGGGCGGACCGGATTTCGGCGGAACTTCCCTCTCAATGCGGAGTGGCGAGGCCGCCGCTACGCCACGAAACAGGTGGAAGTCTACGCTGTCGACGCCGTCGACGAGGGCGGCTGGTTGATCATCACCGTGATTGTACGGTACTACTGACGAGGAGGAGAGTGTGCGATGAAACTCACCTACGATCCCCGGTACAACATTGCGTACCTGCGTCTCCAGGAAAAGGGGGTGCAAACCGAGACAATCCGCGTGAGCGATCAGTTGAACGTCGACATCGCGCCGGATGGCACGGTCTACGGCATCGAGTTCTTGAACGCCAATGCGCAGTTACAGGTTGCGGACCAGGGAGCTCTGATCGTTGTCAACGAGGCCGCGGGTAGTCAGCGGGAAGTCCCGCTCGCAGGATAGGCCAGGGTAGTCCCTTCCGTTACGCCTGGCGGGGGTCACCATGCCCAAGGAACTGATGGGAACGCACGTCGTCATTCCGCGGGAGCTGGTGGAGTCAGTCGACCAGTTGGTGGGGCGCCGCGGGCGCAACAAGTTCTTCGCGGAAGCGATCGAGAACAAGCTGGCCCGCCTGCGACTGGCTCGAATTGCGCGGAGCGCGGCCGGCTCGCTGGCGCAGACCGAGATCCCCGGTTGGGAAAGCGGTGAGGCAGCCGCCGAGTGGGTACGAGCTTCCCGGCAGGCGGACGACGCATCTCTGAGATAGCCGTAATCGGCGCAATCACCGCAAGCCGAGAAGCCGTCGCCACCTGTCGCCCGGCTCCAGGCGCTGGCGGTAGTAGGCGAACATCGGGTGGTCCGGGTCGACGCTGGCCCACATCTTGAGCCAGCCGCGCGCGGCATCGGCGTTGCCCTTCGCAAGCCACAGGTCGATCTCGGACGCGCAGAGCGCGCCGAATTCGCTGACATGGAACCGGCGCCGTGACAGCAGCGGGTCGAGCATGGCTTTGGCCGCGTTGAGCTCCCGCTTTTCGATCAGCTTCCGGGCCACCGCCGTCCGGGCAAACAGATAGTCGGGATGGCGCTCGTGGAGCTGCCGGGTCATCTCCTCGGCCTCGCGTCGACGTCCCTGCTGCTCGTACGCCATCGCCAGGTTGTTGAACAGGTCGGGCGCGTCCGGCTCGACCTCCAGCGCCTGTTTCAGCAGCCGTTCGGCCTGGGCGCCGTCGCCGCGGTTGAGCGCAGTCGTCGCCTGCGCAGCCAATCGCTCGATCCGCGGCGTATGTCGGCAGATGGCCTCGCCGTGGATCTCGTAGTTCATCAACAGGACCTCTCTCCACTCGCCCTGCTGCCACATGCGCATGAGGTCGCGCGAGATCAGGCCGGCGTCGGCCGCCGCGTTGGCCGCCTCGATACGCATCAAGTCGGGGCCCCGTTGGCCGAGCGCGAAGTCCCGCAGGGCCGCCAGCATCTCCCGCGTTTCGGCGAGCATCGCCGCGCGCAGCGCAAGACCCCGCGCGGCGGGGTCGCCGCGGTCGAGGAGGAGCGGAACCAGGCGGACGATCTCGGGATGCTGCTGGAGATAGCTCCGGAAGGCTCGCTCCACCGCCTGGCCGGTCCCTCGCCGCACGGCCGCGGCCGTCTGGGCCAGCAGATCCTGAGCGGCTCTCTGGGGCAGCCAGTTGTTCACGCCGAAGGCCCAGGGCGCATGGCGCTTGCCCACCGGCTCGTGCAGGTCGGCGAGGTTCTCCTGGGCCACGGTGAGACCGGGCGCGAGTCTCAGCGCTTCCTGCCAGCGCCTGCGCGCCTCATCTCCTCGTCCCAGCCGCAGGGACGCGACGGCCGCCAGGTGGTAGAGCAGCGGGTTGGCCAGGGGCGGCCGCAGAGCGCCTGCCCCCTCGGTTTGCTGGAAGACCTGCTGCACTCCCTCATCGTCGCCCAGGTAGCTCAGGGCCTCGGCCTTCTTGAGCCACGCATCCGGATCGGTCGATTCGACGGCCTTGAGCCGCTCCGCCAGCGCCCTGGCTTCGTCGATCCGGCCACCCAGACAAAGATACCGCGTCAGATTGGAGAGGGCGTGGACGTTGTCGGAGTCGATGTCGAGGGCTCGGCGGGCGGTCGCAATGGCCTCGTCGAGGTTGCCTTCGATGGCGTAGGTCTGGCTGATGTTGTTCAGAGCGGAGACGAAATCGGGACGGCGTTGGAGCAACTGCTCGGAAACTCGGCGCGCCTGGGCGTACTCGCCCTGCTCGAGGAGCGATCGCGCTTCCTCATGCAGCACGGCCAGCTCGGTGGCCTCGTCGCCGAAGAACCCCAGATCGGCCAGGAGTTCGGCGACTCGGGCTTCCAGATCGGATACCGTCGCTCGGGCACTGGCCGCACGCGGGTGGTTCGGCCAGCGGTCCAGGAAGCGGCGAAAGGTGCGGAGCGCCCGCATCGGAAAGAGGTTGACCATGTAGGCACCGGCCAGGGCGAGCGTGAGATCGGCGTTGTCCGGCGTCAATTTGAGCAACCGCTCGGCGGCCCGCTGATACGCCGCGATGTCGTGCAGCTCGTAGTTGGCGTTGACCAGCGCGGTGAGGATCTCGGCGCGTTCAGGGGATCGCTGCGCGAGCGAATCGAGGAGATCACGCGCCTCGGCCCAGCGTTTCTGGTGTAGCAGGACGCCCGCCCGGTTGAGCTCGGTCTGGTACGTCGGCGCCAAGGACGGGTGGGCAGGGCCGACCGCGCTCCGCTCGACACGACGTTTCTTCTTCGACAAGGCGAGCCTCCTTCCGGTTCACTACCCTCGGCGGGCTCCTGCCTAATGATACCACCTTGCGCCAGGTCTGCAGTACTATAATGGACATCAGCCGGCTCTGAATGGGCCGGGATGCGCCAGAGCGATGCCTTCCCTATGGCGGTGACTGCGGTTGATCTCGGTTGTTGCTGGGCGTTGGCGGGTGATAGTGTTGCTGGTTGCCATCGGCGTGGCCGTGGCGGCAGTTCTCCGTGTCGACGCTCTGCTGCTTGGGAGTGGGCCGGCCGGCGAGCTGCTCGTCGTCGACCGCGAAGGCCGGTTGTCCATCGTCCTGCCGAACGCCTCCGCCATTGCGCTCGTTACCGGCCGGACGGTCCGACCACTCGGCAGGACGTCGGTGGCCGAGGATGGATCCGGCGTGGCCTACCGCTGGCCGGCCTGGTCACCGGACGGCCGGCGGGTCGCGGCGATGCGCATCACCTCGAAGGGCGGCCTGTTCTTCTCAGCCGAGGTCGTCACCCTGGATCTGGCGACGGGCGCCGAGCGCGCGGTGCATCGGAGCGAGCTGAGCGACGCAGTCTACATCCAGTGGTCGCCGACCGGCCGGCAGATCGCGATGCTCCTGCCGGAGCCCGAGAACCTGCTCGGGCTCTGGGTCGCCCCGGCCGACGGCCGGGCAAGGGCGCGCCCACTGGTCCAGGGCCAGCCGCTCTACTTCGCCTGGTCGCCCCGCGGTGACCGCCTCGCGGTTCACGTCAACGGCGACTTCCGCGCCTCCAGCGCCACCGTCGCCCGTGTGCTGCTCGTCGAGGACCCCGCCGGCGACGCCCGCGTAGCGGTCCTGTCGCTGGCGCCCAACGCCTTTCGAGCCCCCTCCTGGTCATCGATAGGAGACCTGATCCTGATGGCCGGGCGAGAGGATTCGGCGGAGGTCATCGCGGTCATGCAGCCGGATGGCAACCTCGCAGGCCACGTGCCCCTTGTCGAGCGGGCACCGGCGTTCCTCTGGTCGCCCACGGGTGGCCAGGCGGTCGTCGCGCCGGCCGACATGACGGGAACACCCTACGCGGGCCTCGACCTCTTCCGCCCCGGCCGGAATCGGCCACGCCGACTGGTCCGGGGCCCTGTTCAGGCCTTCTTCTGGTCGCCGGACGGGCGGGCGATCGCCTATGTAACGCCGGGCGGCGCGGACAGGCTGGACTGGTGGATCACGGATCTCAACGGCCGCAGTCGGCGGATCGCAACCTTCGTCCCGACGGTTGAATTCCAGGTCCTCCTGAACTTCTTTGACCAATTCGCTCAAGGCACCGCCGTGTGGTCGCCCGATGGGCGTGCGCTGGCGTTTGCGGGCTGGCAGCCCGGCGAGCGGCAGGAGGGAACGCCGACCGTACCGAGCCGGGTTTTCGTCGTCCCCATCGATGGCGCGCCCCCGAGGGCCGTGGCCACCGGCGTCTTTGCGACCTGGTCGCCACGGTAGGGGTCGGGGGTCAGAGTGTGTGTGGAAACGCGTTTCCATGCTCCGCGGCGCATCGCCTGGCGGTTGAAACCGCAGGCTACCATTGCGAAGTCGGCCTGCGCCGACTGAGGTTAGCCCACGAAGCTCCGCAGCGCATCGCCTGGCGGTTGATGAAGGTTTCCGAAATGATCTGGTAGACGGTCTAACCAACCGTGCGGGCGTGAAGGCAAAACCTGTCGCGATCCTCTGGTAGACCGGAGTCCGGGCGCTCAAGCGCCAACTACGAATCGCAGGTTCCTGCCGGGACCGACCCTCACCCCTGCCCCTCTCCCGCTCACGGGCGAGGGGAGACGGGGATCAGGCTTCATCGTCACGCTCTCACGCCCTCACGTCCCGCCTCCCGACCCC
>JACQGW010000127.1 GCA_016199325.1 Chloroflexota bacterium
ACGCAGGGCTGCCCGGCGTGTTTCTGCAATACTTCGTACGGAACCAAGATCGCCAAGGCGACCGGTCTGCTGGTCTGTGGTTTTCGGCTACCGCCGGCTTAGCCATGAATCAGCGCACAAACCACGAACCAGAAACCCGAAACCCGAAATCCGAAACCCGTTGCGCGGCGTCCTGGCCGTTCGCTGGCGCTCGGGACCGCTCTACCCGCCTGCCAGTCGCAGGGCCAGATGGGCCAGTGTTCGGGCGCCGAAGCCGGTGCCGCCCCGGGGGAGGTACGTGCGCTCCCAGCCCCGCTCGACGAAGGAGGTGCCGGCGATGTCCAGATGCACCCAGGGGGTGTCCTCGGCGAACCGCTGGAGGAACTTGGCGCCGATGATGGCGCCGGCCTTGCGAGCGCCGGAGCTGACATTCGGCACGTCGGCGACCTCGCTCCGGAGCTGGAAGGTGTCGTACTCCTCATACATCGGCAGCGGCCAGAGCCGCTCGCCCGCCTCACGGCCGGCCTCGATCACCCGCGTCTGGAACACCTCGTCGTTGGTGAAGGCGCCGGCGCAGAAGGTGCCGAGAGCGATGACACAGGCGCCGGTCAGCGTGGCGGAATCCACGAGGGGCGACAGGCCGAGCCGCCGCGCGTAGCAGATGGCGTCGGCGAGGATCACGCGGCCTTCGGCGTCGGTGTTGAGGACCTCGATGGTCTTGCCGTTCATCGCCCGGACCACGTCGCCCGGCCGTGTCGCCGTCCCGCTCGGCATGTTCTCGACGGCCGGGACGAGGGCGGTCACGTTGAGCCGCGGCCTGAGCTGGGCGATGGCCCGCATCGCCGCCAGCGTCGCGGCGCCCCCGGCCATGTCGCCCTTCATCTGGTCCATGTTCTCGGCCGGCTTAATCGAGATGCCGCCGGAGTCGAAGGTGACGCCCTTGCCGATGAGCCCCAGACCGCCGCCGGCGTCGCCGGCGCGATGGCGCAGGACGATGAGCCTGGGCGGGCTGGCGCTGCCCTGCGCGACGCTCAGGAGTGCGCCCATGCCGAGCTCCTCGATCTGGGAGGTCTCCAGGACCTCGGCTGCCAGGCCGAACTCCCGGGCCATCCGAACGGCGGCCTCGGCCAGGTCGGCCGGCTTCAGCCGGTTGGCCGGCATGTTGACCAGATCGCGTGCCCAGGTCGTGGCCTCGGCGAGGATTCGGCCGACGCGCCCGCCCTCGGCCATCTCGGCCAGTTGGCCGGCAACCGGCGGCAGGACGACGACTTCGTCGACCTCCGGCTCGTCGGGCGGCGTCGTCTTGAACTCGCGGAAGCGGTACAGGCCGAGGATCGCACCTTCGACGGCAGCGCGCCCGAGCGTCTCGGGCGCGAGGACGGCCGTCCGGTCGGCGACGTCGGGCAAACCGACGGCCATGCGCCGGACAGTGGCCTTCCGCAGCGCCTTGAGGCCGTCGGCGGTGGCGCCGCGCAGGCGGTCGGGCTCGAAGTCGCCGCGCTTGCCGAGCCCGACGACGGCGATGCGCTCGGCCGGCAGCCGCCCGAGCGAGTGGAGGAGGGCGACGTGGCTCGGCTTCGGCCGGACCTCGCCGACCTCGCGCAGGCGGCTGATGGCGCCGTCCAGCGCCCGGTCGACGGCGGCGGCGCCGGCCGTCAATCCCTCCTCGAAGACGAAGACGACCGCTCCTTCGGTCTGGAACGACGACACGTCGCCGGCTTGCGTTCGGATCTCCATGCCTCTTCCTTCTCCATGCCCGGCTTGCATCGGAGACCTCCCCCGGGACGCAGCCGGCGCCTGGTCTGTTGCCACCCGCACGCGTGAGACGCAGGGGCGCATGCTCTCTAGAAGGAATTATACATGGTCGGCCGGCTGCGTTCACATTGCGTTCATCTTGGATTGCGGCCCGTCCGGCTATCGGCTATACTTGAGAGGTCAACGGGGTGTAGCGCAGTTGGCCAGCGCGCATGGTTTGGGACCATGAGGTCCCCGGTTCAAGTCCGGGCACCCCGACCAGTTTCCCCTTCACGTCCTTTCTTTCATCCACCATCATTGGGACATGAGTTTGGCCGGAGTTGGGATTTGAGTCAGGCCGCTCCAAGCTGCTCGGCCACCGGGCTGCGCGGCAGAAGTGGGCGCAGGATGGGATGCATGATGCTGCATCCAGAGAGGGCTGAGAAGGTGGCGTTTCGTTGAAGCGTGTGGTCAGGTCGTAGGCCACGGGTACATCCGTCGCCCTGTGTGTGGGCTGCTGGAGTACCTGCTCGCACGACCCAAAGAAAGCGGATACTCCAAGCGGCCAAACATAAGCAATGCGGCCGGTCAGACTTGTGCCCCAATGACACCTACCGATAGCAGGCTCAGAGTACTATCTTCCCCGATGCTGGTGAAACACACGACCGGCCGCAGCGGACTGGATCCGCCGCCAGGCCGCCAGCTCCTGCAGCTCCTCAGCCGATCGCGGAGCGGCGAATTGCTCTTCCATTGCCGCCGTCTGGCGCTGCGCGTACCAGAGCGCCAGCGCTTCGTCGAAGACCTTGCTGCGGTCACTCCCCGAGTGGTGCTGGACGAACTCGTCGACGGCCCGCAAGAGATCGGGGTCGACGGTCACGCTGACCTTTGCCCGGCGACGCTCGGTCGCATGCTGAGCCATGTGGTGCCTCCAATCAGAACGGTCGGTGTATCGGACAAAGCATAGCACATCCCTTGGACAACGTAAGCGGGCCGAATCCGAATGCGCGACTAGTGATGTGGTCCCCTGTCTGGGTGCAGGGAGGCAAGGATCGCCCGGTAGTGTGCAGTGGGTATCATGGATCCATCGGGAGCGGCAGTTATCGCCCTCGCGAGTGTGCTGGAGGGGCGGTAGAGATCGACCAGGGCATCGATGAGGCCGATGAACACCTCAGGATGCACCGCGAAGATTCCCGCGAACTCCCGAACGCCGTCGGTCCCTGGCGGCGGGGCATCTTCCAGGTTAGCGGTGACAATGAATGGTGCCCTGCCCCGCGTTGCCGCCGTCCACAGCGGAGCGTCCGATTCATCGGGGGAATGTCGATCCAGAGAGGTACCGGTGGAGGACAATCGTCAACCACCCGGAAGACGCGCGTCAATTGCGCGAACATGAACTTGGCGGCAACCGAGCAGCGCTGCCACGCAGCCTCCGTTTGTTCGCCGGCGTTGCGCTTCAGCCACAGCCACGTGAGCACGCGATTGGACTCGGCCAGGATGTGCGGTGACCAGATCGGCCTGACCAGCCCCTCCTCGGCGCGATGGATGATCGGGATCAACCAGCGCTTCGTCATGGGGAACACGCAGGCGTCGATGACAGCAGGAACGGGAAACGGACTCGCTCGTTGGTGTTCAGGCGTCAGCACGGCCGCGGCGCTCCCAGGGTCTGTGTCCCTGCCACCCGGACGTGGGAGGCACCGTCTCATCGCCCGCATCGAACGGTTCGAGCGCGGCGGCGATCTGCGCCTCGCGCGCTCGCTGGTCCGCCACCGTGGGGCTTTGCAGCATGCGCTGGACCGACTGCGCCGTCACCATCAGGCGGCCGCCCCGGCGCACGCCGTCGAGCAACCCCTCAAAGGCCCAACGCTTGACGGTGTTGATCGAGCGCACCGAGAGGACGCGCGCGGCCTCGCCCGTCGTCAGCAGATCACTCGGCTGCTTGGCGTCGACCGGCTCGTGGAGAGCGCCGATGATGGCCTCGACGTCGTCGACCAGGTCGATTTCGCCACGCTGCCGGAGCTCTTCTGAGAGGCTCCTGAGCTTGTCCTCCAGCCCTCGGGCATCGACCATGACGGGATCCTCCTTCTCTTCCGTACCAGGAGAATCATACCTGCACCGCGCGGCGTTGTCAATATCGTCAATTTGAGCATAACCGTCCAACGTGTGGCGCAGGACAGTGACATCCTTGCTCTCTGGTCCCGAGGGCGAGGATAGCTTGGGAAGGGAAGATAGACGGCCGATCGGCAGTTCCTTGGAACCTATTCGCCAACGTACCCCCCTCAGTCCCCCCCGTCGGCGGGGGGGAGGCGCGCGAGTCCCCCCGCCGGCGGGGGGAAGCGACCGGCCCCTCCCCGTGGCCGGCGAGGGCGGAAGACCGGCTTGCCGACCGGCTGTTCCTGGCCGGCTCCCTCCCCGCGCACGGGGAGGGATGGGGTGGGGTTCTCGGATAGGCCCCCGGTTCGATCCCCTGCACCTGCGAGCCCTCGCTTCGGAACCTGCTGCCCGGTCGGGTACGCTTTCTGCCCTACCGTACTATAATACGGAAGAACCGCCTGGCCGGCTGTCGAGTCTCTGTGTCTGAGTCGTGCATCCAGCAAGTCACGCGCAGATCTGGACGCTGCCCGTCTGCCATGCTGAGCCGCAGCGAAGCATCTCCCGGACGTCGCTCGTTCGAGCCGGGGAGATGCTTCGCTGCGGCTCAGCATGACGATGGGCGGGCCAGCCAATCTCCGATGGACTTGCCGGATGCTCCACGAAGAGCAGCGCTCGGTCGCCCGTCTCGGTTCGATTCCGGTCGCCGGCCGGCGAACCAGGGAGACTCAACATGCGGCACAACCCGGTCCTGATTGTCGAAGACGACCCCGACAACCTCGAGCTCATGCGGCTCATCCTCCAGGAGATGGCCGACGTCTGTACGCTGGCGACCGCCACCAGCGGCAAGGAGGCCATCCGCCTGGTCGAGCAACGCACGCCCGTCCTGGTCCTCTGCGACGTGGCGCTGCCCAGCAACGGCATAGCGTTCATTCACTGGTTGCGGGCCAATCCGGCCACCCGCTCGATTCCGGTGATCGGCCTGAGCGCCTCGCCCCTGAGTCGTGAGGAGGTGGTGACCGCCGGCTTCGACGACTTCATCCGAAAGCCCTTCGACCCCACTCTGCTGGCAAGCAAGGTTCGCGACTACCTTGCGCAACCACCTTCGTGCGGCCCGGAGGCGGTTCAGCCCTCTGTCTGAAGGCGCCCACCGGCAGTTGACGCGCGGGCCGACAAGTGGTAGTGTGGCAGCATTGCCAGGCCGGCGCGACGGCCGGCCGTGAAACGATCTCCAGAGCACTGTTCGGAAGAATCGGCCGAGCGAACAATCGCCATTCTCAGCGTCTTCCTTGGCGATCTTGGCGTCTTGGCGGTTCACTGTCTTGAGGAATCGCCCTGAGGGCTGAACGAGAGGGGGAGCTGCGTTGACTGAATCGGCTGCGCGCACGACGACGGGTGCAGGGCGCAATCGCTTCCTGGATGCGACCTCTGCCAATGCCCGCCTCTACGAGGAGGCCTGCCGGTATCTCCCCGGCGGCACCTCACGCCTGCACAACCACTTTGCACCCCATCCCGTGTACATCCGCTCCGGCGCCGGCTGTCGCTTCACCGACGTCGACGGCGTCGAGCGGGTCGACTTCCTGAACAACATGACGGCACTGATCCACGGCCACGCCAATCCGGCGATCAACGAGGCGATCATCGGCCAGCTCCAGCGCGGGACGGCCTTCTCCGAGCCGTCCGAGCCGGAAGTCGCCCTGGCGAAGCTGATGGTCGAGCGGGTGGGGTCCGTCGAGAAGATCCGCTTCGCCAACTCGGGCACCGAGGCGGTGATGATGGCGGTCAAGCTGGCGCGCGCCTTCACCGGCCGCAGCCGGATCGCCAAGTTCGAGGGCGTCTACCACGGCTATTACGACTACGTTCAGGTGAGCTACTCCTCGACGCCGGCCAACTGGGGGCCGGCCGACGCGCCGGCCGGCGTCGCCAGCTCGGGTGGCCTGGCCGCGTCGGTCGAGGACGAGGTCCTCGTCCTGCCCTTCAACAACCGGGCGGCCGTCGAGCGGCTCCTGGAGCAGCACGGCGCATCCATCGCCGCGCTCTTGGTCGACCCGCTCTCGAACCGGGCCGGCTTCCCGCTGCCCGCCGAGGGCTTCCTCGACTTCCTGCGGGCGATCACGCGCGCCTACGGGATCCTCCTGATCTACGACGAGGTGATCAGCTTCCGCGTGGGGTACGGCGGCGCGCAGGGCAAGTACGGCGGTGACCCCGACCTGACCACCTTCGGCAAGATCATGGGGGGTGGACTGCCGGTCGGCGCCGTCGGCGGCCGCGCCGACGTGATGGCGCTGCTCGACCCGACCCGGGGCGGGGCGAAAGTGGCGTCCGGCGGCACCTTCAGCGGCAACCCGCTGACGATGGCCGCGGGGTTGGCGGCGATGGAGCAGATGACGCCGGCCGCGTACGAGCGCCTGAATGCCCTGGGCGAGCAGCTCCGCCGCGGGGCCAACGCCGCTTTCACCGCGGCGGAGGAGCCAGGACAGGTGACCGGTGACGGCTCGCTGTTCCGGATCCTGCTCACCGCCGAGCCGGTGGCCGACTATCGCAGCTCGATGACGGGCGCCGCGCCGGCGGAGCGGATGGCCCGGCTGCACCTGCACCTGCTCGACGAGGGGATCGTCGTCGCCACCAACGGCCTCGGCTCCCTCTCGACGCCGATGGGCGTCGCCGAGGTCGACCACTTCGTCGGCGGTCTCACCAGGGCGCTGGAGCGGCTCGGCTGACGAGCGCGACCAAAACCATCTGAAGGGACCAACCGCAGAGACGCAGAGGACGCAGAGACGGGTCAAGGAGAAGGCGAACCAGAGTACCCTTTCTCGGCGATCTTCTCTGCGTTCTCTGCGCCTCTGCGGTTTCGTTCGGCCCTCTACCCGCCGCCGGCCGCGGCAGAGGCGCCGGGCTCGGTCAGGGCTGCGGGGTTCAGGAGCTCGGCCAGCTCTGCCTCTGAGAGGTTCGTGCGCTCACGGGCCACCTCGCGGATCGTCCGGCCGGTGCGGGCGGCCTCTTTGGCGATGGCGGCCGCCGGGTCGTAGCCGATGCGTGGCGCCAGCGCCGTCGCCAGCATCAGCCCCTGCTCAACGAGGTCGGGGCCGCGTGAGGTCGCCTGGACTCCGGCGATGGCCTGGTCGGCCAGGTTCCGACAGGTGGCCGCCAGGAGCTGGATCGACTGAAGCAGGTTGTGGGCGGCGACGGGCATCATCGTATTCAGCTCGAACTGGCTGCCGGTGACGTTCGCCATCGTGATGGCGGCGTCGTTGCCGACGACCTGCGCGACCACCTGCATGGCCGATTCGCAGATGACGGGGTTGATCTTGCCGGGCATGATGGAGCTGCCCGGCTGCACCTCCGGGAGGGCGAGCTCGCCGAGGCCGGCCCGCGGCCCCGAGGCCAGCCAGCGCAGGTCGTTGGCGATCTTGAACACGCTCTCGGCGACGGTCCGGAGCGCACCGCTCGCCTGCGCGACCGCGTCGAGCGTGCATTGCGCCTGGAAGTGGTTCGACGTCTCCTGCACCTGGACGCCGGTCCATTCGACCAGCCGGGAGCAGGTGCGGCGGGCGAGCTCCGGATGCGTGTTGACACCGGTGCCGACCGCGGTGCCCCCGAGCGCAACCTCCGTGAGCTCGGCCTGGGTGTAGCGGAGCCGGTCGACCGCCCGGTCCATCTGGCCGGCATAGCCGTAGAACTCCTGGCCGAGGCGGATCGGCGTGGCGTCCTGAAGGTGGGTCCGGCCCGTCTTGACCACGTCCCAGAAGGCGCTCGACTTCTGCCGCAGCGCGTTTCGGAGCCGCTCGACCGCCGGCACGAGCTCCTCCTTGATCGCCAGCAGCGCCGAGAGGTGGATGGCCGTCGGGATGACGTCGTTGGAGGACTGGCCCATATTGACGTGGTCGTTGGGATGGACGGGCTTCCGGCTGCCGAGCGGCGATCCGAGAATCTCGTTCGCTCGATTGGCGATGACCTCGTTGGCGTTCATGTTCGTCGAGGTCCCGGAGCCGGTCTGGAAGATGTCGATGACGAACTGTTGGTCGAACCGGCCGTCGGCCACCTCGTGCGCGGCACGGACAATCGCCTGGGCCAGCCGCCGGTCCAGCAGGCCCAGGTCGGCATTCACTTCGGCCGCCGCCGCCTTGATGAGGCCGAGCGCCCGGATGAATGGCCGCGGGAAGCGGAGGTCGCTGATCGGGAAGTTATGTACCGCCCGCATAGTCGACGCGCCGTAGTAGGCGCCGGCGGGCACCTGCATCTCGCCCATCGAGTCGCGCTCGACACGCATTGCCTCTGGCATTGTTCACCTCGCCAAGTAGTTCAGCCTTCAGTTCGGCCTTCAGTTCGGCCTTCAGTTCGGCCTTCAGTTCGGCCTTCAGTTCGGCCTTCAGTTCGGCCTTCAGTTCGGCCTTCTATGAGGACGCGCTTGAGCACCGGGCTGTCGAACTCGGTGGCCAACGCATCCATCAGGATCTCGTCGAAGACGGCGCCGCCGATGCGCCGCGCCTCACGCCGGCGGCCGATGACCTGGAATCCGGCCTTCACGTAGGCGCGAATGGCCGGCGCGTTGTTGCTGTAGACCGCCAGCATGACGTTGTGCAGGTTCAGGAAGTTGAAGCCGAAGTCCAGCATCAGCCGCGTTGCCTCGGTGCCGTAGCCCCTTCCCCAGGCGGCGCGGTCGCCAATGAAGATGCCGAACGTCGCTTTTCGCTGCCCCTGGTCGATGTCGTGCAGCCCGGTGTTGCCAATCGCCCGGTTGGAAGCCAGCTCGAAGATCGTCATGACGACCGAGTGCCGGTCCGCCTGCATCCGCTCGAACCAGAGCTCCTCCTGTTCAAGGGTGAACGGCCCGACCGTCAGCAACGTCCGGGTCACCGCCGGGTCGCTCAGCCAGCGTTGAAACAGGGGCAGGTCAGACCGCCGCACCGGCCCGAGCCCGACCTTCTCACCACGAACCGTGATGATCGGCCCCTCTGTTGCCTGGCCGACGCCCTGATCCATCGCCTCGCCCTCCCGATTCCTTCAGTCCATTCTACCATAGGACCAGCCGGGCCATAGGACGGGGTTTCTGGTTTGTGGTCTCTCGTTTCTGGTTGGGGAGGATCGCTCCGCCAACGGCATTCCCGGCGCTCCCCTTGGCGATCTTGGCGTCCTGGCGGTTCGTCCGCTTCATCCGCCGGCCTAGTCGAGGAGCGGGTGGATCAGCTCGACCAGAACGGCGCCCGGCACTTCGACGCCCTGGTCGCTGGCTGCGATGAGGGCGCGGAGGATCTTCCGGTTGGCGGCCGGGTTGCCTGGGAGGATCAGGCGGCTGAGATAGAGCCAATCGATGGAGCCGCGCTTGAGGACGCCGAGCGCGTCGAGCAGGTGGACGGTGGGCCCCGGGATGCCGACCAGGGCCTTCATGACGAAGAAGTCCTCGGGCGGGAGAACGCGAAGCTGGCGGCCCCGGACCGGCAGCTCGGGCGCTCGGGCCAGCGTCTCGTCGCCGATGTGTACCGGGCCACGGGACTCGTGGACGAGGTCGATCTCGACGCCGTGACGCAGGGCTTTGCCCAGCCAGACCGGGTCTTCGATCCAGGTTCGGAAGCCGGCCTGCCGGAAGACCTCGCGCACACGCGAGGCCGTGTCGGGCCGCACAAAGACGTCGATGTCGTGCGTGGTCTGGCGAAGGCCGTAGGCAATCGCCGCCACGCCGCCGCCGAAGACGTGCGGGACGTCGCCCTGGCGCAGAACCGCCAGCACCTCGTCCAGGACCTCGTCAAAGTGCTCGGGCAGGGCGGGCCGGCGGGGCTCAAAGTTCATCGGCGCCTCCGCCACAGGCCGGCAAGACGCGTACCGGGAATCGGCATGCTTCCTGCGAAACGAGTGATGAGTGATGAGTGATGAGTGATGAGTGATGAAGTCCCTACTCATCACTCATTACTCATCACTCATCACTCGTCCCGGGGAGGCGTTGTGCAGCGGTGGCAGTATACGTGGGCGTATCTGGACGTGGCGACCGGCCTGATTGGCGATCCGGCGGCGCCGTCTCGGGAGACCGTCAACGAGCGGGGGCTGCGGGGGTGGGAGCTGGTGTCCGTCGTCTCCAACGGCGAGGTCGGCGAGCGGCGGACGTACATCGCCTTCTTCAAGCGGCTTGCCGAGGACTAGTCGGTGAGCACCCCGCTGCGGATTGCCCTGCTCTCGACGCCGCACACGGCGACGCCCCCCGACGGCTACGGCGCATCGGAGCTCATCGCCGGTTTGCTTGCCGAGGCGCTCGTCGCCGCCGGCCATGCGGTGACCGTCTTCGGGCGCTCCGGCTCGCCGACGCCGGCCCGCCTCGCCTCCTTTCCCGAGGCCGACGGCCACCCCACGTTCGACGGCCGCGAGTTGATCCACGCCGCTCGGGCGATGGCTCGGAGCGGCGAGTTCGACGTCGTCCACAACCATTGCCTGGCCGCCGGCCCGGCACTGGCGGGCCTGGCACGGGCTCCGGTCGTCAGCACGCTCCACTACCTGTCGCCGATCCTCCGGGCGTTCCCCGAGCACGATGTCGTCGCCGTCAGCGAGCATCAGCGGGCGCGGGCGGCCGAGCTGGGGCTGAACGTGGTCGCGACGATTCACAACGGCGTCGACCTCACTCGGTTCACCTTCGAGCGGCAGAAGGACGACTACCTGCTGTTCCTTGGCCGCTTCCACCCGAACAAGGGCGCTCATCTGGCGATCGCCGCCGCTCGCCGGCTGGACCGGCGGCTGGTCATCGCCGCGCCAGGGCCTCCGCCGGACCAGGTCGGCTACTTCGAGGAAGCGATCCGCCCCCACCTCGACAGTCGTATCGAGTGGATCGGCGAGGTTCGCGGCCGGCAGAAAGACGAGCTGCTCGGTCGCGCCCACTGCCTCCTCATGCCGGCCTGCTGGGACGAGCCGTTCGGCCTGGTCCTCGTCGAGGCCATGGCCTGCGGCACGCCCGTGGTTGCCCTCGGCCGCGGCGCCATCCCGGAGATCGTCGACCATGGCCGAACCGGCTTCGTCGTGCATGACGCCGACGAGCTGCCGGCAGCCGCCGACCGCGCCGGCAGCATCGACCCGGCCGCCTGCCGCCGGCACGTCGAAGCGCACTTCACCGCCGAGCGCATGGCGCGCGAATACGCCGCCCTCTATCACCGGCTGGCGAGGTAGTCGGCGGTCGGCGGTCGGCAGTCGGCAGTCGGCGGTGTACCGGCTGACGCATGACGCATGACGGCGTAGCGGGACGGCCATCAGCGGTCAGCAGTGAGTCGGCTCACCGCTGACTGCTGACTGCCAACTGCCGACCGCCGACTGCCGACGCATCACTTCCGCAGGAACACCTCCACGGGATCGACCGACCATGCCTTGAGATAGACGGCATCCTTCAGCACGATGGTCGGACTGGCAAGCGCCCTGGGCGAGACAATGGCGCAGGGACGGAAGGCGCTCACCCGGGGGGAACCGCCGCCAGGGGGCGAGCCGGCGAGGCTCGGCGGGCCGTGCATACGGCGGAACATCCTCGCCGGAAACGCATTCTCGGCGTAGACGTGCTCGATGCGGACCCTCTGCGGGCCGTCTTCCCGAAGAAGCAGCCAGAGGGGGTACTCCCAGTCGTCGGCGCCGAAGTAGAGGCCGATCTCCGAGCAACCGCTCGCCCTGATGCGCGCCGCGGCCTGCACGTACGGCGTTTGCAGCTCCGGGCGGCGCACGAAGTACTGATCCAGCCGGCTCACGCTGAGCACGCTCCGGTCGCCGACGAGCGGCCGGGTCTCGTTCTGGAGCAGGGCCGGCAGCGATGCCAGGACGAGCAGCACGCCAATCGTCCCCATGACCCGCCGGCCGAGCACGGCGCCCAGGACGGTCGCGGCGAAGGGCGCAAGGAGGACGAAGAGTGGCAGGTGGAGGCGACTGTTCCAGGGCTGCCACCGGAGCAGGCTGAACAGGAGGAAGGCGACCGTGCAGGCGGTGAGATAAGCCACCAGCACGCGGCGATCTCGTCCACCGCCTGCTGTGATGGAGTCTGTCGAGTTCCTCAGGGAGCCCGGGGTCCGGGCGCTGCAGCGCCAACTACGAGCCGGGAGAGCGCCCTGGTTTGGAGTTGACGCTCCAGCGCCCGGTTCCCCGGTGTGGGCTCCACCGGATCGGTTCACCAATCTGCAGAAGAGCAGGGCGATTGCCAGCAGCGCCAGGAGGAGGTGGAGGGGATTCCCTGCGTCGTCCTCGTGCGTCGAGGCCGCCGAGACCTGGAAGGCCGTTCCGACCCAGGTCGTGCGGGGGTCGCTCGCGTCTGCGCCCAGCGCCACGTGAAGCGCGAGGACGGCCTGCTCCGTCAACCGGTTGACTTCGGGCAGGGGAGTCCGCAGTTGAATGGCAATGTTTCTGGCCAGCGTGGAGGCGAAGGCCCGCATCGAGAGCGACTCGCTCACGTAGCTCTCCTGGCCGGCGTCGAGCGGAAAGCCGAAGAAGGCCGTGTTGCGCCAGAAGTGCCCGACGTTGAGGAACAGCGCAATGGCCCCTACGACCAGCGCGAAGAGCCAGAAGCGAGGGCCGATGGCCCTCCGGCCCGAAACGACGAACCAGGCCAGGAAGGGAAATGCGTAGAGGTAGGCGGTGCCCTTGGCCAGCACGGCAAGCCCGAGCCCTGCGCCCACGCCAAGCGCGTGCGCCCAGCGCGGCTGCTTCCTGAACGCCAGGAGAAAAGAGACGAAGCAGACGAGCCAGAAGGCCACGACCGCGTCGTTCTGCGTGCTCGTCGCCTGGAGGATGCCCATCGGGAGCGTTGCCGCCACCAGCGCGGCGAACACCTGCGCGCGCCCTCCGGCGCCCAGTTGTCTGGCGATGAGTGAGGCTCCGACCACACTGCCGACCATGCTGAACCATTGGACGAGATTGGCGAAACGGTCGCCGCCGCTCAGCACCTGCAGGTGCAGGATGGCGAGCTCCGCCCACGGGTTCTGGTAGAGCTGCCGCAGGACGCTCGTCGGGTAGTGGTCGACGCTGCCCTGCTGGATCCAGTGGACGACCCGAGGCATGTGGTAGGTCATCGAATCCCACGTGTTCGGCGGCGCCGCAAGGGCGATCACGCCCAGGATCGCCGCTTCAGAGAGGAGCCAGCCGAGGAGCACGGCATGAAATCGGGGGATCGTGGCGACGGCTGACTGTGTGCCCTTCTGGCCGGCCGGTCCAGCGGGTATGTTCGGCAAGCCCCCGTCAGAGTCCGCACCTTCCCGTAGGGCTGGGGCTTGTCCCTCGCCGGCCGCGCCGTGGAGGGTCCGACGGGGGACAAGCCCCAGCCCTACGGGCATCGCATCCATGTCAGCCGGGCAATGGTCATGCCGGTCGGCGAGCCGCTGCGCAATGGATGACAGGCCGTTGCTGAACCTGTGGGATGCGCCGCTCCTACAGCTACCGGCCACCAGCGCGGCGACGACACTCGCCAGGGTCCAGAAGCCGACCAGCCAGCCGAACGACAGCAACCTGAGAGCGCCGAGAACCTCCGTCGCCGCCGTGAGCAGGACGCCCCACACCAGGGCCGCCGGCAGAAAGGCGCGCCGCCAGTCGGCATCGCCACATCCGGTCCGGCGCCGGCATGCCAGGAAGATGACGGCGAAACAGAGGACCGGGATGACGACAGGCAAGAGACCCTCTTCGACGTGTTGACCGGTTTCGAGATCGACCCGTTCCCAGATAGCCGATCGTAGGCCCGAAGTCAATGCGTCATCCGTGCCGGCGGTCGGCAGTCGGTAGTCGGCAGTCGGCAGTCCGCCTCCCGACTCTCGACTGCCACCTTTCGACTCCCGACCACCCCTCTCGACCGCCGCCTCTCGACCGCCGATCCCCGCCTCTCGACTGCCGACTGCCGACTGCCGACTCATCACTCATCACCCATCACTTCGTAAAGGTGTAGGACTTTCGGGCTGGCTGAGGTAGTGTACGGAGTATTGTGTCAATTTGGCAGGGGGTGACAATCAGGCGGCTCTCCTGTAGGCTGGAGTGGGGAAAACTCTGGCCGAAGGAGGGCCGCCTGATGGCACGGAGGGTAAC
>JACQGW010000134.1 GCA_016199325.1 Chloroflexota bacterium
ATGCTGAGCCGCAGCGAAGCATCTCCCGGACGCTGCCGGTCCAGCCCGGGGAGATGCTTCGCTGCGGCTCAGCATGACGGGGCTCCCCCGAGTTCCTACGAGCTCCTACGAGCTCCCACGACTCCCTAGCAAGGACGTGCGTCCATGAGTGACCTGATGCTCGCGGAAATGCGGGAGCAGCCGGGCGTGCTGCGGCGGGTGCTGGACGGCGCACAGGGGGCCGTCCAGCGGCTTGCGGTGGCGGTCCGGCGCCGCGGCGTTCGGGTTGCCGTGCTTGCCGCTCGTGGGAGCTCGGACCACGCCGCCGTCTATGCCAAGTACGTGCTGGAGACGCGTAACGGCCTGCTGACGGCGCTGGCGGCGCCCTCGGTGGTCACGGTCTACCATCGGCCGCCGAGCTTCGCCGGCGCCCTCGTCCTGGCGCTGTCGCAGTCCGGCCAGGCCCGGGACGTTTGCGCCGTCGTCGAGGCGGCGCGGGCCGACGGCGCGCTGACGGCGGCGATCGTCAACGACACGCGGTCGCCGCTGGCGGCGGCGGCCGAGATCGTCGTGCCCCTCTCGGCGGGACCGGAGCGCGCAGTGCCGGCGACCAAGACGTACACCGCCCAGCTCCTGGTGCTGGCCCTGCTCTCGACGGCGCTCGACGGCGATGGGGTGGACGAGCTGGCGAAGGTGCCCGACGCCGTCGAGGCGGCGCTGGCGGTCGACGTCCGGGAGGTCGTCGGCGCTTTGCGCCCGATGGGGACCTGCGTGCTCCTGGGGAGGGGCTACAACCTCTGCACGGCGCTGGAGGTGGCCCTCAAGCTGAAGGAGACCAGCTACGTCCTCGCCGAGCCCGCCTCGCCGGCCGACTTCCAGCACGGCCCGGTGGCGATTGTCGAGGAGGGCTTCCCCATCGTCGTCTTCGCGCCCTCCGGCGAGGTGGCAGCCGGCCTGGCGCCACAGCTCGCCGACCTGCGGTCGCGTGGCGCCGACCTGACCATCTTCTCCGACGACGCCGCGCTGCTCGCGGCCGGCCGCCCCGTCCGGCTCCCCGTGGCGCTTCCCGAATGGCTGAGCCCGCTCCCGGCGACCGTGGCCGGCCAGCGCCTGGCCCACGACCTGGCGGTCGCCCGTGGCCTCGACCCGTCCCGGCCGCGCGGACTGCGAAAGGTGACAGTTACGAGGTAGTTCCTTGCTGTCCGGCAGCGAGAGACTTGGAGTCCCGGAGTCCCGGTTCCTTAAGGGACCGGGATTCCGGGACTCCAGATCCTGCCGGGCCTCGCTCATCGCTTGCAGAACGGAGCGGGCGGCCCCCGAGCCGCCCCTCCGACGGTCACCTGGCGCAAGGAAGAACAACCAGAAACCAGAAACCACAAGCCAGAAACGAGGTGAACGAGTACCTTGACAGGTAGTCCGGCGAGCGCGAGAATGCCTCCACTGTTGAGGCGGCCGGTCAGGCTGGCCGGCGCGCGTCCGCTCTCGCAGTCCCGGCTTCGCCCGGGGATCGCCGTAGACCGGAGGATGGATCGATGGCAGGGGTGTCGCAGCGCTCGGTCCGCTTCATTCACTGGATTGTGCTCGTTGCCATCGTCGTCCTTCCCCTCTTCCCTGCGACGGGCGGCAGCGCGGGAAGCGCCGACCTGACCTTCTCCGCCCCGGCGAAGCTGACCAGTAGCGGCGGCCGCTGGCCCGCGCTTGCGGCCGAAGGCGGCACTTCGTGGAAGGTCCACGCCGCCTGGGTCGACGGCACCGCCGACCCGTCGCCATTGCGGTACAACGTGTGGAACGGATCGAGCTGGGAAGCCGTTCAGACGATTACGACGACGGCCGCGAGCACCCGACCGGCGATTGCCGTCGAGAACACCGGGTCGGGCATTCAGGCGACTGTCGCCTGGCTGGCCGGCGGCGAGATCTGGTATGCCCGGGGGAGCGGCGGCAGTTGGTCGGCGCCGGTCCGGGTCTCCAGCGGCGGCGCGACGTCGGCGCCGGCCCTCGCCGTGGACCGGGACGGCAACGTCCACGTCGCCTGGGTCGGCTCGTCCGGTGGGACGCAGAACCTCTCCTATCGCTCGGTTCTCACCGGCACCCTCCAGTCGATCGAGACCGTCGGCACCGGCGTGGCGACCGATCCCCCCGCGCTCGCGGCCGATTCGGCAGGCACCATCCACGTTGCCTGGGCCAGCAGCAGCCGGGACATCTTCTATCGGAGCCGCACGACGGCAACGGTTTGGTCGACCGCGCAGAACCTCTCCAACAACGCCGGCAGCTATTCGGCGTTTCCGGCGCTGGCGGCCGGCGAGAAGCAGGATGGCTCGCCCGTGCTGGCGCTGGTCTGGATCGACAACGCGCCCGGCTACTGGTCGGTCTTTCTCCAGACGCGCAGCGCGGGCGCCTGGCAGAGCGCCATTAACGTTTCGGGCGATACCCGGCAGTTGACGCAGCCGGCGGTCTCGGTCAGCCGCATCGGCGAGCGGGTGAGCGTCGTCTGGAGTCGGGGGAGCTACTTCGACAGCGAGGTGCTCTTCAAGAGCTTCCTGGCGGGCGTTTCCTCGCTGACGCTCAACGTCTCGAACCAGACGGGGGACTCGTCGGCGCCGGCCGTCGCCGTGATCTCGGACCAGCAGTGGCTGGTGGCCTGGAACGACAACAGCAACACGACGTCGTACGACGTCTGGTACACCTCTGGTGGGCAGGCGCCGCTGGCGACGGTCACCTCGACGCCTACGCTGGCGCCCTGGATCACGCCGCCGCCGACGTCCACGCCGACGCCAATGCTCGTCACCGACATCGCGCCGGCGCTCATCACGCCCACGCTCGGCTTCACGCTGGCGGTGGACGCCAACCCGCTCTTCGTCTGGACGATGGTCACCGGGACGGTCAGCTACAAGCTCGAGCTGGATACGTCCAGCAGCTTCAGCAATCCAGGTACGGCCTCCTACCGGACGCTCCTGACCCGGAACGTGAACGCGACGCTGCCCCAGACGCTGGCGCTGCCGATCGGGCCGACGGCGGCGACCTGGTACTGGCGCGTGACGCCGCTGGACGGCCGCGGCCGCAAAGGCACCAGCTCGACCGTCGGGTCGTTCGTCGTGCCGGCCGCCTCGGCGCCGGCGCCTCTGTTCCCGCTTGGGCCCCAGGACCCCGGCACCGGCGGTCTGTTCGGCGTGCCCACCGACCCTATCACAATGACCTGGACTGCCGTTGCCGGCGCCAGCCGGTACGTCGTCGAGGTGACCGACGTCCTGACGGTGCCTCAGAACTTCAAGTCCGACGGCAGCTTCCGGTCGACGGTGTTCACGGCGGCGACGACCAGCCTCATGCTCAACGCTTTGCAGACGGAATCGCTCGGCCAGGTGCTCGCCGAGGGGCGGCCGTACTACTGGCACGTTGCCGGCCTGGCCGACGACGGCACGAATCTCGGGTACAGCGGCGCCGCCGGCCCCTTCAAGAAGCGCTGGTCGCCGCCCGGACTCGAGCGGCCGAATGACCCGAAATTCGGGGACTACGCCCAGGAAGAGAAGCTGTTCGACATTACGCTGAACTGGCAGGGGGTGCCGGGCGCTCAGGCGTATGAGCTGGGGATCTACCACTACGACGAGTTCCCGGTGGCAACCGGGGCGCCGGTGTACGCGGCAACCGTCGTCGCGGGCACGAGCCACACGGTCAAGAACCGGTTCGCCGACGACGAATACGCCTGGCGGGTCCGCGCGCTCGACAAGAACGGCGCCGCCGGCCCCTGGAGCGAGGCGAACTACTTCAAGAAGGCGTGGTACGACGCCGACTGGATCAGCGGCGCGGGGCTGTTCGGCCCGCGCGACGGCCAGATGTCCTATCCGCTCCTGAGCTGGAAGTCGCTCCCGTTCGTCTCGCGCTACGAGGTCGCCCTCGTCAACGACCAGCCGGCCGAGCTGGACGTTCCCTACCGCGTCGACGTGATCAAACGGGTGCAGGGCACCCAGTTCATGCCGGCCCGCAGCGATGGCCCCTCGGCGATGCTCGGGCAGTGGGACGACGCTTCCGAGCCACAGAACTTCTCCTGGCGAGTCCGGCCGGTGTTCGACAACCTCGTCGGGGAATCGTTCTTCGGTCCGCCGGCCTTCCAGGGATTCCAGGCGTTTACGGCCGTGACCAGCACGCTCGATCCCTGCGCAACTGCCAATCGAACCGCGCCACCCCTTTCATTTGTGAACCCGATCACCGGCACCATGCCGTATCCGCTCACGGTTCCTGACCGCGGCCGAATGGGGCCGGGTCCCGACCTGACCACCACCGTCGGCACTCGGACCTTCGTCGGCACGCCGCCGGTGCTCTCCTGGTATCCATCGTCCCAGGTGGGGCATCGGTCAAAAGGGGACTCGTACTATCGCGTCTGGATCAGCTACGACGACCAGATGAGCAACCTCGTCGACCCCAACGTGGCCATTGCCGATGCTACGAGCTTCGACACCTTCTATCCTGTCATGCCCCTGGTCGATCCGCCCATCGCCCTGAGGGACAGCAACGCCGGCACCGGCTACTGGGTCGAGGTCGCCACGGTCTGCGACGACCTGACGAGCGTGCCCATCAGCACCACGTCGAGCCACCACTTCCGTTTCAACCAGGTGACCCCGGACAAGCCGACGCTGACGGCCCCGGAGGCGTACGCGACGGTGAGCGGCGCGCCGACGTTCGTCTGGGAGCCGCTCACGAAGACCGACACCCGCAACGACGGCACCTACTACTACCCGACCTGGTACTATCGGGTCCAGGTCAGCTCCGACTACCGCTTCCAGTCCGACGTCATCGAGGAGCAGACCAACGCCGTCACGCTCACCCTCTCGACGTTCAACAAGCCCGACG
The DNA here is from genome assembly GCA_016199325.1 of Chloroflexota bacterium. The sequence continues at coordinate 4,822 of JACQGW010000134.1, forward strand.
GCGTCTACTACTGGCGCGTCTGCGCCATCGCCTTCGGTACCGGCGGGAAGTGCGACGACACGCTGACGAACCGCCGCCAGTGGAGCGACCCGCGCGTCTTCTTCGCCATCACCGGCTTCGGCGGCGGCTTCGAGACCGCCGTGCCGGTCTCGCCGACGAATGCCAGCGTGCTGCCCAACCCGCTGCTCATCTGGCGCCCGCCCTCGGCCAGCCCGTTCACGTACGACGTCCAGGTCAGCCGCTCGCCTAACTTCAATGCGACCGACATCGTCGACTCTATCGAGAACACCGACAAGCCGGCGTTCCACACGGCCGCGTTTGCCTACCCATTGGGAACCTACTACTGGCGCGTCCGGGCGAGGAACGCCCGCGGCTCGGCCGGCGCCTGGTCGGACCTGGAGTGGGGCGTCAAGACCTTTACCGTAACGATCCCGGCACCGCAGAACCTCGCCGTCCACACGGCGCGCAACGGAAGCCCGCTCGTCGATACGACGATCATCACCGACGTGGCGGCTATTGCGGCGACGACCGGCATCACCGTCAATCCGCCCGCCGACGGGTTCTTTCTGAGCTGGGACGCCGTCGCCGGCGCCTTCGGCTACCAGGTGGAGATCGCCGAGACGCCGGGGTTCACCTCGACCGTCGAGGTGGCCAGGACGCGCGGGACCGCTCTGGCGCCGACGATGCGCGACGCCAATCCGCCCTACGTCGAGTTTCAACGGTACTACTGGCGAGTGAAGCCGCTTGATCGCTTCGGCAACGCGGGCGAGGCGAGCGCGACGGGCACGTTCATCCCGGACCCGCCCATCGAGGCGCCGGCCGAGGAGACGCCCACTGCGACGCCAACCCCGACGCCGACGAGCACGGCGACGGCAACCGCCGCCGTTCAGCAGGCGCCAACGGCCACGAGCACGCCGACGCCAACCCCGACGCCGACGCCGGTGCCGCCGACGGCGACGGGCACGCCAACGCCGGTGCCGCCCACGGCGACGGCCATCCCGTCGCCGACGAGCACGCCGACGCCGGTGCCGGCCCAGGGCGCCACGCTGCCCACGCCGGCGCCGACGGCGGCCACAGTGCCGAGCACGGCCGTGCCGCCGTCGACGCCGGTCCCGCCCACGGCGACGACCTCACCCGCCCCGGTCTCGGCGACGCCGACGTCCGTCCCGAGCGCGCCAGCGCCGGGCGCGGTGCCGCCGACCCAGACGGCCACCCCGTCGCCGGCAGCGCCGGCTCAAGCAACCGCGACGCCCACCCCGGGGTCGGCGTCCGTTCCGACGACGGCTACCCGGACGCCGACTGCCGCGCCCTCCGGGGGCGAGACGGCGCTCGTCGAGGGGATCATCCAGCCCGGCCACCAGGTCCAGTTGCCGTCGAGCGACAACCGGCTCCTGCTCGACGTCCCGGCCAGCGCCGTGGACCGCCCCGTCCGCGTTCGGGTGGTGTCGCTGAACACGGTCGGCGTGCTGGAGAGAACGGCCGCCCGCAGCATGGCCGGATTCCACGCCAGCGTCGAAGTCGTCGACCTGGCCACCGGCCAGTCGATGGGCCGGCTCGCGCAGCCACTCCGGCTGACGGTCCGGTACGACACGCAGGACGTCGGCAACGTTCTGGAGCGGTCGCTGACCTTCGTCCGCTGGGACGGCACCGCCTGGGTGGCCGACGTGCCGACGCGCCTCGATGCGGCCTCGCACCGAGCCGAAGCCGAGATCGCCCAGCCTGGCCGGTATGCCCTCCTCGGCCGCACAGCCTACCGCCAGTATCTCGCATCCATCGTGCGGACGCTGAACGCCGGCGGCTGGTGACCGGGGTCTCAGGGCGGAGGGGCAGGCGGCGTATCATGCGGCATGGGATCCAAGTCATTGGGCGAGGCGCACCACGACGCCCATCGCACGAGCGAGGAGGCGGGCCGGCGCGTCAGCGTCATTCCGAGCCGCAGCGAGGAATCTCCTCGTCCGTCAGGGATCACGCGGGGCTGGTCCAGGCGACCGATGACGCTGGAACCCACGCTCCCTGCGGCCCCGCGCGCGGCGCCCAGTTGTCCCGCACCCACCGGGGAGATTCCTCGCTGCGGCTCGGAATGACAGCCGGTGGTCCTTCGCACGGACCAGGGC
>JACQGW010000128.1 GCA_016199325.1 Chloroflexota bacterium
ACACGTCCGCGGTGCTGCCCTGGAAAGTCCAGTTGGCGACTTTGAGCATTGGGACGCGGTTGAAGGGGAAGAAGTCCCGCTCCAGCCTCGTCTGGCGTCCGATGGCTGTCACATTGTTCAAGGCATCCAGATAGCTCTGAGTAAACCGGACGTTCTTGACCGGTCGGCCGATCTCGCCGCGCTCGATCAGGAATGTGCCGTCTCGGGTCATTCCTGTGACGACGACCTTCAGCGGATGGACGGGCCGGGTGTAGTGGAATCGCGTCACCCAGACACCGCGGTCGATCCCGCGGAGCAGATCCTCCCGCGTCGCCTCGCCGGGCTTGAGAAACTGATTCATCGGGATCGCGCCGAAGGTCTCGCCCGCCGGCAGGCCGTGGCCGGTCGACTCGCGCCCCTCCCGATGAGCCGTCATCGAATCGTAGACGATGCCACGGGCAACGCCGTCCACCACGAGGTCGACGCACTGCTTTCCGACCCCTTCGTAGTCGAAGGGCATCGGAACGGTCTGCGGATCCAGCCCGTCATCCCAGATCGTGACGTTGGACCCGACAATCCGCTCGCCGAGACGGCCGGCCAGGAAGCTCCGCCGCTCCTGGACCGCCTTGGCACTGAACCCCAGATAGGCGAGGAAGTCGAGGATGTCGCTGACGGCGTACTCCTCCAGGATCACGGGATACTCGCCGGGCGGGAGCTCGCCGGGGTTCCGGCTGCGCAGCGCCTTCCCGATCGCCTCGGCCGCCACCGCCTCGGCGTCGATCTCGGCGATGTCCAGGGCGAACCGGTCGGCGTAGCCGGACCCGCTGCCGCTGTTGGCCATGACGACGGTCGTCAGGTCCGCCAGGGTGTCGGCATGATAGGCGAAGATCCCCAGCGAATTGGCGATCGCTCGCTCACTCACGGTGATCTGCAAGGCGCCGGAGGCGACGCAGTCCTGTTCGGCGGCCCTGCGGCAGATCACCGCGACGTCGGCCGCCCGCTCCGCCGGGCCGTGATCCGCGGTCCGTTGGACGAAGGCGTCGAGGCGCCGAACGGGCCGGGGGCGCGGCAGCGAGACGAAGTCGGGGTCTTCCATCTGGTTGCGGGCGATGGTCGTCGCCGCGTCGACCGCGCGCCGGATGCCATCCCTGGAGAGATCGTTGAGCGAGGCAACGCCGATGCGCTTGCCATAGACGACGCGCACGTTCAGCGACGCGTTGCTCTCGGCGACGTTCTGATGGATCGTGTTCTCGGCGAACCGCGTGAGCGCCGTCTCGACGGCAGTCACCATCACCTCAGTCTGGTCGGCCTTGCTGTAGGCCAGCGCCTGGTCGATCGCGCTCCGGAGCATCTCGACACCGATCATGATTCCCCCTTGCGAGTGATGAGTGATGAGTGATGAGTAATGAGTGATGGGTGACGAGTGGAACGCACGATCCCACTCATCACCCATCACCCATCACACATCACTCACGTCACATGAGGCCGACGCGGACGTTGCGGAAGCGGGCGGGCGCGGCGCCGTGGGCGACGTGGGCCACCTGGGGAGGCTGGCCCTTGCCGCAGTTGGGGGTGCCCCACACCACCCAGTGGTCCCGGTTGCAGATGGCGTCGCAGTTTCCCCAGAACTCGGGGGTGATGCCGGCATACGTCGGGTTTTTCAGCATTGCGCCGAGCTTGCCGCCCTTGATCTCCCAGGCGATCTCGGTGCCGAACTGGAAGTTCAGCCGCCGGTCGTCGATGCTCCAGCTCCGGTTCGTCGACATGAATATCCCGTCGTCGGTGTCGGCGATGAGGTCCGCCAGCGTCCAGGTGCCGGGCTCGATGTTGATGTTTGTCATGCGGATGAGCGGGATGCGGTTCCAGCCGTCGGCGCGCATCGCGCCGTTGTTGGCGATGCCGAGGCGGGCCGCCGTCTCGCGCGAGGTCAGATAGCCGACGAACATGCCGTCCTTGACGAGCGGCGCCCGCTGGGCCGGTACACCCTCGTCGTCCCAACCGAACGTGCCAAGGCCGCCCGGCGTGAGCGAATCCGCCGTGATGTTGACGATGGGTGAGCCGTAGCGGAAGCGGCCCAGCTTCTCGGGCGTCAGGAAGCTCGTGCCGGCATAGGCCGCCTCCGTCCCGAAGACCCGATCCAGCTCGGTGGGGTGGCCGCAGCTTTCGTGAACCTGGAGCGCCAACTGGTTCCCGTCCAGAATGACGGTGGTGACGCCGCTCGGGCAGGACTTCGCCGCCAGCAGCGCCACCGCCTCCTCGGCGATGCGAGGGGCGTTCTCGACGAGCTGCTGCCGGAGGACGAACTCGTATCCCTCGGTCACCTGGTGCCGGCCGACGCTGTTCGGGTACGACCGGTTCTGCACGTCGTCGTCGGAACGGGCGGTGGCCTCGATGCCGCAGCCAGTCTCGACAATGGTCTGCTCGACGAGGGCGCCCTCGCTGTTGGCGAAGAGCCGCTGCTCCTGGAGGACTTCCAGGCTCGACTCGGCGACGACGATCCCCGGCACCCGCCGCATCTCGTCGTTTGCCCGCAGCAGCAGGCCCAGCTTCTCTTCGAGCGGAACCGCCAGCGGGTCGATCTGGACGGGCGTGCGGTAGATCCCTCGACTGGTCACGGGCGGGCCGAGCCGAACCGCCTCGCGCTGTACCCTCGCCGAGGCGCGGGCGATCTGGACGGCCAGGTCGGCGATCCGGTCGATCTCTTGAGGGATCAGCCGGGAGCTGGAAGCGAAGCCCCAGGCCCCGTCGGCAAGGACCCGCACGCCAACGCCCTGGCTCTCGTTCAACGAGATGGCGTCGACGCGGCCGTTCTTGACGGTGATGTCCTGAACCTTACGCAACACGACGCGCACGTCGGCATAGCCAGCGCCGAGACTACCGGCAGTATCAATCGCCCGTTGGGCAAGGTCTCTCATGCAGCTTCCTCATCACCCATCACTCATCACTCGTCACTGGCCGGCCGGCACCGGGCGAGCAATGGCGAAACGAGCCTTGCCCTCGGAGATGGGCAAGACCAGGCGCTCCGAGCGCACGAGCGAGATCGGCACGCTGGGGTAGTTGTACCGCAGGATCGGGACAAGGCCGCCTTTCCGCTCGATCGCGCGATCGAGGGTCTCGGGATGGCCGATGGCTCGAAGCACGTAGGGCGCTTTCAGGCGCTGGCCGTTGACGGCCAGGCTGCCGCGGTCGGCCAGCGCGACCGAGGAGACGACGATCCGGCTGTCGTTCAGGCTGATGGCCTCGGCGCCGGCGTTGCGCAGCTCGTTCAACAGGTCCTGCATGTCGGCCGCGCTGATCTCCCCGCCGACGCGGATCTCGACGCCCGGGCCGGCCACCTCGACGAGCCCGTTGACGGCCCGCAGCCGGTTGAGATCGGCCACCAGCGCCTTGAGATTGCTCTCTGCCGACGAGAACTGGGACTTGGCGATCTGGACTTCGAGCTCGTCGATCTGGCGGTAGAGCCGGGTGTTGTTGTCCAGGAGATCGCTGATGACGCGCGCCTGATCGAGCGGCGACTGCGTCTGGATCTGTTTGGCGATGCCCCGCTGGGTTCGGAGCTGGACCACGAGCAGCAGGCCCAGCAGGAAACAGAGACCGGTTACCCAGAGCTGCGCCTGACGATCCCGAAGCACGTTAGCGCGACTCGCCCGAAACCAGGGTGTACTTGACATTGACCGGGCCCGAGAACGACAGCAGGGTGATCTCGCGCAGGCGCTCGACCTTGAGCTGAATGCCGAAGGTCTTGGCGGCTGCCTTCAGCTTCGCCAGGTTGCCCGCGTTGCCCATCGCTTCGTCCAGCAGGGTCGGGTCGCCGATGGCGGTCAGCACGTAGGGAGGTGACAGGCGGGTAGAGTTGACGAGGATCGTGCTGCCGACGCAATAGAGCGAGGTGTTGGCGACGATGCGCTCGCCGTTCAGCGCGACACCGTCGGCGCCGGCCTGCCAGAGCAGGCTGATCACGTCACGCAGCTCGTAGTCGTGAATGATGAAGTTGTTGGGATCGTCGGCAGCCGCCGGCGTGAACGTCGAATCGTCCAGGATCACGCGGACGCCGGGGCCGACGAGCCCCGTCATGCCGGCGAGCATCCGCTGGCGGTCGAGCTCGGCGGTCAGCCCCGACAGGGTCTGCTGGCGGACGGCCGCCGCCTTCTGGTCACGGGCGATCTGGTCCTGGAGCGCGACGATCCTGGCCTTCAGCGCCCGCTGCTCCTCTTCCAGGCGGGTGATGTTGCTGCTGGAGATCGCACGCGAATCGGTGATCAGGCCGAGGCGCGCGTCTGCCTCCAGATCGCGGATGCTCCACTGGCTGGCCACCATCACGCCGAGTACCATCGCAGTCACGCCGAGTGAGAGATGGAGACGACTCAGCTTGAGCTGGGGCGCGACGTACAGTCGCCCCATGCGAACCCGATACACGCCCGGCCTCCCGACCCTTCGCACCACCGGCCGACTCTGACCGCCGACCGCAAGACACCAATACCTGTCTATACTATAACACAAAACGGCGCACTCAGAGCGCACCGCCAAGGCGCCGGGGACGGAGATCATGGTTTGTGGTTTCTGGTTGTTTCGTTCCCAACCAGAAACCACAAACCATAAACCAGAAACTTCAAACTCGCTACGGCACCTCGCCGGCCAATTCGATGCGATAGGTGCGCGCGTTGTTCCAGACCAGCAGCTCGCCCACCAGCGGGGAGGCGGAGACGACGAGCCGGTAGACCGACTGCGCCGGCAAGCCCGAAAGCCCGTTGAACTGGACGACCTTGCTCTCTCCGGGCACCAGGCGCTCGACGATCGCCAGGGCTTCCAGGAGGGGATGCTCGTCGTCCAGGCCAAACAACTGCACCCGCACGCTCACGTGCTCTGCGGCCTGGTTTCCGCGGTTTTCGACTACCGCCAGCAGCGACACCCGGTCGGGGGCTCTGGCGACGGACTGACCCAGCGGTGGATCGAAGTCAACGGCAGTAACCGCGACGTCGCGCACGTCTCCCGGCGGAGAACTGACAGGTCGGTTCCCGGTCGGCGCGTCGGCCAGGCTCTCGATTCGCTTGACGGAGACCTGGGCACACGCAACCGAAAGCAGCAGGGCCAGCACCAGCACCAGTGCAGCCGGCACCAACGCCCCATTCGGGCGTCGCCTCATCACACCTCACATTCTGCCGCCAGCTCGGCAGGCCTGCCTGTATTCCGCCGCTATCATAGTGTCCCTGATGGAGCTTGTCAAGCGAGGGGGCGTGATACGTCACCCGTCATACGTCACCCGTCATGCGTCATGCGTCACCGGCCATGCGTCACCCACCACCCGCCACCCCCCGCGCACGACGCATGACGTATGACGGGTGACGGGTGACGCATGACGGGTGACGGGTGACGCATGACTCATCGCTGGCCCCGCCGCAGCGACCAGACGACGGCGGCGAACAGGACTGCGGTCACGCCGGCGAGCGTCAGGAGGCTCGACCAGGCCCCCGCCGGGTCACCTCCGTCTCTGGCCAGGCCGATCAACCTGCCGATGTGGTGGGTCGGGATGAAACGGAGAACCAGCTCCACCGGCTCCGGCGCCGACGAGCCGGTGGTCCACGTTGGCGCCAACAGGACCAGCATGATGACGGTGCTCCAGGTGTTCACCTGGGCGGTCGTAGTGCAGATGGCGCCCATCAGCAGCCCAACCTCGACCAGGATCAGGCCGCCCAATAGGACGGCCAGCGTCGTCAGGGCCACGTTGCCCCGAAAGCCGTCATTCAGCGCCAACAGCACCGCAGCTCCCACCACGGCATAGGCGAGTGCGGCCAGGGCTTTTCCGGCCACCACGTCGGCGTAGCCAGCCGGCGAGACGAGAATCGCCTTGAGCGTCCGTTTCTCTTTCTCCTCGACGAGCAGCGTCGGCACCACGAACACGCCGGTCATCGTCAATCCCATGACGAGCAGCAGCACGAGGAAGAACCCCTGGGTGCTGAATCCGCCCGGCGGCCGGTCCGCGGCAGCCACGTTGAGGTCGGCCTGAACGAGCTGCACCGGCGCGGCCTTCCCGGCCAATTGCCGAACTGCGTCGTCGACCAGGCGCCGGAAGGCGGCCAGCTCGCCGCCACCGCGGCGGCCGTTGTAGAGCATCGGCAGCTCCGGCGTACGTCCCTCCACCACCGCCGTATCGAAGTCCGCCGACAGCGCCAGGCCACCGACTGCCTCCTGCTCCACCGCGGCCTGGAGCTCCTCGAAGGAATGGACCTTGATCACACGCTTGACGGCCGGATGGGTCTCGATCCGCTCGACGAGCGTCGAGCGGCCCTGGTCGTACAGAGCGACGGCGCCGATCTTCAGCTCCGTCGCGGTCGGGAAGAGGAGCGAGAACAGCAGCGAGATGCCGACGGGCGAGACGATGGCGAAGAGAATGTACAGGTTGCGAACGGCGTCGAGGATGTCCTTCTGCGCGATAGCCAGAACGACCCGCAGGCTCATTCCGCCAGCCTCCGGCCGGTCAGCGCAAGAAACGCGTCCTCCAGCGTCGCCTCCTCAGAATGAATGGCGAGCACGTCGCCCGAAACGATCAGGGAGGCCAGACGCTCGGCCCCCGGCGACGGATCGAGCGGCATGGTCTCTTCCGCTGCATTCCGCCGCAGCACCCTGACCATTCGCCGGCCGTGCGCCAGCTTGAGCGCGAGCGGCGTATCGACGGCAACGAACCGCCCCCGATCGATGATCGCGACACGGTGGCAGAGGCGGTCTGCGTCGTCCATGTCGTGGGTCGTAATGAGGACGGTCACCCCCTCCGCGGCCAGCCTGGCGATGAGCGTGCGCGCCTCCCTTGCTGCCGCTGGATCCAGGCCGCGAGTCGGCTCGTCCAGGAACAGGATTCGCGGCTGGTGGAGGAGCGCCCGCGCCAGGAGCAGGCGCTGGCGCATCCCGTTCGAGTACCGGGCAACCCGGTCATCCCCTCGGTCGGCCAGCCCCACCAGGTCGAGCACGTCGTCACACCGCCGTCGCCCGACATCGTAGAGACTGGCGAAGAACTGCAGGTTCTCCCGGCCGGACATCCGCTCGTAGAGGTTCTGCTCCTCGAAGACGACGCCGATCAACCCCTTGATTCGGCGGGCATCCCGGCGGACGTCGTAGCCGAGCAGCCTGGCGGTGCCGGCCGTCGGCTGCAACTGGCACGTCAGCATCCCGATGGTCGTCGTCTTGCCGGCGCCGTTGGGGCCGAGCAGCCCGAAGACCTCCCCCGGCTCGACGGCGAAGCTCAAGCCGTCGACGGCCAGCCGCTCGCCGAACCGGCGCGTCAGCCCTTCCGCCTCGATGGTGCCCACGTGTCCACCCCACCTTTCCCGGCGTGCCCGGCAAGAGCAGTCTACGCAATCGCGGCGCGCCAGGCAAGGGGGCAGTCCAGGAGCACGGGAAGCAGCCGAGAGGATCTGTCTGTCTGGCGGATCGACCATCCTGCCGTCTTTCTCACCGTCCGTCTTGGCGTCTTGGCGTCTTGGCGGTTCGCTATCTCTCGGCACCGCTCAAGCATGCCGGCGCCTGAGCGAGAGCAGCAAGCTGAGGTATGCCCCGTTCGGGACACCTGAAACGCGTGAAGGTGCCCGACGAATGACGAATGACGAATGACGCATGACGTATACTACATTTGGGACGCATGAAACCCGTGAAGGAGCGATGCTCTTGGCCATCACCATCCTCGGCCTGGGTCCCGGCGACCCGGACCTCCTCACGCTCGAAGCGCAGGCGACGCTGGCTGCCGCCACCGAGGTCTACCTACGGACCGCCCGGCACCCGACTGTTCCCTGGCTGCCCTCGCATCTTGCCGTTCAGAGCTTCGACGACGACTACGAGACCGGCGATAGCTTCGAGACCGTCTATCGCGCCATCGCCGAGCGGGTCCTGGCGCTCGGCCGGCGCCCGGCGGGCGTTCTCTACGCGGTGCCCGGCCATCCCCTCGTCGGCGAGGCGACGGTGCGGGAGGTGCGGGCGATGGCCCGTGCCGAGAACATCCCGGTCCGCATCGTCGCCGGCTTGAGCTTCCTCGAACCGGTCTTCGACGCCCTCGACCTCGATCCCCTGGCCCACGGGCTTCAGATTGTCGACGCGCTCGACCCGCAGATCGACCCGGCCCGACCGGCGCTCGTCTGCCAACTGTACAGCCGGACGGTGGCCGCCGGGCTGAAGCCGGCCCTGCTCGACCGCTACCCGGCCGAGCATCCTGTCGCCATCGTCCGCGCGGCGGGCACGCCGGACGAGCGCGTCGAGGCGGTCCCGCTCTACGCGCTGGACCGCCGTAACGACCACGACCATCTGACCTGCGTCTACCTGCCGGCGCTCGACTGGGAGCAGAACCTGGGCGCCTTCGACACGCTGAGAATGATCGTCGCCCGGCTGAGGGCGCCCGGCGGCTGCCCCTGGGACCGCGAGCAGACGCACCAGACGCTGAAAGAGCACCTGCTCGAAGAGACCTACGAAGCGCTCGAAGCACTGGACGCCGACGACCCGGAGTCGCTCGCCGAGGAGCTGGGCGATCTGCTGCTTCCAGTAGTGCTCCACGCCCAGATCGCCGACGAGACCGGCGAGTTCGACGTGGCCGACGTCATTCGTGGCGTGGGCGCCAAGCTGGTTCGCCGGCATCCGCACGTCTTCGGGGACGTCCGCGCCGACACGGCCCAGCAGGTGCTGGCGAACTGGGAGGAGCTCAAGCGGCGTGAGCGGGCGAGCGGCGTCTCGATGCTGGCCGGGGTGCCGAAGTCGATGCCCTCCCTGGCCTACGCCCAGGCGGTCCAGAAGCGGGCGGCCCGGGTTGGCTTCGACTGGCCCGAGCTTCGTGCGGTCCTGGCGAAGGTCGCCGAAGAGGCGAGCGAGCTGGCGGCGGCACCCACGGCCGAGCAGCGCCTCCACGAATACGGCGACGTCCTCTTCGCCCTCGTCGCCGTCGCCCGCTGGCTGGACGTCGACGCCGAGGAAGCCCTGCGTCTCGCCAATCGCCGCTTCTCCGCGCGCTTCAACCGCCTGGAGCAGATGGCGCACGACCGCGGCGCCAAGCTCGCCGACCTGTCACGTGCCGAGCTGCGGGCGATGTGGGAAGAGGTGAAATGGAACGGGTGAAGTGTGTCTCCAGATGGTCCCGCGGGTGCGGCTTTGAAGATTCCATCATCCGGCTTCATTGGCGTGGTTCCAGCGCCGTAACGAGCGCACCTCCTAACGCCAGCTTGCCCACATCTCCTCTCGTACAGCCCGGGCGCCAAGCTGGGTTAGCGCTTCGTTCTC
>JACQGW010000123.1 GCA_016199325.1 Chloroflexota bacterium
GACGGTCGCGGCTCGGTTCGTGTCCCCCGCTACGCAGGCGCCGCGGGTGTTGACGGCCGACTGCTGTGAAAATGGCTTTTCATGCGGCAAGCTGCTCTACGGCCGCTCGACCGTGAACGCTCCCAGCGGAACCTCATTGCCGCTGTCCCGGCCATCGGCCGTGCGCACTGCGAGCCGCTGAAGGGTCGCCAGCTCGTAGAGGCCGGCGACCAGCCGGTATCTCCCCGGCGGCAGGTCCGGCGGCAGGGAGATCTCGAAACGCTCGACGATCCGGTCGCCGGGCTGCCAGCGCGGCGTGGGGAAGAGCCCTTTCAGCGGCCGGCCGTCGTACTGGCTCCGGGTCTGATCGCCGGCGTCGCGAACGTGAACGAAGATGGTGTAATCGGCGGACGGCTTCCCAGTCGCAAGCCAGGTCAGGCCGACGCTCAATCTCCCGCCCGGACGGGCCGACGCCGGCACGGCGCCTTCGACGAGCGCCACGGCATCGCCCAGACGGGCGAGGACGCGTTCGGGCGCAGGCGGCAGCTCCCGGCCGGCGACGACGAGGCTGCGCAGCAGCCGCCGCCGGCCGGAGGGATCGGAGGAGATCTCCTCGACCGCCGACGGCGGCAGGGATTCGAGCAATCGGGCTGGCAGCTCCGTGTCGAAGATCGGGAAGACGTAGCGAGCGGGCTGCTCGGAGCGGGCCGGGATCACGGCGCCGGCGCCCATGTCGAAGGTGTCTGGCCGGGCGTCACGCGTCAGGAATTGGATCGTCGAGTCCGCTGCGTAGAGCGGCGCCAGGAACACGCGCTCGCGCTGCGACCAGGTGACCAGATGGCGGGAGACGTCCACCTTGTCGGCCATCATCGCGGCGTAGGCGTCGTCGCTCGGAGCCCAACGGGCGAAGTAGTCCCAGGCCGTCAGGCCCGCACCGGCGAGCAGCGCACCTCCGACCAGCGGCATCGCCAGCCGGTTGAGGCCGGCAAGTCGGACGCGCGCGGCCGCGTCGCAGATCAGCCCGGCCCCGCGGCCGGCGACGATGGCGACGGCGGGGACGGCTGCGCTGATCCTGAAGTAGCCGGGAGGATTGACGCTCAGGACGGAGGGAAGGATGCCAAGCGCAAGCCAGCAGAGCAGGAATGCCTCAGCAGGGCGCCGCGCGTGCCTGGCTGCGGCCACCAGCCCCACGGCGAACATCCCTCCGACGAGGGGGTCCAACAGTGGCCGGCCCGGCAGGTTTTCCTGCCCAAGCGAGCTGCCCGCCACGAGGAACATCCCCACCGTTCTGCTCAGGCCGTTCCAGAGGGCGCCGGCCGGGTCCCCGCCGTTGATCACCGGGTTGAATATGCTCACGTCGGCCGAACGCTTGACGAAGTCGTCGGTATGCCTGGCGAAGTACCAGCCGAGTGGAGCGAACGTCAGGCCCCATGCCAGTATCATCATCGCGGCCCCCGGCCAGAGCCTGGCACGGGCGCGAAGCAACAGCAGCAACGCCGCCAGCGCCATCAGCGGGACGATGCGGCTGCTCGTGTAGGTGTAGAGGGTCAGGCCGCCGCTGATGCCCGCCAGCAGCCAGAGGGGCCGGCGATTCTCACGCGCCGCCCACCAGAGCAGGCCGAAGGTGATCGGCGCGAGGAGCGCCAGCGAGATCGTCCGAAGCCCGAATCGGCTGAAATGGACGTGCCAGTACAGCCCGGCCAGGGCCAGCGCGGCCAGGAGCGTGTCCCGCTTCGCCTGTGGGCGGCGGTCGAAGCTCCCCAGGGTCAGCGCGCACCAGGCCGTCGCCGGCACGGCCAGCCAGCCGACGATCGCCGCCGCCAGGCGCAGGGAGAAGGCGTCCCGCCTCAGGAACGACGTCACGAGCGCCTGCCAGTAGATGAACAGGGGCTCGCGGCCGGTGTTCCGGGCGAAGAAGATCGAATGGACGCCGTGGCGGATGTCCTGGATGTCGAAGAGGTTCACCGCCTCGTCGAAATGCAGACCGGGCGGGACGCGATCCAGCGCCGCGAAGCGCAAGAGCGCAGCCAGGACGAGCGTGGCGACAAGTCCGGCGATCCAGGTTCGGCGGGTCATCGAGTCATGAGTGATGAGTCATGAGTGATGAGTGATGAGTCATGAGTGATGAGTGCTCTCCTTCTTGGCGATCTTGGCGTCCTGGCGGTTCGTTGTCTCACGGAATCGCTCTACCGGGTGCCGCGGAGGGTGAAGGATGTCAGCGCCAGGCTGTCGCCCGAGCCGTCCGCGAGGGGGATCCGCGTGCCTCGCTCCGGGTCGTAGAAGCCGGCGATGAGCCGGTAGCGGCCCGCCGGAGCGCCGCCGCGAACGGTCAGCCGGTAGGCGTCCGTCAGGACCTCGCCCGGCAGCCAACTGGTCGTGGGGGCCGCGCCGCCGAGCGGAACCGAGTCGTCCTGGCCGTAGATCTGGCCGTCCTCGCCGACGAGGTGCGTGAACACCTTGTACCCGACCTCCATCTCGCGCAGCGCGCGCCAGTAGAGCGTCAATTGGATCTGCTGCTCGCTCCCGATCCCGCTCGTCGAGGCGGGCCGCACCTCGTAGCCCAGCAGCTCGATCAGCTCGCCGAACCTGGCCCGGATCGGGTTGGCGATGGCAGGAACCTTGAACGTCCTCTCGCGTGAGACGACCGTCAACGTCGGGAAGCCCGAGAAGGTCTGCTCGTCCAACCCGTCGGCCTTCAGCGCCATCGATAGACGGTACTGCCCGGTCGCCAGCCGACTCGGTATCGGCACGTCGAGATGCGTCAGGATCGTCCGGCCTCCCCGCCATCGACCACTGGGGAACCAGGCGGGGCCGAGCACGCCCTCCTGCTCCTGAAGGATCTCCCCGCGCTCGGTCGTGAGGCGCGCCACCAGGCGGTAGTCACGGCCGGGGTCCTCGGCGACCTGCCAGTAGAGCCTGATGGTGGCGGTGTTGCCGGAGCGCACGGAGCGGCCGTCGGCGTCGAATCCCAGCAGGCGCAGCGCGCCAAAGCGGAAGTCGGCGGCCTGCGCCGGCGCCGGCTCGCGGCGCGCAGCAGCCGGCACGACGTCCAGGACGTCGACCTGCCCGAGCGGGATGACGTCGCCCGGCAGGGCTCGGTCGCCCTGCCGCAGTTGGCATGCGGCTCCAGTGGCCCGATCGTAGACGGCCGCCGCCAGCGAGTACAGACCGGGCGGTGCGTAGGTCGGCAGGAGCATGCCGTACCGGTCGATCACCAGCCTGTCGGCCGTCCATTCTGGGGTCGGCGAGAAACCGGCGGCCGGCCGGGCATCCCGCTGGACGATTGTGCGACCGGCAGGGTCCAGCAACCGCCAGGAGACGGCGTAATCCCCTGCCGGCTTCTTCAGCGCACGCCACTGGAGGTCCAGGGGGAGGATCTGCCCCGGCTCCGCCATCCTCGGCCCGCGGAACTCCTCCAGGAGGATCTCCTGGTTGCAGCTCACGTTCAATACGACCGGACTGGACGGCGCGGTCGCCGAGGATGCGTAGTAGACGACGCGATTCGTCCGCAGGCGGTGGCTGAACGCTTGATAGTAGGTGCCGGCAAGGTGGGCCTCGACGACGTGGAGCGGATCGTGGCTGGCAACGTCGTAGTCCAGCAGCCAGACGCCCTGGTGCCGCGCCATGATCTCGTCCAGCCGCCGGCCGCTCGACCGGTGCCCTTCCGGCTCGCCGGTCGGGAAGAGGTAGGACGGTACGGGATGCTCGACCCTCAGGGTGTAGTAGTACCAGAACTGCGGGAGCTGGCTCCACCCGTCCAGCACGATGGCGTCGCCGGGCTGCGTGAGCTCCCGGATGTAGGCCGCGGCTTCCCGGAAGTCGCTCCTGTATGCTGCGTCGTCGAAGAAGGAGCTGCCCAGGGAGATGGCCTCCACCGAGACGAGGAAGAGGCCGGCGGCAACGCCGAGCGGCCGACTCGCCCGATGGCAGCCGGCGACGCCCAGACCGAGCAACAGGCTGAACGCCGGGGCACTGACCATGACGTAGCGCGCGGCGAACATCGGCTGGTAGAGCGAGCTCAGGATCCCCAGCGCCATCGGGAGGAGTGCGTATCCGGCCACGAAGGACCGTCGAAACCAGGCCCGGGAGCCGTCGCCGCCGCGACCGGCGAACCACCAGCCGGTGGCGGCCAGGGCCAGAAAGCCCGCGGCCAGGGCGAAGCTGGTGGTCGTGGGGGCTGCGAATCCGACGGTGTACCGCAGAAGGCTCTCCGTGAGCCAGCCGGCCAGGTCGAACGTGGCCCGGCGGCTGGGCGC
Organism: Chloroflexota bacterium; assembly: GCA_016199325.1. Next base: position 4,236 of record JACQGW010000123.1, read on the forward strand.
GTGGGACAGCGCGACGTCCGATGCCAGCACCACCCACGGAATGAACAGGGCGACAATGGTCAGTTGCACGCCGGCCCATCGAAGCGCGACCGCTCGCGGCGCCCGCCGTGCCCGGAGCTCGGCGAGCAGGAGGACGCTCGTCAGCGCGAACAGAAAGCTCGCGTAGTAGTGGGTGTACAGGCTCAGGAGCATGGAGAGCGCATAGAGCGCCAGGAAACGCGATCGCCCCTGTGCGAGCGCCCGAAGCAAGCAGCACAGAGCGAGCAGGCCCAGGAGGGTGACCAGCGCATACATGCGCGCTTCCTGGGCATACCTGACGGCAAACGGGCTCAGGGTGAACAGGGCTGCGCTGAGCAGGCCGACGAATCGCCAGGAGAGAACCTCGGCGAGCCTGACGAGCCCGGCCACCACCAGGACGCCCGCCAGGACCGAGGGATACCGCAGCGTGAACTCCGCGGTGCCGGTGAGCACGTACCAGAGGCGAAGGAACAGGTAGTACAGCGGCGGATGGGGATCGGTCGTCGCGGCCGTCCGGATGATCGACGCAACGTCCGTGTACGCCGCCTGGATGCTGAACGCCTCGTCCCCCTCCAATCCAGCGGCGTCCAGACGATAGATCCTGATGGCAAAGGCGGCCAGGACGAGCGCGAGCGCCGCCACCCGAGCGGCGTTCTCCATCGAGACGGTCGGCCGGCGAAACCCCGTCATGGGCGCAGGACAAGCTCGGACAGAACGAGATGATCGCCGCCGCCGGCGAGGAGGACACGACGGCCGGTGCTGCCGTCGTACAGTCCGGCGACCAGTCGATAGGTGCCGGCCGGCAGCGCGTCCGGCACCGGGACGAGGTGCGGATCTACGACGAGCTCGCCTGCCAGCCAGGTCGACGTCAGGGCGGCGCCGTTGCCGGGCATGCCGTCGTGCTGGGCCACCAGCCGACCTTCGGCGTTGAGAAGATGCACGAAGGCCGTGTAGTTGACGTCCACCGCCGCTCCGGCGCGCCAGTAGAGCGTGGCGGTGAGCGGCCGACCCCTTACGAGTACGCCGCGATCGCCCTCCCAGACCGAGGAGAGGTCATAGCCGACGAGCTGGGCGAAGTCGGCAAACCGTCCGACGAGCGGGCGGCCGGCCGCCGGTTCGCCAAAGCGGCGCTCCCGGCTGACGATGCGCACGGCGCCGAGCGCCAGCCAACTGCTCCGAATGTCGTTTCCCACCTTCAGACGAACCTGGTACTCGCCCGTGGCCGGTACACGTCCGGTGGGGAGATCCAGGTAGTCGCGCACGATCTCCCCGTCCGACCACAGGTTTGGCGGATAGCTTCGTGACGCCGTCGTCGCTCGCTGCTCGCCGACGACCCGACCCGTGCGGTCGACGATCTGGCCGACGACCTCCAGACCATCACGCGGGCCGGCCACGCCCTCCCAGTACAGGACCGTCTGAAGCGGCTGGCCGGCGGTCAACACTGCGTCCGGCATCGCGTACCCAACCAGTCGGAGGCCCGGACCGGCGGGCACGTCGACGCGCCGGGGAACGCCGATGGACTCCAGTGGCCGCTGGACCGCCGGGCGGCGAACGGTGATCCGAGCGACCGGCAGCAGCGTGCCCTTCGGACTTCCGTTCTCATCCAGGTAGGCAAGGCTGTGGCCGCCGGTATGACGCAGGCCGATAGAGAGCTCCAGCGATCCCGGCGGGGTTCCGTAGGGAACCGCCACCGCCACGCCCATGCTGACCAGGCTCGGCGTCGCCTCCTCCCAGTTTCCCTCTCTCAAGGCACGGTCGGTGTGAGCCAGCGCGTGGCCATCTCGGTCGAGCAGGCGAACGACGATGGAGTAGTCATCTTGGGATGGGATCCCGCGGAACGTGAAGCGGCCGTCGATCGATTCACCGGCGTCGACCGTCGTCCGGGACAGGCTCAGACCGGTGAGCAATGGCCCCCCTTCCCACGGGACGGCGGGGGACTCGACGACCTCCGGCCTGCCGGCTGGAATATCGTAGAGGCGCAGACGTGCCGTCTTGAACCACAGCGCCTCGACGCGATAGCCGTGACCATCCAGCCATCCCTCGGCGGCGCGGTCGGTGTCGTCGGCGGCGTAGGGCAGCAACCAGAGGCGTCGATGGGTCGGCGCGATGGTGCTCAGGTCGCCGGCAACCTCCTGGACCCGGCCGGTGCGGATGCGATAGATCGGCAGGGAGCCGCGATAGTAGTATCGGAACACGCTCTCCACCAGCTCGCCCATGACGGCCACGCCGTCGCCGGCCCGCTCCTCCTGGACAACGTAGCGGGCAGCCGCGCGCAGATCATAGCGAGCGTACCGGGGGTCGGTGTAGTAGGAGTGGAGCGCGGCGAGGCTGCTGACGCCGACGAACGCGAGCGCCGCCACGGCCAGAAGCGGACGAATCCGGCCAAGGTGCGCGATCCCGAGGCCGATGAAGAGGAAGTAGGCCGGCGTGATGAGGATGAAGTACCGATCGTAGAGGAGAATCCTGCCGGTGAGCTGGAACGCGGCGACGGCAGCGCCGACCGGGATCAGCACGTAGCCGAGGAGCAGTGCCAGTTGTTCCCACCGGTCAAACGGCCGGGTCGCGGAAGATCGGTCCCGGCGTGGGGCCTCAGCCTGAAGGTCGACGCCCCGCGCGGACCCGGCCAGGGCACCACCCTGCCCGTGTGTGCTCCGGGACGCGTGCGCCCAGACCAGCCGCAGGGGTTGCCCCGCAGATTCCACGACTACCAGACCGTGGTCCTTCATGCTGGCCTGTTTCGCAGATGCCCGGCGAGGTTGAGTCCGGAGGAGAGCTACCAGCCCCAGTCCGGCCAGCGCCAGGAAGCTGGGGAAGACCCACCGAACGATCGCCGGATCGAGGAACCAGCCCAGGCTGTAATGGACCAGGCTGCGCTCGACGAACCGCCAGGACAGCTCGGCCGGGTTCGCGCTCTGGAAGCCGATCATCATACGCACGCCATGGCCGGCGAACGGCAGGTAGGGCACCACAAAGGCCGTCTGCGCCAGCAGCCACGGTCGGAGGGGGAGACCGCGGGATCGGGCGAGGAGCAGGTAGAGGACGTTCTCGAAGAGCACGATCAGGAAGCCGTAGTAGTGGCTATAGACCAGGAGCGACGAGACCACGACCAGACCGATCCAGGCGCCACGACCGGCCGCGCGGTGCAGGATTCGGACGTACAGCAGGATCGTCAGCAATGCCAGCGCGGCCGTCAGCGTATACGTGCGGGCTTCTTGAGCATACCAGACGTGATAGGGGTTGACGGCCAGCACCGCCGCGGCGACGGCGCCGACGGCCGGCGAGAGCAGCCTGCGTCCCAGGGCGTAGATGAGCGCAACGCTGCCGACGCCGCCGGCGAGGGATGGGAATCGATAGGCGAATTCGGAGGTGCCCGCCAGCGACACCCAGGCCTTGAGCATCAGGTAGTAGAGCGGCGGCTGGGGATCCTGCATCTGCACGTTGAAGGGGATGATCTCCAGCCAGCCCTTCTGGCTGTAGATGACGCTGTAGATCTCGTCCGCCCAGATGCTCTGGGTGCCGAGCTGGTAGACCCGCAGACCGAACCCGAACAGCAGGGCGAGACCCACCGCCGGCCACACGCGCACGCTCAACCACGCCTCCAACGGCGTCCATTATGCACTTCTTAGCCGATGGTTTCCACAGCAGCCCCGATCAGGGCAGCGCGTTCAGCAGGCGGTCGACATCCCCCTCGTCGTTGTAGAAATGTGGCGAGGCCCGCACGACGTTCTCCCGAACC